>JBBKVQ010000203.1:0-19267 GCA_037968515.1 Bradymonadaceae bacterium
GCCCAGAAAACCAACAATCATGTTCTCTCCGACGTTAAAGGACACGTCGCGAACGGCCGGAAAATCCCCGTAATATCGGGTCAATCCCTTCACTTCGATCATGATCGGCTCCACACAAAAGAACGGGCAAGGCCCGGCGCAACAAACGCGATTCGCAATGCCGAGCGGGAGCCCGGCGCACCAACACATCGTTCAGAAGATTTTATTCACACACCAAGGATTTCTTTGGCTTGGGCCACATCAATGGCCATCTGCGCTACCAGAGCCTCAGCGGACTCGTAGCGCATATCGGGACGAACCCTTCCAACAAACTCGACAACCACATCGTGTTCATAAAGGTCTACCGGACCGTCCGCGTTCAATATGAAGGATTCGATCCGACGATCGGACCCATCGAAGGTGGGACGTGTCCCAACATAAGTAGCGGAAGGGAACCTGGATTGATTATCGTAGAGCCACGTCGCGTAAATGCCGTCAGGGGGCAAGAGCCGCGGTTCGGACTGAACATTCGCGGTTGGATAGCCCAGGTCCCGGCCCCGCGCGTCACCATGGACAACCTTGCCGCTCACCACAAAGTTGCGCCCCAATAGTTCCCGAACGACCTCAAAATCAGCCAACCTTACGCCATCCCTAATAGCAGTCGAGCTCACAACATTGCCCTGAATCTGAGCCAATCCCACGACATGGACGGCGATGCCTCGGGCAGCACACAACTCGGTCAGAATTGTGGTGTCGCCCTTTCGTCCTTTGCCAAAGCGGAATCCGTCACCGACCAGCACCTGCGAAGCGTCGATGCCGGCAACCAGAATTTCATCGACGAACTCCTGCGGGCTTTTCGAAGAAAGCTCCGCATCAAAGTTCATCGCAATCAGGTGTTCAACGCCCAGAAGGTTCAGCAACACGGAGCGCTCGTCGAGAGTCGTCAGCGCAAACTCAGGAGTGGCCGGCTTAAAGAACCGGACCGGATGGGGATCGAAAGTCAACACAGCCGCAGGGACGTCTGTCTGGTTCGCCAGTTTCACTGCGAGCGACAATACATGCCGGTGTCCCGCATGAATGCCATCGAAATTCCCAATCGCTATCACCGACCTGGGAGCGGCCTCTCTGAAGGCCTCTATGTCTCGGAATAATGCCATGGCGCAATACCTACAGGTAGCTGGGGCGCTACCGCAAGTGGCGAGGCCTATTTGCGTGCGAGTTTAGGCGTCTCGACAGAAATACTCGAAATATTCTTGTTGGATTCGACCTCAGGAATCACGCCCCATTTGCCAAGTTTGCTTGGCATTTCAAGAGGGATATCCAGCAGTTCACCGCCGTAGAGTGCCGAATAGGTGATGTAGCTTGTCATCACTTTCCGCACGTATCCGCGAGCTTCTTGATAGGTGATCGACTCGACAAACGCGTCAACATCACGATCTCCGTAACGCCTGAACCACGACTCAAGCGCTCCCGCGCCAGCGTTATAACCGGCGAGAGCCAACGACACCTGATTCACGGCATGTGCGGTGTGCACTCGAATATACATCGAGCCCAATCGAACGTTTTTTTCTGGGTCCAACAAATCGTTGCGTCTGAACTTGGACTCTTCCATGAAAGTCTTGGCGGTCCAGTTCGCGGTGCCCGGCATCAGCTGCATCAAGCCCACAGCCCCGGCCCAGCTGCTCACCCCTGCACGAAATCCACTTTCCTGCCGCATGATGGCCTGAACTAAAAACGGAGAAACTCCGACCTTCACGCCGTATCGATGCGCAAGCTCCATGTAGGGCAACGGAAACGCCGTTCCCCACTCACGTAAGGTCATTTCGTTTGGACCGGATTCGTCGATGAACTTCTTCATCGCCCAGTGAGCGCGAGAAGCGTCGCCACGAGCCAGATGAACAGCAGCCAGCATCTGGTTTGCGCCCGCCGGAACTGGATGAACGGCAACCTGCGTTCCCAGCTCCTTGAGTGCTTCTTGGAAAAAACCCAGTCGAATCAACAGCCCGGCGCTTTGAAGCCGCGGATTTTCCGGAACCATCAACGTCGCTAGGTCTTCCAGATCCGTCGCAGTCAACTGACCTTCTGGCATGCGAACGTCTGGTTTCCAGCCTTCTTTTTTCATTCGGCTGGCAGCCAGACGGCCGTACCAAGTCAACATCCCTTGATCGATCGTGTCCTGGAACACACGGCGGGCCGCATCGCGCTCGCCGGCTTTCAAGTGGGCAACGCCAATCCAGTAGGTGGCTTTCAAGCCAAGGGTCAGTTCGGATTCGTCACGCAAATCGCCGTAGTCTGAGCGCAGTCGCTCAAGATGTTTGATCGATTTTGACCAATCGCCTTGCAGATACTCACTGAACGCGCTGCGCCACAGGGCATCCGCGATAAACCCGCCATCACGGCCACCCGTGATGACGTCTTCGAACTTGGCCAAAGCTGCCACGTGTTTGTCTTGATACTGAAGCAAACGCCCCGCTTCGTAGGTCGATTCTTCGCACAGCTCTTGGTCTGGATATTCCAGGCAAAGTCGCTCATAGAGCGCAATTGCGTCAGTATCGTGGTTGGTACGACGCAGCGCTCGAGCCCAGCCAAAATAGATCCGTGGGCGAACTTCCGGGTCCTTCACAAGGCGGTCGGCGGCTTCAAACAGCTTCACGGCCTTGGTGCGGTCTTTCTCGCGTTCAGCCTGAAGTGCCATGCGGAACTTGGTCCATCCGGTCACTTCATTGCCGCCTACCCGGCGGATTTTTGCATTTTCGATGCTGACCTGTTTGGCTTCTTTGTAGCGGCCACGGCCCACCAAATGGCGCATGCGGTCAATTCGTTCTCCGAAGGTCAAAAACGATTTCTTGTGTTTGCGTTCCAAGGTTTCAATGCGGTCTTCGATGTTGTCGTTGACCTTCCAGCCACGCGTTTTACGGTAAAGCTCAAGGTAGGCCGCTCCGGCATCATCGATTCGATTCGACGACTCCAGAATCTCAGCCTGAGCCAAACGAACACGATATTTATCCCACGGCACCTTAAGGGTGTCATGAAGCGTATCAAGCTCGCTCAGAGCGCCGTCCAGATTCTTTTTCGAGTGGGTTTTTGACGCGGCCAGAAGCTGGGACAAATATTGGCCTTCCTCTTCTTCAACACTCGTTTTGGTCGGACTGTCGTCTTTAAGACCCAACCGACTGCGAGCCACCATCGCGACTACGCCCGTACCGTTTGCCAACTCTTCGAGGGCCTTTCGTCCTTCACTCGCAGCACCGCCGCACAACTGCATCCGAGCCACGCCATAGCGCGCTTCGGGGGTCTCAAGGGCCTCGGCTGGGGCGTCTTTCAGCGCTTTCAGCGCGTCCTTACACTTACCATCTTCATAAAACGCAACCGCGGTCGCCCAAGCGGGATCCGAGACTGCCGGCCCAAGTTGCATCATTCCGTCGCGCGAAAACACCACACGGTGTTTTCCAGCGCTTGGAACCAGCACGCTGAGCTTCTGCATCGAACCTTTCGCCTGAGCCTGAAGGGTGGCAACCACTTCCATGCCCCGCAGACGATTGATGAACTCTTTGAACTGTGCCTGACGTTCGGCAGCTTCAAATTCCGTGGGGTTATCAACCTCTTTCGCGGGCTCAAGGTCGGCCTCTAACCGGCCCATCTCGATGAGCTCGTCGGCGCTTGGCAGTCTAGAATCCCCAAGCGCTGCGCTGGGAAGGTCGCTCAAACCATCTTGAGCATCTTCGTCGTTTCGAAGTTCATCAAAATCGTTGATGGCACGTTTTGCCAGCTCCGCGCTTAACATTTCGCCAGCGATATCGCGTTCGGCTTGCTCTACAGCTTCGACGATTTCATCGACTTCGGACTCTGACTCAGCTACCGCATTCACTTCGGCAGTGACCTCGACCACTTGGTTCGGTGCCACATTCAACGTCTTTGGGGGCGCTTGTTGGGCAAAAGCAGGGACCGCCAAAAACCCCGCCAACAAAATTATGATGCATGTCCGCATTACGCCTCTCAATTCCTGAACATCCTTGTCCGCACCGTGAGTATACGTGCCTATACCACATGGGCAAATAATGTCGGGTAGCCTGTCCGTGACAACCTGTAAAGTGATATGCAATGGACTGGGGGATGCCTTTTCTGAAAGAAAAATGAGACCTTGCGCCGCGTCGCACCTATGGTCGAGCTCCGGACCCCCCATGCAATCACTTGCGCCTCTGTTAATTTGTTCGATCATCATGTGCAACCTGATCGGTTGCGTTTTGCTCTACCTGCGGGGTCGTCAGGGCTCGGAGTATCTGACGTATTGGGCGATCTCGTTTTTCATCGTTGGCTTTCAGCATGCATTTGCCATCGTGGTGTCGCTTCAGTCGCCACACCTCATCTATGGCGGGTTGCTAAATCTGACTACTCTGGTGGCAGGCGGCTTTGTGTTGGTGGGGACATACTCATTCCTGAATCGACGTGCGCCCAAAATCTGGTTCCTTCCCGCAACAATCATTGCAGTTTGGACGATTGCATCGCCCTTTTGGGGCGTGAGTTTCTTGGCAGCCACGGCCCCTGCGTTTTGGTTTCGCGGCACTACCGACATGTTCGCTGGCATCATCATGCTGCGACAACGACGGGAAGGTGCCGGACCAAAAATCGCGGGCCTTGCACTACTGTTATGGGGGTTTCACCAACTAAACTACCCGGTTCTGCGCCCCGTCGAATGGTTTGCCCCTTGGGGGTTTGCATTGGGAATGGTCCTCGGTTTTACTGTGGGTGTGGGACTATTGATGGCTCATTACGAAATCGCTCGCCGAGAACTAGCGGCCAGCGAGGACGAGTTCCGCAGCCTGTTTGAAAACTCCGTCGACGGTATCTTCCTTGCCGACGAGAACGGGAAATTTCTGAAAGTGAATCCGGCTCTCGAGCGGATTCTTGGGTACGACAGTGGCGTCATGTTGGGGCTCACCGTACAGGACCTCGAGGCGACACATGGCCCGCTCGCCGATGATACTGGGACCAGCGAAGACGTCGACCAGATCTGGAAACGTACGGACGGGCGCCAGATCCATGTCATCATTCGGACCCGCAGTACGCAATCTGGCAACACCACAGCGGTCATGGGCTCGGTTCGCGATGTCACGCACACTCAAATGCTGCAGGAACAGCTCAATCTGGAGCGACGCATGGACGCGTTGGGGCGTCTGGCGGGCGGCATCGCGCATGACTTCAATAATATTCTGACAGCCGTCTTGGGTTCGGTCGACTTGGTCGAATTAGAGATCGAAGCAAAGCAATCACCGACCGCAACGCTCGAAGTCTTAAGAATGTCGACGCTGAAAGCTGCCGAGCTTTCGTCGCAGCTTCTGGCGTTCACGCGCCAACGGTCGGGCGACTCGGGCCCAATTCGTCTTGGCGACGCACTGGACAACACCGAGGCCATGCTTCATCGGCTACTCCCTGATACTGTTTCTCTTCAGGTCAAAGATAACACTCCCATGGCCTATTGCAGCGCTGAACCAGGCCAATTGGAACGAGTCATTCTCAACCTCGCTGTGAACGCCCAGGATGCCATGCCCCGGGGCGGCGTGTTGGAAATCGAAACAAGCATGGCGGACCCATCAACCGTGCTGTTGACGGTCCGCGATTCCGGCGTCGGCATTGACGCCCAAATACTTCATCAGATTTTTGAGCCTTTTTTTTCCACCAAAGGTGGAGACGGAACCGGACTTGGACTGGCCAACGTATTCATGCTGGTCGAATCGATGGGCGGGGCGATCGAAGTCGATAGCGCCATTGGCCGGGGCTCCACCTTCACCGTTAAACTTCCCCTGTCAGCTAGCCCAGCGCTAGCACCCGCTGACGCGACGAAATCGGAAACAAAAGATCGAAAAACTTTGCAAGGACCGCGGCTTCTTTTGGTGGAAGACCGCGAACTGGTTCGGAACAGCATCCAAGCGATTCTGCAGCATGCAGGGTATCAGGTGACGACCGCCGTGAATGGCGAGGAGGCTTTGAAGGTGATGGCTAGGTCTGGCCACGAGATTGACGTCGTTCTGACTGACGTCTTGATGCCCATCATGAGTGGACCGGCCTTAATCGACCAACTCTTGGTTCTTCGTCCCGACCTGAATTTTTTGATGATGTCGGGTCATCCAGAAGATGAGCTCGAGCATTTTGGGCTGCTCGACCGCCACTTCTTGGCGAAGCCGTTTTCGGCCTCGGCGCTTCTCGATAAGCTCGAGAAGGTCATCGGGACCTAGTCTTCGATCGAAAACTCTGCACGGCGGTTTTTCGACCAAACACCTTCGCCAGTTCCAGTGACTGCAGGGCGCTCTTCACCGTAGCTGATGATGTTGAGCTGCTTGTCAGAGATGCCGTAGCGAACAAGGTGCTTTTTGACGGTCACCGCACGACGCTCACCCAGGGCAAGGTTGAACTCTGTGCCGCCTCGCTCGTCACAATGTCCTTCGATAACCACTTTGGCGCTTGGATCGGCCTGAAGTGTCTTGGCAAGGTTGTTCATCTTGTCGGTGTATTCGCTAGCAATCGCATCCGAGTTGTAATCGAAATACACTGTCTTCAGGCTAGGGTCGCCATCAGCGCGGGCAGGCGCTTCTTTGGTCGCCGGCGCGCTGTTCTGAGCGATGGTGGTGTCCTCGATTGGCATCTGGACTTGTTTCTTGGTTGAAGCACAACCAACGCCACCGACCATAAGAACTACTACCAACATGCCCTTCGTATTCATTATGCGCTCCGTAAAAATGCGACTCTATGCCGCGTCTGAATAAGTCTATTTCAACTTACGTGCCAGCTTTCAAAACGGCCATTTCAGGGCGGATTCGCACATGAACCGGGTAAAGCGGGTGGGTACCGTTGCAAAATGCAATCTGGGGTCTTGCAAAATGCAAGACTCACATGGCTTTCTCGCGGCGGTGAAGAGTGGAGGCATCGATTCCCAATATCTCGGCGGCGCGAGTTTTGTTGCCCTGACACTTTTCCAGCACGTGCCGGATATACTCGCTCTCGATTTCCCTTAACGTCTTGAGTTCGCCCGTGAAATCGAACCCTTCGGCGTGATTCGCCCGAGATTCAATGGCTTCCTCACCCAAAAACCGGAATCGCTGCATGATATTTTCAAGCTCTCGCACGTTTCCAGGCCAGTCTTGCTGTTCCAAGGTCTTCACGAAACTAGGCGTCAAAGCCACATCAAATTTCCGCGCAAAATGCCCCGCAAGCGCGGCAATGTCTTCTCGACGCTCACGCAGAGGCGGCAGCGCAATGCTCAGAACATCCAAGCGAAACATCAGGTCCTGACGAAATCGCCCTTCTTTGACCCGCTGTTCCAGGGGTTGGTGAGTCGCTGCGATCACACGAACATCGATGCTGCGGGTCACATCAGAACCCACAGGACGAATCTCACGCTCCTGCAACACCCTCAGCAGTTTCGACTGCAACTCCGGCGGCATATCGCCGATCTCATCCAAAAAGAGCGTGCCACCGTCGGCCTCGACAAAAAGCCCACGACGCGCACTTGCTGCACCAGTAAAGGCTCCCCGCGTGTGTCCAAAAAGCTCGCTTTCCAGCAGCTCTGCGGGCAGCGACGTGCAGTTGATCGCGACGAACGGTTTTGCGGCACGTGCCCCCGAATCGTGAATCAGCCGGGCGACGATCTCTTTGCCGGTTCCGGATTCACCCCTGACTAGGACTGGAACATCGGCCTGAGCCACCCGCCGGATGAGTTCCTTAACCTTCGTCATTGCCGGCCCGTCACCCACCAGAACATCTGCACCAATAGGGGCCACAGCCTTGAGACGTCTGTTTTCGTCGCGCAAGGTGCGGTCCTCGAGCGCCCGTTCGACCCACAGGACAACCTCATCCAACTTGAAGGGCTTCGTGAAATAATGAGACGCGCCTCGCCTGATGGCCTCGACGGCGGTGTCGACCGCGCCAAATGCCGTCATGATCAAAACCGGCACCGTAGGGTCCAGCTTTTTGATCCCGGCGAGCACATCAAACCCGTCGGTTCCACGCATACGAAGGTCGGTGATTACGACGTCTGGAAGACGTCTTTCGGCCAGCTTCAACGCCGTCGCGCCATCGGTTGAGACTTCGACGTCGTAAGACAGATCCCGCAGTTGGTCTGCGAGCAGCTCGACCATTTCTTCGTGATCATCAATCACCAGTACTCGAATTCGGTCACGGCGCATTTCGGACGTCCTTTGCAATGAAGAGAGGCCAAGTGATTTCAAATCGCGTGCCAATCCCAGCATCGCTTACCACGTCGATCTTTCCTCCATGATTTCGGATGATCTGAGAAACCACGGCCAACCCAAGCCCCGTGCCCATTCCTCGTTTTTTGGTGGAAAAAAATGGGTCAAATACACGATTCAGATGTTCGGCCGAAATCCCCATGCCCGTGTCTTCGACCGTGATCACCGCGTTTGTGTCTCGCACTTCCGCCCTCACCGTCACCACGTGCCGTGTTGACGCGCCTTCCATGGCATCGCGCGCATTCACAACCAAGTTCACCAAGACCTGTTCTAGTCGGTCGATATCCGCGGCTAACAGCGGAAACTTGGCCGGAATATCGGTCACAAAATCCACGTTGCTGTTGGCCAGTTCCACCCTCAAAAGCTCACTGACCTTTTCTGTGACGACCGCGAGGTCGACCTTCTCGGTTCGGGCGGCATCGACCCTCGAAAAATCCAAAAGCTCCTGAATAATGCGGCTGACGCGGTCAATCTGTTCGATAATGACGTTCAGGCCGCGCACGTGTGGGCTTTCGACTTCAACCTTTTGCAGGATGTATTCTGCTCGTCCCCGCACCACTCCCAGTGGTGTGCCTATTTCGTGGGCAATACCCGCGGCCAGCACACCCACAGTAGCAAGCTTTTCAGCCCGCAAAAGCTGCGCCTCGAGCTTGCGAGTTGTTGAGATATCTTCAACCACGACCAAGGCACGTGAATCTGGGGAAGAAGGCTCAAAAGGCACCAGATAAACGTGAAAACTGCCCTCATGTCCAAAGAGTGTGTCGTCTTCGACAAAATACTCCGACTCCTCGCCGCGCTCGATCGCCGCATGAAGCTTGGCATCTAGCTCGGAAGATTCAGGGTCGGTTGTCAACGAACCCCCGCGGCGCAGGTGCGACCATCTCATCGCCCAGGCCGCATTGGCGTCGGATACAAAGCCGCCATCCCCCACCACACAAACGGCCAGCGGCATCGTTTGAAGAACCGTGTCAGCCTTCTGGTGCAAATGCGCGAGTTCGCTGGCAGACGCCAGGCGTTCCTTCAAAACCGCTGTGCGGCGAGTAGTGACCGCCAGATAAAGCCCAAAGCCAGCCAGCAACAGCGCAACAAACGTGGCAAATCCGAAAAGTCGGGTGGTCAGCGCGGATTCATGACTTCGAATCACGCTCAATGAGGTCAACGTCGCAACGGACCAATGCACCCCAGGTAGCGCGTCCACCTGCCGAAACGCCACAACCACGTCCCCGCGATCAAACCCTGTCCAGCCTGCAAAGCGCCAAGGAATCCGGTACGAACCGTGTTCGGTCGCAGCCATTTGTGTCAGCAGATCTTTCAGCTCCTTAGGCGCCGAATCTCCCTCAAATTGTTCCAAAATCGCGCTTGACGTCGTGGGCGCAAATTGGCCCTGGGGACCAAGAACCACGACCAGCGTTTGCGGGTCTGCCGACAGCACGCGTAGGTTTTCCATGAAGGTGCGGGTGTCCACCAGCAACACAAACGCGCCCTCGCCCGATGGGACCACCTGCGAGAACGCCCGAAACCAGGAATCTTCCCCTTCCCCAACTCGAGGCGACACATAGGTGCCCTCGGCAATCGCACGTTTTCCGGCTTCCAACATGGCGGCGCGGGATTTTGCCGAGATCTCGTCTTCCCAGCGCGGATCCGAAACCATCTTGAGATGACCCAACGTGTCCACCAAAGCGGCCGCCCGGTACGCCCTGACGGCGCCCAGCAGCGACATCACGATCGCCTCTTGTTGCTCGGGGTAGACGTTGTACGCCAGCCGCGCGGTCAGTTCGAGGTCGTCGTGGATATCGTCGAACTCGGCCTCGACACCTTTGGCGACATCCTTGAGCTGCACCTCTTTTTCCGCCTCAAATCGCTCGATGAGCGACGAACGTTCAGACTGGATCACCGCGTAGGTTCCGACCACCACTCCGAGGAGGATCAAAACAAGAAATGCCGCTCCGGCGCGAAGCCCAATATTCGATTCCTTTGCTGGTTTGAGATCCTCAGATGCTTTCGGCGTTTTCATCGCGCGACTCTAGCGCGGGGATTGTTGGTTGACCACGCGCACGCCGTCTGGCAGCACTTTCAGGCTGAAAGCGACTTGTCGCAGATGGAGACCTTTCATGAGCACTTATGTTTTCGGCGATGTCCACGGGAGAGCAGATGCCCTGCGTGCATTGCTGGAACGCATCGATTTTGGCCCCGCGGACAACGCGTATTTTGTGGGTGACCTAGTCAATGTTGGTCATCAATCTGCCGAAGTTCTGCGCATCGTTAAGGACCTCGGTCCGCAAGCCACGACGGTCTTGGGAAATCACGACCTGCACATGTTGGCGGTGCTACTCGCCGACCAATCTATGCGGTCCAAAGACACTTTTCACGATGTCGTTGATGCGCTGGATCGCGCTGAACTGATTGATTGGTTGCTCTCGCAAAAGCTCGCGGTCTCGACCGGTGAAGCGCTAATCGTCCACGCGGGCGTGCTGCCAGAATGGGATATCCTTACCACCTTGGACGTTGCAAAGCAGATCGAGACCGCGCTGCAAGATGATCCTGTTGCACTCTTCAAAGACATGTACGGAAATCATCCAAAAAAATGGAGCGACGACCTTGAAGATGACGACCGCACGCGGATTGGAATCAACGCCCTCACCCGCGCCAGGGTTATCTCGGACCAGGGAGAATTGGAGTTCAACTTCAAGGGAGAATACAGCGATATTCCGGCCGATTTAACCCCGTGGTTTGAGCTGACCTCGATCAAGACCCCGCTGTTTTTTGGCCACTGGTCGGCCCTCGGACTCCGACAGTTTGGACACGCTTTTGCCCTGGATTCGGGTGCCGCGTGGGGCCGAGATCTCTCGTGCATTCGCCTGGAAGACAGGCAGATTTTTCAGGAAAAGGTTGCCCTATGAACATCATTGAAATTTCCAGAACGCTTTCTGACGACATCGAAAAACTTCAGTTTGCCGAGCCCGTCACTCATGTCTACAACCCGTTTAACTACGCGCAAGAGATGCAGGAGAATTACCTGAACCGGTTCGCATCGCGAGGCGCAAAAATCCTGCTATTAGGCATGAATCCAGGGCCTTGGGGTATGGCCCAAACTGGCGTACCATTTGGCGAAGTCGGCTTTGTTCGTGATTGGCTAAAGCTCGAGGGCAACGTCAAAAAACCCGCCAACGAACACCCAAAACGTTTGGTGGAAGGGCTGGATTGCAAACGCAGCGAGGTCAGCGGTGCCCGGCTATGGGGATGGGCAAAAAACAGGTTTATCGAGCCCGAGGCGTTTTTCGACCGATTTTTTGTCTGGAATTATTGCCCACTCAGCTTCATGGAAGAAGGCGGCCGCAACCGCACGCCCGATAAATTGCCGATCGCAGAACGCACTGCCCTTTTTGAGGTATGCGATAAAGCGTTGGCTCGGGTAGCCAAAGAGCTGGATGTCGATTGGGTTGTTGGAGTGGGCGCGTTTGCCGAACAACGAGCAAAACAAGCCATCAGCGCGGACATCAAATTTGGACGAATTCTTCATCCCAGCCCGGCCAGTCCAAAGGCCAACGCAGGCTGGGAAGAAGCGATCGAAGCCGAGTTTGAAGCCCTCGGGATCTCACTTAAATCGTAAGAAAGTCGACATATTCGCCGTGCGTCAAACAATGTGCCCAGATGCGAATGGTGTCGCCCTTTTGCAGGCCAGCAGGAAGTGCTGCCAGATAGACGGTGTTTTTACCTGAGTCTGCGGTGATGTCTCCACCACCAGATACCGCATAAGCGCCGTTATCGGTTTCTCCGCTACCCGGCCAATCAGTATAAACCGACATTAACTCTTCGGTTTCTCCCTCGACTGCTTTGCGAATCTTGATGGAGTTGTACCAGTGCCCATCAGGGTTCGACTCGCTCTTCGCCGCGTTCGGATGCTTTGCATAACCGAGCGCAGGATCGCCCCACATAATGGCCAAGAATCCAGCTGGAACCATCGATGCGTCGTCAACAGGCACGTACGGAAGGTGTTTGCCCACGTGCTTAAGCGGGCCGTCTGGACCATTCACGTCTGGCAGGTAGGAGTCTGGAATGAATCCCAAGTTGCCGCGGGTGGTGTTGTACGAGATAGGCTCCCAATTCGACGGCTTGGTCAAAGGCACCTCGGTCGCATCTATGGCCGCTTTTTCGACCGTCTCTTGATCGACTTTGGACTCGGGCATGGCATCCACAACGGGTGGATTGGATCCGCACGAAATCACGTAAGGCATGAGCACCACGCCTCCGGTGATCATGGCCAAATTCTTAAGAAATACACGTCGTTCTTGTTGTTCTTGCATCGTTTTCTCCTGCTTTTAGTACAAAAATACTTCGTAATTGGACCTTTTGTAGCCCCGCACGCCCACGACTGCAAGCTACCGGACATCTGCACGGCTTACGGCGCGGGCCCAAACGTCTTCGGCAAATTCCATTTGTCTAAAGTCTTGAAATTCCAAAACTAAACTATCGCCTTCGGCTGCCGCGACTTCGCCATTTAACTGCGCCAGGCTTTTTTGGTCCAAGTCATCTTTATGCACGCGAACCTGCCCACGTGTGGCGGCTCGCAACAATTCAAACCAATGCAGCCTTTGCATCCATCTGGATTGTCGCCAGGCCACGAGCAGCCTGCGCACGGCTATCAATACAATCACAAAAACAACCGTAAAAATCGCCATTATTGCTGCTGCACGCGCCCCAAACCCCCAATGCAACCACACGTATTCCATCGCTCGTTTGGTGCCTTCGTATTTCCCAAGCATCAGATAAAAATAGGGCACCACACCAGCGGTGACCAAGACCACCATCGCGATATCCAGACGCCGCGAACGCTCATCAAAAACCAGCCGAGGCTCTCGCGCGCGCTTCCAAATCGGCGCCGGCGCCAGCGGAACACCGTCTGAAAGGGTCGGAAAGTCGAACCAAATCCGTCCGTAGTCATCCACCATTATTTCGCCGCCGTATTCCACCAAACACCGTTTCATTTCTGAAAAAGACCGCTTGATCGTCCAACCGAAAAGCACACACAGGTCTGCCAAGACCACGCGGCCGCCGCGGGCTCTAGTGAGCTGAATAAAAAGACGTTCATCTTCCAGTGCGTCGCCAGTATCTTGACCAAAATTGAACAGCGCCCTTGTTCGGACCCACGCGCGTTCAGTAAGCCCTTTGCTGACCGACCAAATCACCGGAAGGCCGCTCCAAACAAGGGCGGCCACAGGCAACATGGCGATTCCCAAAAACCACTCTCCTTTTAAGATCGCGCCGATTGCCACCAGAGGAAGCAATAGAGCAAACAGCAAAAAGACCGCGGGCATCACAAACAGAAAAACGACTCCCAGGCCGATTCCCACCAAAATCACCGCGCCCTTCCCGCCTTCGGGAAACACCTGATTAGCGACCGCCAGGTAGATAGCCGCAAGCCCACTGAGCGCCAAAGCCGTGACCGCGAGGGCAAAAAGCGGCCCTATCGCGTGCACCACGCCGCGCATCCTCACCCACACATAGAGCACCCAGGCTGGCAAATTATAAGGACTCGCCCAAGGCAGCTTTGCAAACGACAACATCAGCCGGCCTTGCGACGTGTAAAGCCGGACATCGGCATCCGCGGCAAGGAACACAAAGGCCGCACGCACCGAATCTAAGGGCAGCCCGGTCCACTGCATCGCTTGAGCGTCCGACAGATCGAGCAGTTTCTGACGCCGCATTGCGCCCAAAACAAGCCTCGCCGACGTGTGTGCAACCGTGCTGTTTTTTTCGATACGAATCGGCTGCAAATTTATTCCTGGAACTAAAGTTCACGTCTGAGTGTGCCGATGGACAATCTATGCGCTGGACACCACCTAGCGCAATCACTCGCGTGGAGTCCGGCATGGCACGATTTTTAGCTCTCTCTTCATTTTGTTTGGCCGTCGCCACCATGAGTTCGGCCTGCTTTTTCCAGTTCGACGTCGGCTGCGTCGAGGACGCTGAATGCCCGCTTGGATCGCTTTGCGACGAGACAGGCCAATGCCAAGCGGACCCCAACGCGACTCAGTCGGCAAGCACAAATGGCGCTACCAACGGCGTCGTCGATGACAACAAAGCCGACGCGTGGTCAGTCACAGAGGTCACAGGAACCCCGGCAACCGGCGCTGTTCAATCCTGCAACACTTGGTGGGATTGCCCACACGAGCAAGTTTGTAGCGGTCTGCGAAGCGCGGCTACCTGCGTTGAACCAGAAAACTGCACCGTTGCTTTCGAAAATTTCGGCGAAGGTTCGTGCGCAGGATCGCTTCGCTGCGCAGAAACCGTCGCAAGCATCGAGTGCACTTACGACGGCAACATCAGTACATGTTCTGCGTTACGTGAAGACGGTCAATTGAATGAGTTTGTCGCTGGCGGTGTGATTTGCGAGGATGCGGTTCGCCTGTTCGATCAGGTGAACTCACATAGCAACACCCGAGTCTTCCCGAATGACGCCAGATGAATTTCGAACCCACGCTCATGCGCTTGTAGACTGGATGGCCGATTATATGTCGGCCACAGACAACTCGATTATTCCGCCCACAAAACCTGGGGACGTGCGTCGGCTCTTACCTGCAGCAGCCCCGGATTCCGGAGAATCATTTGGCGCGATTTTTGACGATTTTCAGAAATTAATTGTGCCCAATATGACCCACTGGAATTACCCCGGTTGGTTTGCGTATTTTCCGGCAAATAATTCACCGCCTTCGGTCCTGGCTGAAATGCTCACGGCCACGCTCGGCGCGCAATGCATGTCTTGGCAGACATCGCCTGCTGCCACCGAACTTGAAGAAGTAGTCATGCAATGGCTCGCGCAGGCGAGCGGCCTGCCAGAGACGTTTCGCGGCGTGATTCAGGACACGGCCTCAACCGCCACGCTGGTGGCCCTCATCACAGCGCGCGAACTCCTTAGCAAAGGCCAGGTCGGGAAATCCGGGAAATCAGACAAAACGTTAAGAATCTATGCGTCCAGCCAGGCCCATTCTTCGATCGACAAAGCCGTCAAAATAGCGGGTTTTGGATTAGAAAATCTGGTGCGAATTCCGACGGATGCCACTTTCGCGATGGACGCCGCAGCGCTGCGCCTAGCCATCGTCGCTGATATCGAGGCTGGTCATATCCCCTGCGCCGTCTGTGCCACCGTTGGGACGACGTCATCGACCGCCATCGACCCTATTCGTGAACTCGGCGAGGTCTGCCAGGAATTCGGCGTCTGGTTTCATGTTGACGCTGCCTATGCGGGCACAGCGGCATTGCTACCTGAATTGCGCTGGACCATCGATGGAGTCGAGCTGGCGGATTCCTATGTGTTTAATCCACATAAATGGATGCTCACAAATTTCGATTGCACGGCTTATTTTGTCAAAGACCCGTCATCGCTGCTCGCCGCGTTTGAACTGACGCCAGAATACCTGCGTACAACCTACGACGCCGAGGTTCCGAATTTTCGGGATTGGGGCATCCAACTTGGGCGCCGCTTTCGAGCACTCAAGCTTTGGTTTGTTCTTAGAAGTTATGGCTTGGAAGGCATTCGTAGCATGCTGCGAGACCACATCGAGATGGCCGAGGCTTTACGCCAAAAAATCCGACTTTCGCCGGATTTCGAACTCGTCACAGATGGAGTTTTTGGCCTGGTCTGCCTGCGTGCCAACCCAAAATGGGCGCGCCCTGACCAGTTAAACGACCTGAACGAAAAGCTCATGGCCACCGTGAATGCCGAAGGACACTCCTATATGACTCACACGCGCCTCAACGACGTTTATACTCTCAGGGTTAGCATCGGGCAGTGGCGAACGCAGCAGCAGCACGTTGACGCGCTCTGGGACGCTCTTAGTCGATCACTTCAAGGTCTGTCGGACGGTCATTCGACTTGAACGTCACGATCGAGCCCGAGGCTTTGCGTCGAACCATCGACGAATCTACGCGATCGATAATCACATAGGCCTGAATGCTGATCGGGCCACCTTGGAATTTCGGGAATTTCCGCTCGGATAACTGTTCGCCAAGACAGGCTCGAACCTCATCGATCGCCGATTCGTCGGACGTTTCGTAGCGCAAGACCTCAGCGCTAAACAGCTGCCCTTCCGTGTGGTCAAATCGAACTTCGATATGGCCTTTTGCGGGATCTTTTCCTTTCCACACATCGGGCTGACATCGCTGAACAACTTTTTCGAGCACGTTGGTCGCCTGGTCGATCATTTTGTCGCGAAGCACCTGCATCTTGTTACGAGTTTTCTTGTTCAAACCATATTGTGGCGTTTCAGCCAGGTTCAACATCACCGGCGAGATCGGCTCGTAGCTGAGTTCTTGAGTCCCCATGCACACCGACGCAAAGGTGTCCTTCTTCTGCTTCTCGATAAAAACGAGGTATTTTTTCCCCGGTTCAAAATTCGCGAAATCACATTTATTTCGCACTTCCGAAAGCTGGTCTTTTTTCTTCCAGCGTCCCTTGTACCTTTCGATGACCTTGAACTTCGCGCCCGCGTCGGTTTCGAGCGCTTCGCCGTAGAACACAATATCAGCGCGGTCCACAGCGTCGCCTGCCGACAAGTCCGGGCACTCACAGGCCAAGCCAAGTGCCGGTATAAAGTTCAATAAAAATGCCGCAATAATCCACTTCATTCTAACCTCCAACTTGTTGGGTGGCCGGTCCCAGATCGGCATCCACACTATCGTGAACACCGTCTCCCGAGTCCCACGCCGCGAGCAGCAAATCGGTGGTTTTACACCACACGATTTTGCCGTCTCTTGATATCGCAATCGCGCCGAGCATTCGACTTCGTTTCACCGAGTCCTGCATGCTCTTTTCCATCGCCTTCGCCAAAGTCAATCCATCCTCGAACCGCACCGCAATTCGGATGGCCAAGGCCTCATCCAGAATATCTTCACCGATCCCGGTGCAGCTTATGCCGACATCGTTTGTCGCATAATTTCCGGCAGGTGTCCCAGAATCACTGACTCGGCCGACACGCTCAAAACCACGCCCGCCTGTGGAAGTCCCTGCAGCAATCCGGCCTTCTAGATCCATCGCTACCACACCAACGGTACCGGTGCGGTGTTCTTCTGAAGAATCCATCGTGCTGGCCACCACCTGAGCCGGGTCGCTTGTGAATCCGCGTTCGCGTTCGACAAGCCATTCACGAAGGCGTTTTTCGGTCCGAGGATCGTAGACCTCCAACCCCAGCTCCCGCGCCAGCAGACTGGCCCCATCGCCAGCAATCACGCGGTCGTGCGAGTGACTTAGATGGTGGGCCATGGCAATGGGATGGCGAACTTGCTGCACGTTGACCACCCCCGAAAAAGCCTGACGTTCCCCGTCCATAATCGAGGCCGTCATTCGAATCTGACCGTCGACCTGTAGGACAGACCCAGTGCCCGCATTAAAATTCACATCGTCTTCAAGCAGTTCGCAACCCACTCGCACGGCATCCATCGCGGACATTCCAGCGTTCAGATGCGCATAAACTTGTCCGCACACCGAGCGCAGCGCAGCCTTCACAATCGGGCCGCGATCTGGGTCCTTCAGGGCCTTGCCGGCACCGCCGTGAATGATGAGGCGAGGGGTCATTAAGGCGCCTGGACCGAGATGGAATAGGCACCTGAGTCGCCGAGTTCTCCGTCCACGATGACAAAATAATCGGTGTTCGCGGCAGCGTCGAACGTGACCGACTCTTGGACGCCCTCGCCGTTCAGGATTGTGCCGGTGACACATACCGCCATCGCACAATCCAAGCGCACGTAGAGCGCGGGATCGAAGGTGGCTTCGGGAACGACAACGACGCGAAAATTCCCTGCAGCCGCTGTCTTGAACACGTACACGCGGTCTCGACCGCTCGCCGCGTTATTGGGACAACCGTCGTCCCGGCCGCGTGCGTCGTAGTCGTCGGTCGCACCGACCGTGGTTTGATTATCAATCGTCTGCCCGGCTGCGATAGGAATCGCGGTGGCGCACAGATCGCCGTCGGGGGCCGGGCCAAGGTCCACCATGGCGTCGACTCCCATGTCCGCACCGCCATCCGGGGCCATATCCATGCCCATGTCGGAAGTCGACATGTCCTGGCCCATATCGGATGCTGACGTCGAATTGTTGGTCGGATTATTCAGATTATTTACCGTGTTATTGCTCGTCGAATTATTGGACGTATTATTCACAGTATTATTCGCGACAACCGTCATATTATTGGTCGTGCCAGTCGTATTATTCGTGCCTTCGCCCGGTTCATCGGTTCCACATGCGGCCAAGCCAAGCACAACAAATATCAGTATCTTTTTCATTTCACGCTCCCTGTTTCGATTCCAAAGCTAGTTCCAACAGCCGCGGCAGCGGCCAAAAGCGGATGATCAAGCGGCACAGTGCGGGTCTTATTTGCGACCTCGCTCAATCCGACCGAGGTCAGCTTGCCTTGCTGCAGCGCCACCATCCGGTCGAACTGACCAAGTCGAACAAGCTCTGCAGCATGCGCACCGTATCGCGTCGACAAAATCCGGTCAGACGGGGTTGGCGTTCCGCCTCGTTGGACATGGCCAAGGACCGTGGTGCGGATCTCAGAATCCACCAAATCTTCGAGCTGGTGGCGAAGCACATTACCCACGCCGCCCAAGCGGATTGGGTCAGGGCTGCTGTCGATGGTTTCTCGGACAGTCATGCTGCCGTGTTTGGGCGCTGCGCCTTCGGCAATAGCGATGACCGTGAACCGTTGTCGGTTTTCCCGGCTCTTTATCAACTGAACGACATGGTCGATCTCGTACGGGATTTCTGGAATCAAGATGATGTCCGCACCGCCAGCGATGCCGGCCTCCAGAGCAATCCACCCTGTGTAACGCCCCATGGTCTCAAGAATCATCACGCGCTGATGCGACTGGCCAGTCGTCTGCAGCCGGTCGATGGCTTCAGTCGCGATCGATACTGCGGTGTCGAACCCAAACGTGCGGTCGGTCGCCATCAGGTCGTTGTCGATGGTTTTAGGCACACCGACAATATTCATGCCCTTTTCCTGCATCGCGTGAGCAATCGACATCGTGCCGTCGCCACCAATCACGAC
>JBBKVQ010000204.1:0-12996 GCA_037968515.1 Bradymonadaceae bacterium
CCGCCGGTTTTAATTACTGCATGCATGGCATATCTCCTAAACGTCATCTAGCTTTTGAAGCACCGCTAACATTCAGTAAGCAGCCAGCCTCAAAGGACTGGGGAAATTACAGATCGAAGGCCCTGACGTCAAGCTCCTCCGTCAATTTTGTTGGCTTGTTTCCGATGAGCGGCCAGGATTGCCCGCGCACTACCTAGGGAACGCAAGTAATACTCGGCCTGAATGATGTTTTTCTGTGCTTCCGAGAGGTCGGACTGCATTCCGGCTCGATCGCGGGCCAACCGGATATGATAAAGCGAGATCGCCGCAGCCACGCTGATGTTGAAGCTTTGTGCGAACCCTGCCATGGGGATGATCGCATTATGATCAGCGTAGTCGAGCATCTCTTGTGAAACGCCATGCTTTTCGTTGCCGAGCACTAAAGCGGTTGGAATCGTAAAGTCGATTTCATCGATAGGAACTGCGGCGTCAAGATGAGTGGTGACGATCTGGTAGCCAAGTCCTTTGAGGTGTTTGGCGCAGGAGGTGGGCTCCTCCCAATGCGTAATATCGAGCCATTTATCAGAGCCTTGCGTCACGCGGTTGGCTTTTTTGAACTTGGCTAGAGTTTCCACGATATGTAGAGGGCCAAAACCGAGGCCTTCCGCCGATCGCATCACGGCCGATATGTTTCCGCGATCGTAGAGTCCGTCTACTACCGTCGCGATCCCGAACGTTCGTGCCCGGGCGACCTGATCAACACGGGCTCGACGAGGCGCCGCTAACATGGGCCCCAATGTATCGAGGATTTCCTCGGCCGACCATTTCTGACCGTCGATCGTGAAGTCTGATGGATAGGGAAACCATCCACTATGAGGTTCGGACGCTAATTTGTTCACGATGATGACATCCTTTGACGCTAGAAAGGCATCCGTTATGATGCGCCCATTACCGACTAGTTGAGGTCATACAAATGATTCGCGGAATTCTCCAGAAGGGATTGATCGTGGCAACCGCATTACTCGCGGTGTCATGTAGTGATGATGAGGCAGGCAAAGCGGAAATCGAGTGTCCTGTGGGGCAGTCTTTGAACCCGATTTCGGGTGCGTGCCAAACTTCGTCACAGAGTAACGGCAACAACGAAACGAACAACGCGACGAACAACGCTTCGAATAACGCGACGAACAACAGTTCGAATAATGCGACCAATAATGGGACGAACAACGGCACCAATATGGGTGAACTTCGTTGCCGGGTTGGGGTCGATACCGACATGGACGGCCTTAACAACGATTGCGAGTGTGTGTTGGGGTCCAATCCTTTTGCCGTCGACACCGACATGGATGGCCTGACTGATTCCGAAGAAGATGCCGATGGGAACTGCCGTTTATCACCGGGCGAAACCGATGCTCGCCAGGCCGACACGGATTTTGACGGCGCCAGTGATTTTGATGAGATCGCGGCCAATACCAATCCTTTGCTTCAAGACACTGACCTTGATGGAATCTTGGACGGCGTCGAATTGGCGACGTGCAGCGACCCATTGAATGCTGACTCGGATATGGACGGTTTGCCTGATGGAGTCGAAGACCCCAACGGTGACGGCATCATCGGGACTT
The DNA here is from genome assembly GCA_037968515.1 of Bradymonadaceae bacterium. Lineage (GTDB taxonomy): Bacteria > Myxococcota_A > Bradymonadia > Bradymonadales > Bradymonadaceae > JBFFMO01. The sequence goes on from JBBKVQ010000204.1 coordinate 1,599, forward strand.
GCCCGATCAACACCTATATGGACGCGTGCGCGCAGGGGGAATCGAATCCTTGCAACGCGGACACCGACGGTGACGGGACCGCGGATTCCGACGAAGCGCAGTACCGGGCATGTCGCCCAGAAGATTTGTTGAATTTGGTTACCCCGCAACTGGTGAGCAATGTTGCAGCTGATTATAAGTTGGCGCTCGAAATGGGTGTGGTGGCTGCTGCCGTGACCGGGGCTTCGGCCCCACAGGCTCACGTGTTCGAGGATGTTGGCAATCGTTTCACCGGATTTGTGGTCTCTTTGACCCCGAACGCAGGTGAAACGAACCCATCGCTAATCAACGACGCTTTGGTGGGCCAGTTGCAGGCGGCCTACCCGTCCGCGGTGCGTCGCGTTTCTGGTCGACGCACGACGACACACGATGGTCATAGTGCGTCTGTCGGCGCGGTGGTCGATCTGCCCGCCAACACGTCACTTCAATCGGCACGCGACACCGTTCTATCAAGTGTTCTGGGCGTGTTACCGGCGGATATCACCCATGCATTGACGGGCACATTTCCTGGCTCGGCGTCGGGTCCTACGCTGTTTGTGCACGAAGTCGTGTCGCGGTCCCCGACGCAGTTTTTGCTGGTCGGGGCCTTTGTGACTTTGGCGGACTACCAGAACTTGACGGCTCGAACCGGCTTTTTGGTTGATGATATCGCCGGCGGAACCAGCCTGGCATCGTCGATGGAAAACTTGGTCGACGAGTGTGTCTCGTACGACGTCACGGTTCGCCCTAAGGTCGATATCATCATCACGATCGATGGCTCGGGCTCGATGAGCGATGAGCAGAACGCGCTTCGTAACTTCGCCATCGATTTCACCGCGTTATTGGCTCAATCCAATTTGGATTGGCGTGCCGGTGTGGCGCGCCCGGATTGCTCGGATAACACCGGTCTGTCTGCTGAGATGACCGCGTTGATGAATCAGCATTGTTCGGCCATACCCATCATGCTTCCAGGATTTCCGTTTCCGGGCTTTGGTGGCAAAACAGGGGAGCTTGTGGGCGGCGGATTTACGTCCGTGCCGAATGAGCTGAAGACTCGGCTTGCTCCGGGTACTTTCAGCGGTGGCGGGGAGTTTACGATTTCTGCGCTTGCTGCAGCTGCTGATCGCGCGTTGCCAAGAACGGCCAACGACCCTCTGAAGTTCCGTCCTGATGCGGCCGTTATTCTGGTGGCCATTACCGACGAAGAAGATGAGTGGTTCCAGGATGCGTTGTCCTTTGGCAACACCAACAGCATCAACCTAACGGCTGTTCAGCAGACCGAACTTGAGACCAAGGCCCAGTCGTTCATCGATTATTTGCTCAAGCCTGAGCTTGGTGCGACGGGTTTTGGAATTGTTTGGCCCACGGGCGAAACGTGTTCGCCGGGTGGTGCAGCGGTGGCGCATGCGATCTCGCATATTGCCAACGAAACTGGCGGCAGTGTGGGGTCGATCTGTCAGACGGACATCACCAATACGTTGAGGGTCATTGCAGAAGCATCGGCCGGCATCGCGTCGGGGCTTCGAATGCGAGGAGTGCCCGTGGCTCCGACGGTCAAGGTTATACTGGGAGACGCCTCAACTGGAGTGGTTGCAGATATGTTGCGCAGCCGTGCAGATGGGTTTGATTACGATGCAATCGTGAACCGGGTGACGTTTAAGGGCCCAAATCCGCCTCAGACTGGGGACCGCGTTGTGATTCCCTACCGCCGTTGGGAAAACAGCGTGTTTATGTGTGTTACGACCGAAGACTGTCCCGCCGAGCAGAAGCTCAAATGCGTCACCGGTGAATGTCGTTAAGTTGGCCTGTAGATTGAACCCGTGTAGGGTAGGCCGTCCAGTTTGTCGTTAGGAGTGATGTGATGTTTAAGGTGAAGACGCTCGGTTTGGTGGTTCTGTTTGCGGTCAACCTTGGGTGCACCCCCGAATCCCTCGAAGGTTTCGAATCCAACGCCAATAACAGCACCAATAATGCGACGAATAACGCGACAAATAACACGACGGGAGGTGGCACATTCACTCCGCAATTTGTCGAGGTGACCGGAATTCTGACCACAAATTGCACGCAAGCGGCCTGTCATGGATCGTTTGCGAGCAATAAATTTAGCGTTCCAACCGACCAAAATGCGACGCCATCTGAGATGCAGGCTGCGCTTCAAAATGTGAATGCGACCTCGGGGACGCCACTTGTCTTGGCGGCGAACCCAGATGGTAGCGAGATGTGGATACGAATGACGCTCGAGACCAGTGATCCGCTGTATATGCCCTCGACCAAGATTGTGTTGAGCCAACCCGAGTACGATGCGATTCAGGCATGGATTGCAGGTGGCGCGATTTACACTCAGTAGATCTAGCGCGCAAATCGCTTCAAGATTGCGAATCCAAGAGTGACAGCAAAAACGACCAAGACCGCGGTGATCGTCGAGGAAAAGCCTCGGCCGTAGGGGCCTGCTGCGGGCAGAGCACCTTCAAAGAGGGTGTTGTCCGAGAGCACGTACACTTTGCGATGGTCGAGTCGCACGGCGCGGATATCACCCACGCTTGAGCCACCTGGCCACGTGATGACGATGCGCTCGACTTGAGTGAGGTCATCCATTAATGGCAGGTCGTACAAGACATGTCGGGCTCCAGACTCGGTGAGGATCAGTCCGTGGCCTTGACTGATGTCCATTCCAACGATTTTCGACGAACGCCAAGGGCCGTCGATGACTTCCCATCGCTCGCCGTCGCTGCTGCGGGCCAAAACGTTGCTTTGGGCGGAATAAAGTGGCGGTTCGCCTGGGTCTGACCAGTTCAACCAGACGCCTGTTTCGTCGTCGTCTCCTCTTTGGAGACTGCGAACTGCTGACCACGACGCACCGCTGTCTGTTGAGCGCCATAACTGTGTCGGAGTGCCACGTCTGACCGAGTTTTCGGCCAGATAAAGGGTTTGCCCCAGCGCACCAAGCAAGAAATGCGTGATCGAGGAGCTGCTCAGAGTTGAGACTAACGCCGACGCAAAGTCATAGGGTTGCCAAGTCATTCCACCATCGTAAGACGCCATAGCGCCGTTTCGGTGCGTGACGGCTAGTGCGAAGTCCCCAACGCTTCGGATCTCGACCACAGCTGATGGCGGCAGGAGTGTCTGTTCGTTAGCCAGTTCGAAAACGGGAGCGTTCTTGGAGGCTTCGATGTGGGTCACGACCGGCTCGGCCCGTGAGCCCACCAGAATGTCCCCTGAGCGTGTGCCCACGAGGATCTGCCCCTTGTGGGTGACATTGATACTGGTTGCCGCCCGGGCGTGTAGTTTGGTCCACTCGACGTCGTCTTTTGCGTTTCGAGGTCGTTCGAATGCACCGGAGCTGGTCGCAAGCACAACCGAGTTCGGCCCGAAGTCGAGGTCGTTAATCGAGGTGTTGTTGGCGCCTTCATTAGCCACGTCCCAGGTCGCCCCGAGGTCATCCGACCGGAGCGCGCCCAGGCCAAGCGTTGGAGCCCAGAGGGAGTCTGCGCGCCTGACGAAGGCCACAACGCTGCGTGAGTCCGCATCGTGGGGTCTGGGGGTCGTCCACGCGCCGTTGTGCCGCCAGATGGCGCCGGCCGTCGTCCCTGCGAGTAGGAACGTGTGGGTCTTGTCGAGCTGAAAGGCCTGAACGGTTTCGATCCCGGAGAGTTCCTCCGGCGAGATTCGGTACCACTGTTCCGCCTGGTCGTCGGACTGATAGATGGCGTCTGGGGTGAAAAGCCAGACCGCGCTTGAAGTCGGACTTCCGATCAGATCACGTTCGGCACTTCCAAAGGTACTGGTCAGGATCCACGGCTCCTTTGGGTCGTTTCGTCGCCAGAAATACAGCTGGTCGCTCAAGAGGGTCAGTAACTCGAAGGGGCGAGTGGTCGAGCGGGGCAGGTAGGAGCGAATCACCGGCGGAAGGCCACTATCGTTTTCGAAATCTACTGCAGTGAGTTCTAGCGGCACCCACGGATTATCTGCGTCGGTCCCGTACATCCAAACATCGCGTGAATGCAGGACGTAGAAACTTTCGCCGACACATCGCAGCCAAAACGGGTCGTTTGGGATGATGTCCTGACTCTGGTCATTGGGCCTTGGAGTTGGCAGTTCGACTGGGTTGAACGTTCGTCCAGCGTCGATGCTGACCCACAGTTGAGGGTCCTGCTGCGGGACTGGTCTTCCCAGAAACCAGAGGTGTGTTTTGGTCGCACAAAATGAGCGAGTGCGGGGGAAAGGTGATTCCCAGAGTGCCGAGCGTAACGACTCGAATGGAGCCATTTGAAACGTCGGCAGGAGCTGAGAATCAACCGCCTGCCATTGAGAAGTATCGCGAACCAACAGCTCTTGCGGCGTGGGTGCGACCAAAACCTCGACTCCCCCGAGCGTGACCACGTCCATCGTGAGCATCGCTGCGCCGGGCGGGCTTTGAACGACTTGCATCCCAACAACGGCGACTTCGTGATCGCAGGCGGAGAGAAAAAACAAAGCCGCCAAGGTGGCGGCTTTTATGTTGTTTTCCTTGGGCATCAGTACCCGCGCATTTCCAGAATGATGAATTCGACACGTCGGTTATACGAGCGTCCTTCAGACGTTTCGTTGTCCCGAATCGGGCGAGTTTCGCCAAAACCAACGCCTTCGAGGCGGTTTTCTGCCACGCCATGGTCGGTCATGAATTTCAGCACAGATTCCACACGGCCCTGACTCAGCTTGAGGTTCATCTCGTCTGCGCCCTTATCGTCGGTGTGACCTTCGATACGGATTTTGACGATTTGAGGATTCTCGAGCATGACCTTCACAACGGCTTCGAGGATATCGTAGCTCTTCTTCATGATCGTGGTCTTGCCAGAGTCGAAGTAGACCTGCTCCGTAATGATAATGCGGTCACGTGCGATATGTACCTTATCGTTGGGGTTGTCAGGACAGCCGTCATCGTCAAGGAAGTCGTTGAGTGTCTCGGGCTCCATTGGGCAGTTGTCTGCTGTATCTGGAATTCCGTCTTGGTCGTTGTCCGGGTCAGGGCAACCGTCTGAATCTTCGAAGCGATCGATGTCCTCAGGGTCTTCTGGACACTTGTCGAGGTCGTTCGGGATGCCGTCGCCGTCGAGGTCGTTATCAGGGCAACCATCAATGCCAACCACCATGCCAGGAGGCGTGTTGTCGCACTTGTCGACTTCGTCGGGGATGCCGTCGCCGTCATTATCGTAATCGGGGCATCCGTCGAGGTCTTCGTGGCCGTCGAAGTCTTCGGCAGCGTCAGGACACTTGTCGTATTTGCCGTAAATTCCGTCGTGGTCGTAGTCGTATCCCCAGCTTCCGCCCGAGACCCAGTACCCACCAACACCAATGAAAACACGGAAATCAGGAGTTCCGACGGCTTCTTCGTTCATGCCGTAGCCAAATCCACCTGTGAATGTCCAGGCTTCGTGGAGTCGGTACCGAGCCGCGAGTTTAAATTCGGCGGGGACTTCGGTGCCGCGCACGCCTTCGCGTCCCGCGGGTTTTTCGGCGATGCCGATCGCGCCGTCGATTTCGGGAACGAGGTCGAGGTTATCCACGAAAAGTGGAATCTGGACGGCCACACCCCAAAGGATCGCGTCGCTGATATAGGCGTCGCGAAGCTGAACGGTGTCGGCGCGGAAGCGATACCCGAGGTTTCCACCGAGTCGCACGCCATTGAATAGGAAGACGTCACTTGCCAGAAGGGCGTCGATTCCAAAACCTTCATCGCCGATCAAGCGGTCGTCTGTGCCGACCGGGATATATCCGGAGACAACCGCCGCAAGGCCCCACTGATGCTGCATCAGGTCGACCAATTGGGATTTGACGGTAATGCGAATATCGTTGAGTCCAGCCGCGCCAACTTTGGCGTTTGGATCGGCACCGGTGGGCAGTACGGGCTCAAGGTCTCCTGAGGTTTGTCTGATGGTCACGGGCACCAAAAGACTGACTTCGAAGAGATCGAAGAGGCCAAGGTTGGCCATCAGTGACAAGGTCAGCTGGTCTTCGATCGCGGAGTTGAATTTTTCATCCGTCGACGGAACTTTGAGCGGATTATTGGCGTAGTCGAGATAGAACCCGAAATCTGGATCGAGGTGGGGAGCCACCTTCGAACCGTAGACGTTGAGGTAATCCGCGGGGCCTGCGGCGGGCCTGAACTGCTGGAGCTGCAATTCTGGGAGGTCCTGCGCAGTCGCCTGCGTCCCGAACAGGCTCAACGCCAGTGCACATGCCACGAAGGGCAAAATCCGATTCATTGAGATTCCTCAGTCAGGTTCATTCGTCAAAGCTTGCATGGCGCGTCGCGCCTCGTCGATCTCGGGTGGTAAATGTTCCAGTCCGTCTACGATTGCAAGTGCCTGTGTATAAATAATTCGAGCGTTTTCTCGATCGCCCGAGTCCGCAAAAAGCGCCGCCGATTCGACCAAGTTTTCAAAACGATCCAAGGGATCGAGAAGTAGGTCGGCGTACGCCTCGAGGTCTCGTGCAAGGTCGAGATCCTGCTTCAGATGGCGCCCGAGGTCAATCCGGCGTTCAAATGCCTCGGCATGCTCGGGTAGAAGATGAGTGATTTCCCCCCAAAGCTTCCAGGCCATCTCGGGTTGCTGAAGCTGATCTTGAGCGACTGTGGCGAGGTCTGACAGGATTTGGCCGGCCGGCATACGCAATGATGCGGGTACTTTTTGAAGATCGAGCTCTTCGAGGCCGGCAATTGTGAGGTTGGGTCGGCTGAGCAACATGCCGAGTTCAAGGCAAAGGCTTTGACCATAACCGGCCCAATCGCCAAGCGCTGCTTGTCCTTGTTTGACCGACTCCAAAGCCCCGGAATCCCCAGGGGCTGCTTCCAGGACCCTTCTGAAATGGGCAATGGCCTGACGTGGTCGGTCAAGTTTGGTCATAAGCAGTTCGGCCAGCTCACGTTCAACTTCGACGGTGTCTAAGCCGCCGGTCGAGACGGCCAATACCGTGCGTAGATGTTCTGCGGCAGCATCCCAATCTTCGACATCCATCGAGATATCTGCCAGCAACCGGTGCGCGGCTTCATGCCGGGCATCCCCGGCGAGCACCTTGTCCAACCATTTTACCGCAGCGGCTCGGTCTTGTTTTTCGTCCCAGACCAACTGCGCAAGCAATAAGCGGTAGACGGTGTCCATCTCTCGAGATTCGGCGCGCGCAAGGCGTTCTTCAAGGATTTTGATGCGTCCATCGACACGCCCCTGATCTTCGTAAATGGACTCGAGCGCGTTCAAGACCGCGGGTGAGGCGCCAGCACCCTGAGGGTCGTGTTCACGGACGAACTCTAGGTGCGGTAAAGCTGCATCGGAGTCTTCTAGGTCGTAGTAAAGCAATTCGCCGAGCTGTCGGGCGTAGCCAACTCTTGCGGGGAGGTCGAGGTTGAGCTGACCTTGGTTTGCGGCCTCAATCACTGCGGTCAGCGCAAGGATCTTGCGAGGGTCGTCGTCGGACTGCATCGCACTGGCGGCGGCCTCCAGCAACGCTTGGTTGGTTTCGGCCGGCGGCGGAAGGGGAGCAAACGGCTGGGTCGGTTCTGAGGATTCGAACTGGTTATGCCGCAAGACCCGGGACAGCGCTGTTTCTGGTTGAATCTCGTCCATCTTTGGGACGGTGTGGTGTTGCCTAGAGCTCTTGTCGAAGGTCTGGCGAAACAACGCAATAGAGTCCTCGTCCGGCGTGGTCGCGTCCTTGGGAGCTGATTCCTGAAGAATGTCGTCAAGGCGTGCATCAACGTCGACGGTGGCTGCCGGCGTCGAAAGTTCGTCGGCTCGGCGTCTCGCGTCGGCCGCTGCCGCGGCGTCTCCGCGGATGGTCGCGAGTTCGGCGACCCGAATGAACGCTTCGATTTGGGTGCTGGCGTCGGGCGCCACTTCGCCGATCCTGCGCACCAGCCGTTCGAGCAAGAACGCGGCCGGGCCTTCTCCCATGGGACTTGGCGCCTCGTGAGACTTTTGAGAAACCAGCGCTTCCAACGCGTTTCTGGCGCCAAACAGTCCGTCGAGTTCGGCTGGTCGGAGTTGGATGGATTCCATGAAATGACGGGTCGCTTCGCCAAATGCTTCGAGTTTCATGTTGGCGTGAGCCAGTGAGATCGCCGCGGCCCATCGGGCGTCACGATCTGTGATCCGTGGCATCAACGAAACCAACACATCGCGCCACTGATCAAACTGGCGTGTTGCGGTCATCACGGATTCGAGGGCTTCGCGCGCGGCCAAGCTGTTCGGGTTCACGTGGATCGCCGATACAATATTTTGTGTGGCCTCGTCTTGAAGGGCCAACGACCGATACAAGTCGGCGAGGCGGAGGTGGTGGTCGACCTTCGCTTCGGGCGTTGCCGCGGCCTTGAGCAAGTCTTGATAGAGTGCAATCAATTGCTCCGGACGACCGCCCATGCGGTAATGCGCTTCCAAACGTTCGGCAGCTTCTTCGTCCCCAGGTACGCCGTCGAGCACACGCCGCCAATGAGAGGCCGCCGCGTCTGCGCGTTCGCGAGACTCGTAGGATCTGGCGAGTTCTCGGTGCATGCGCAGTGCGCGTTCAAGGTATCGCTCGCGATCTTCGCCCCGGGATTGCTCGACCAGGATTTCAAGCATTGGAATCGCATCAACCCGATAGCCGACGGCTTCTTCCCATCTTTCGCGCTGTTCACAAAGTTCCACAGCTGCTTCCAAAAACGAGACTCTCTCGCCAGGCCGCAGGCCGTCAGCGGGCAGGTTTTCGGTCAGGGCGATCGCCCGTCGAACGCTCAGGAGAGCCTGAGTTGGGTCTTCGACAGCTTTCTCCCATATTGTTGCCATCCGGATATGCAGACGGGCAGCGCGCGCCGGCAACTGTCGGGCCTCTGCGGCCCTTGCTGCCGAGCCAAACGCCTTGAGCGCTCGCAGAGGTTCTTCGCTGACCAGATAGGATTCACCCAAAATATCGAGGGCTTCAAGTTGGCCGGGGTCGAGTCGAAGGACTCGTTCCAGATAAATTCGCGCCTCGCCAACTTCTCCTTGTCGGTCCATCAGGTGTTGGGCGAGCGTTAGGTAGGTCAGCGTCAAGGATTCGCGGTCGGTGTAGACGCCCGTGAGTCGTTTGAGGACCTCTTCGAGTCCTGGGGCGTCGCCTTCGGTTTCGTAGATTTCCCGCAACATCTCTAGGGCGACACGATTGCGCGGGGACAGCTTCAGGACTTCGCGCAGGTGATTTGCGGCGGCGGCGGGCGCCGAATCGACCAAGTAGTCCGCCATAGCCAGCTGAGCCAGGATCCAGTCGTGGGTGTCGCCCCGTTCTCGCAGACCCTCAGCGAGGCGCTGGAACGCGGGAATGACCTGTTCGCGACGTCCATTCAGCTGGGCTAGCAAGGGCCGCGCAAACCGAGCTCGTAGGTCGGTAGGGTCGTCGGACTCAAGTTCGCGGCAGACGGCCTCGGCGTGGGCCAAATTTGAAGGGGTCGGGTCGCATAAAAGCAGGTCGAATAGGCGCGAGACAAGTTCTGGATGCAATCCATAAATGTCACGATAGCCGGAGTAGAGTTCCAAAGCCTGCCGCATTTGCCGGCCGAACAACGCTTGGTCTCCGTGTGAAAATAGGTCTTTGGCCTCGTACGCAGCCAAGGCCCGCGCGCCCTCGGCCGTAGCGCTAACATGAAACGCCTGCGGCGTGTGTGAGGTCCAGCCGGGATCGTGCGAGGCGGCTCGAAGCGTCATCAAACCGGGGCGAATATGGGCGCCCTCGAGGGTCACATTCGACAGATTTGGAAGCTTCCAGCCGACTTTAGGGAAGATATGTAGAAGCATTAATTTGAGCGGACGAAGGCTCAAAATATCGCCGGCAATGCCGACTGTGAAACTCTGGCCTCTGCCTGGGGGGCGTAAACCGGGCGAGTTCAGAAGACGTGTGATGAATTCGAAAGCTAGTAAGCGGGCAGGGAAGGGCAGTGGTCCAAACGCGCGATAATCGTAAACGCTTAGATGCACTTCATCGGCGCGGGAAGGCTCTGGCGGAATCAGGGCAAATTTGAAGCTGAGCCAGGTGTTTGCGCCCAACGATCGCACGCGGGTCGTGACATGAACAGCGCCGTCTAAGAAGTGAACGTCCAGCGAATCAAAGCCCTGAATCGCGCTGGAACTCTGCCGCAGCAGGTCGCCGAGCCCGACTTCTGACGTTGAAATTTCGAGCTCGCGGACCAGACAGCGCGTGTTGCGAAAACGATTCAGGCCGCCGCGCGCGTCAAAGGGGAACGACAGATCTGGAATCTCCATGCGCAGGTGATCCAGGTTGATCCAGTCGGACAGCCGTTCGCCCTTCGCCCATAGGTACCCTCGTCCAAACAGAAAATCGAGGTTCAGGCCAAGTGGGTTGGCATTTGTGGTGTTGGGTTCCATTCGGTCACATTCTGGACCGGGAAGGCGGCGAAGGCAATTTTGCTAAGCGTGGCTCAGAAACAGAGCTCTTCGCAGTTGTCCCGGCCGGTGCGAGCACAGGCAATTCCTTGCTCTGCTGCGTGTACCTCGGTCCACTTCAGAGTGTCGAGACCAAAGCGTCGAGTATTCTTGTTCACCAAAACCCTAAAACTACTTTTTATACCGAATTTGAATCTTGGGGTGTGTGCTTGGACTCTACCTTGAGTGATCGCTCAAGTTTGGCAGATGGCTGCACAACCTGAACGTCGCAAATTCACCCTTGGGACTAGGAAAAATAATGACGGACTTCACTATTCACACGCAAGAATCCGCCCCAGAAGCTTCAAAGACACTCGTCGCAAAATCGATCGCGTCAAATGGGCGATTGCCCGGCTTGCATGCGGTGATGGCCGAGTCTCCGAACCTATTTGAAGCCTATCAAAAGGTCCACGAACTCTTTGCGAGTTCCAGCTTCGATAAAGACGAACTGACTGTGATTTGGCAGACGATTAATGTCGAAAACGACTGTCATTATTGCGTGCCAGCCCATACAGGCATCGCAAAGATGATGAAAGTCGATGATGCGATCACCGAAGCATTACGCAACGAAACGCCATTGCCGAATGCTCGGCTGGAAGCATTGCGCACCTTCACGTTGTTGGTGGTCCGAGACCGCGGCAACGTGTCGAACGAAAACGTCCAAGCGTTCCTTGATGCGGGCTTTACCAACCGCAGTATCCTTGATGTGATCTTGGGCTACAGCCAAAAAGTTATGTCGAACTACGTCAACCACTTCGCGCAAACCCCCGTGGACAAAGTGTTTGAAAAATTCGCTTGGTCACGTACCGAAAACGCAGCCTGAGGAGAGTAATCATGACAAAACAACCACTTCGCATCGATATCATTTCTGACGTCATGTGCCCCTGGTGCATCATCGGCTATCGACAGCTGACCCGTGCACTCGAAGACACTCAGACGCCGCATGAAATTCA
>JBBKVQ010000205.1:0-6210 GCA_037968515.1 Bradymonadaceae bacterium
GTCCCTAAACTGCCTTCCGACGATTCATCGAGGCGTTCTAAGCGCGCCATCAGCTTGAAAAACGGCTCGTCGGCTGCTTGCCAATGGAACGCGATGCGTTCGAGCAGGTTTGAACGAAGTACGCCACCGGCGTCATCAGCCAGGCTTTCGAAGACTTCGGGCCGTGTCTGTTCACCGGTCAAAATTCGAACGATATTTCCAAAAACATAGACGTACGCCGCGCGCAAAGCGGGATCGGACTCGGCGCCGATTTCTTCCTTCATTTCGGTAAGGAAACGGCCCCAGAACGTGGGAAGTTTGTGGGCTTCGGCACCCGGTAAACGAACCGCGAGCGCCCGCCCACCATCGGCTTTCTTCTTGGATTTTGTGACTCGGTCGACGTTTTTGGTCGAGATCAAGTCGCCCGTGTCCACGTCGATGATCTGAATCCCAGTCGACCAGTCTGAATCCACGTCAGAAATTTCGACTTCGACAGTGTCGCTGGCTGTCAGCGTCGTACGACGGGCGGACGACGGCGGCAGCTTGGGCGGTGGCGGTGGCCCTGGGGTTGCCTTGGGCCCCTTACCGGCAACCGCCTCCATGACATCGCTCAGAGTGGCCGGGTCATGGGTGCTTGGAGATTCTTCGGCGTCGAAGAACTCCTCAAGAATATGCGACGCCGTTTCACCGGCAAAACGCGCAATCTCGCTCCAGTCGGGTTCGTCGTCTAGGGCTTCCGACTCGGTCCCCTCATCTAACCCGTCGGTATAACGGCTTGATGTGGGCGGGTCGGTAACAAATCCCTGCGCGGGATAGTCGTCGAAGTCGTCTTCGTGTCCAGCCATGGTATCCAAATGTATGATGACCTTTGGAGTATTGGCGTCATACGGAGGGGTGTCAATTGATACCGCCCCGTTGACGAACCGACGCGGGTCAGGAATCCTCGCGATAATGAAGGAGTCTGAATGAATACCGTCGCGAATCTCACGCAAATCCTTGACCATCCCGACGTGCCCACCCAAAAGGCAGCGGCCGATGAGCTGGTTGCCATGGGTGCGGACGCGCTGCCCTCGATTTTTGCCAATATTGGGTTTGCGACCCCAAGAGCGCGGCGAGCGCTGATGACGATCGTTGAGCGGATCGGGGACGCCTCGGCGCTGCTACCCTTGATGCGATTCATTTGGGACTCCAGACAAAACATTCATGACAGCGATGCTCGAGGTCTGGCGATGAAGGCGATCTCGTCGATCGTAAAGCCCGAACACGGCGCTAAATTGTTGCCGTTTTTGATCGATGTCGGAGCCGATGAAGACGCGTTCGTACGGGGTTGGAGCGCAGAAACACTCGCCCAGATTGGCGATCCCCGCGCGACGACGTTGATTAAAGCGATGTTGAAAGACCCCTCAGAAATCGTGCGAGAAAGAGCCGAATCGGCGCTGTTAACGCTTGCTGCCAATCCGACTCCGACCGACGCTCTAAAACCCGATCAAGATGATGAAACCTTGCTCAAGTCGGTGCGGGCGGCTCGGGGCAACGAGCAAGTCTTCTGGCTGGACGAATTGAAAGCCAGGCCGAACGCCTTTGAGCTAGCCACACGGCTGGTTCGCGAGGGAGGACGTGCCCAAATTCTGGGACTTCAGTACTTGCTGGACTCACAGGATCCGACTGCGCGATCGATCGCAGGCCTCTTGCTGCTTCGTGAAAACGATTCCCCGTTGCGGGCCGTGGCGCTGCGCATCGTCGCCCAACATCTGAACATGGACGCCGATGCCGACGAGGTCGCACTGATTCTCACGGGGACATACGATTCTGACCCTTTTGTGCGCTTGGCTGCCATGGAATGCGCCGGCAAATCCGGCGACGATGACCTTGTCGACCGCGCCGTACTTGGTCTGCGAAACAAAGATATCGAGATCGCGCAGTCATGTGCACGTGGGCTCGCCCAAGGTCTGTCCGTCAATGACCGGCACCATTTCCCTCAACTGATCGAGGCCTTCGACTCGGTACACCGACGGCGCATATCGTCGCGGGACGAAACGAGCGTTCGAACCGAGGCCTATTTGCTTCGTGCGATCGGCAAAGTTATTGGCGAACTACCCAACGGCGACACACAGATTCAACACATCGCGCTGAAGGGGTTATTCGATGCAGAAGACCTACGGCCGATCCTTGTCACCGCTCTGGACCTGTTGGAACAAGCGACCCCTGCGACGGGCGTTCCTGCCACCCAACGATGGCCTGCGGAACTTATTCGAGACCTAGCGATGCTCGCTTCTTCGTCTGACCGAGAAGTCCGGAGTCGGGCTTTGCACTTATTGGTGCGGGGAGCCAAACCGGGCATCGATTCCCTCACACCGATTGCTCAACGCCTAACGTTTGAGCCTGATGAGATTTTGATCTCGGCGGTCATCCCTCTTCTTGAACTCGTGGGCTCGGAGCGGGCGCGCGCGATTTTGACCGAGTTTTCTACGAACGGAAAACAAGAGATCGTTGTCGCAGCACAAGCAGCGCTGAACCGATGGCGAAACGCCCAACAGTGGGTCGAGGCCGAGTTCGACGACAAATTCTAAGACCAGCGGAACGCTTCCATCGTCTGAATTTCGTCGTAAGTGGGGACAAACCCAGTCGCCTCGCAAAACGGCCGAGCATCGACCACGATTGGGTATTTCACGTGCGAGATCGCACCCTTAGGCAGATCTGGAAGACCGAATCGTCCCAGCATCGTGCTGAGCAAAGGCTCCGGCAAAGGCACTCGTTTTCGTCCTGTGACATCGATCGCCAGCGAAAGCGGCACGGGTTGAGGTCCAGCCACATTATAGACGCCGTTTAGGCGAGCCTCGTGGGCCAAGGCTATCGCCTGGGCAACGTCGTATTCGTGCATGAACTGGAACAGCGGATCGTAGCCAAGAACCGTGGGAACGCGTGGCCCGCGCATGAAACCAGCGAACGTGCCGTGCTTCAATGGACCGAGCGTGTAAACCATGCGCAAAACCGCAGTTTTCAACTCCGGGTAACGCCACAACGCCGAACCCGCATAGAGGTCGGCGGCCACCAGGTCTGAGAGCTCGGGATAAGTCATGATGCCCGTGGGAGGCTCGTCCTCGGTATGATAAAGCGCCGAGTCTGGGCCAGCCCCGTAATAGGTGTGACGTCCCACAAAAATCACATGTTCCACACCATAATTATGGCAATGTTCAAACACAGACCGCGTGCCACCTAGGTTGATGCGTTGGCGCTCTTCGCTCATGCGAGTGGTCAGGTGGGTCACGGTCGCCATGTGAATCACCGAATCCGGTCGCTGTGTGCGAAACACGTCTTCTGCGGGACGTTTACGAATATCGGCGGCGATCACCCGAACCCCCTTGGGCGCATCTGGCCAAGGACGCTGGTCGATGCCAATCACTCGATGGCCTTTCTCGACCAAAGTCTTGGCGACCAAACGTCCTAATTTTCCCGAGACGCCCGTAATCAGAACCTTCATCGGGCCTCCGGCAGCTGAAAAGGTGCGTCGAGCGAATTTCTTCGAGACAACCCAAGTTCAATGAGCTCGGCGATATAGTCTTGAATCTGGGCGACGTAATCGTTGATGACGTCGTCGTCTTCATTGCCGTCCCCTTCAAACACCATCGGTTTTCCGTAGTAGATTTGGCATGCTACCGGCCGTGGAAGTGGCAACAAATACGGAGTGAGCGGTACGTAGGGGGCGCCGACCAGTTTGCCCAACCATTTCGAGTTGTGGATCGTCGGGATGGCTTCGCCGCCACCGATGAAAGCAAAGGGAACGATGGGGCTCTTGGTCGCGAGCGCAAGCCGCACAAAACCGGTCCCGAATCGAACCAGTGAATTGCGCTCAGGGTATAATTTGGCCGTGCCTCGCGCACCCTCGGGAAAAACCATCAAGAGGCGGTCGTCTTCTAATAATCGTGCGGCGTGTTCTGGCAACCCGGTGAACTGGCCGACGCGATTGGCCCACTGTGACACTCCTGGCAAGCGATTCAGGAATTTATCCGCCATGCCTTGAGCAAGTCTTGGCGGCTCAGATTCCATCAGCATCGAGGTCAAAACCATCGCGCCGTCGACCGCGACCCCGCCGCTGTGGTTCCCCACAAGCATTGCACGGCCACGCGCCGGAACGTTTTCGACGCCGTAACACTTCACATCGAAATAGTGTTTGTAGAGGAAGCCAAGTAGCGAGAACACCACCCCTAGATGCTCCTGAGAGACACCGTAGGGGTCCATGCCGTAGCGGTTGAACGGCAATTCGATCCGCAAAACCCGCTCCATAATGTCTTCGTCGATGAGTAGGTTCAAAGAGATATCTCTTAGTTGAAGTCCTTAACCTGTCACCTACTCCACCGAATCGTCAATCTGCACAGCACCTGCCCGCTTGCGTCATTTTTTAAGGTCGGCTAGACCTTGCGCGTCATAAACCTTTTTTGAATGGTAATTAAGATGCGAAAAATATCTGCTGCGCTGATGACCGCTGCCCTCTTTGCGGGCTGCTCTAGTTCACCCAAGGTCGAGTCGGCTCTGGAACTCGCACAGAAGTCTCCGCACCTGGCCGCAATACCTGCTGAAACTCCGTACGCATTTGCTTCGATTGAGCCCATGCCGCTTGGCGACATGATGGACATGATGAAGAAGATCGGGCCTCAACTCGATAAAGTAACCGACGATTTTCTGGCACAGAACACTTCGGCCAATTCATCCACCGGCGAGCGATTCTTGGCGGCGTATTTGGAAGAATTCCGTGGAAAATATAATCGCGAAGGGCTTGAGTCCTTGGGATTCTCGATGAATCCACGCGTTGCGGCGTACGGGATCGGCTGGCTGCCAGCGTTTCGTTACGAAGTCGGTGATGCCGTTGCATTTCAAGCAATGGTGGACCGAATAGAGAAAAAATCCGGCATTACCGGCACGGATGCCAAGATTGGCGACTTTGCTTACCGCGCATACGCAGTCGATAATGGCGTGGTTGCGATGGCCATGCAGGGCAAAGAAGTGATTTTCGGGTTCACACCTACTGAAACCGCCGAAATCTACCTGCCTTACCTTTTGGGCGCTCAGAAACCTACCGATAATCTGTTGCAATCAAAAGCCCTCCATAACTTGGTTAAGAAATACGATTATAAGCCGTATTTCCTCGGTTTTGTGGATGTCGAGCGAGTCGTGCAAATGATGGTCGCGCCGCAACCAGGCCTCAATGAAGACATTGCCTCACGTCTCGAGCCAAACCGTACACTCGACTATTCCCCGGCCTGCCAGAGCGAAATCCGTGGAATCGCATCCAGCTACCCCCGCATGGTGGCTGGCTATGACGAATGGTCGAAAGATGGCTTTTCGATGCGAGCCGGGATTGAGATGACCAATGGCATGGGCACCAAGCTCGCTGCCACACACAGCAGCATTCCTGCAGCATCAACGGCGTATTCAAAAGATGCGATGGCCTCGTTTGGTCTTGGGGTCGATATGGGCAAGTTCGTGGAATTCATTTCCAATGAAGCCGCCAATATCCGTAACACCCCGTACCAGTGCGATAAACTCGCCGACCTCAACGAAAGCGCAGAACAAATCGGCGGTGCCTTAATGATGGCCTCTGGCATGGTTTCAGACATCAAAGGCATCAATGCGATTCTGAAAAACGTCGACGTGGGCGGGCAGGCCGACCAACCTCAAGCACCGGATGGCGCCTACGGTGCCTCGGTCACAGATAACTTCAGCGGAGCACTGGTCGTGTCGGCAACCGACACCTCGAGCCTGCTGAATACGCTGAAGATGCTGGTCCCTGACATCGCATCGTTGGTCATCAAGTCCGACGGCGTTGCCGTCCAGGTGCCTGCGATGCCCTCACTTGGACTGCCCCCGGGTAACTACTTTGTGGCGATGACACCGACCCAAATCGGACTCTCGGCCGGTCAAACCGCTGCGGACGACGCCACGGAACTCGCCAAAGCGGCTCCTGGAGCCACGCCTTGGATCTCGCTGCGGTACAGCCCTGCCCTCTTGATGTCGGCCTTGGGCTCGGCCACCGGTGAGTTCGACGATCTTTCGGGCCTATTCTTAGGTCCAATCGCCGTCGATGTTGTCCCCAACGAATCGGGCGTGTTCTTCAACTACCGCCAATCGTTCTCGGAGTGACCTGGAGGGTCACCGTATGAAAAAAACCATCCTTTTGACGCTACTGGCGGTCTTGCCGGGCACGCTTGCAGCGCAACAGCCCCCTACTTTTAC
>JBBKVQ010000206.1:0-7064 GCA_037968515.1 Bradymonadaceae bacterium
CTGATGACTCGCCCGGTTCAAACCGACGGAAACGCCCTAATGCTTGGTTACGCCGGGGTCTATTCGTCATTTTTGATTCACACTGAACGCGCCGCTAAAAAATTCGGAGTCGATTCACGCGATGTGCTCGTCGAACTTGGCAAGCGCCGCATGATTGGCGGTCAGGAAGACATGATCGTCGATGTCGCTCTGGACCTCGCAAAATCCCAAAAATAGTTGAAATTATGCAAAAGAATATCATCGCAAAACTCGCCGAAACTGTTGACGAGGCCGCACGGCACGCCAAACCGATCCCGATGTTAACGGCCAGTCATCCCGAGATGACGATCGAAGATGCGTACTTGATTCAACGTGAATCGATGGGGCGACGATTTGAACGCGGCGAAGCGTTGGTTGGCCTAAAGATGGGTCTAACCAGCCAAGCCAAGATGGTCCAGATGGGAGTGCATAATCCGATTTATGGGCACCTGACCGACGAGATGTCGCGCAACAGTGGCGCGACCTTGGTGATTTCTGAGCATTGCCATCCCCGCGTCGAGCCCGAGATAGCCTTCTTGTTGGAAAGCGACCTGAAAGGGCGCATCACCATCGCGCAGGCCAAGGCCGCGATTGGCGGAATTTGTGCGGCCCTTGAGGTCATCGATTCGCGCTATAAAGACTTCAAATTTACCCTGATCGATGTGGTCGCGGACAACGCGTCTTCCACCCGATACGTGTTGGGAGACGTGGTCGAAACCCGTGGGCTAGACGTCAGTAACCTTGGCATGGTGATGAAGGTCGACGGGCAGGTTCGCGAAATCGGAAGCAGTGCCGCGATTTTGGAGCACCCGCTCAAATCGTTGGTGGCCCTAGTGCATATGCTCGATGAAGTGGGCGAGGGCCTGAAAGCTGGGCAAGTGATCCTGGCGGGTGGGGCAACCAAAGCTATCCCGCTGGAGCCCAATACCCATGTGAGCCTTGAGGTGCAAAACCTTGGGACGGTCGAGTTTTTTGTGAAACCCTAAAACCCAAGGTGGAACGAAATGAACCCAGGCTATTTGCTCGAGTCTCCCAAGGATACTTACACCATCGTGGGAGCCCGTGGTGAGGGCGGTTTCGCCGCACTCTGGGTAGCCGAAAGAGCCTCGGATGGGCAGCGGGTGATCGTCAAAGAATT
This sequence comes from Bradymonadaceae bacterium, assembly GCA_037968515.1. Classification (GTDB taxonomy): domain Bacteria; phylum Myxococcota_A; class Bradymonadia; order Bradymonadales; family Bradymonadaceae; genus JBFFMO01. Next base: position 1,157 of record JBBKVQ010000206.1, read on the forward strand.
GAGCCTAGAAAAGCTCAAGGACTGGAAAGCGCTCGAGCTTTTTGAGCGGGAAGCACGCGCGTTAAAAGCGTTAAATCACCCCAATATCCCAGCTTACGTCGAGTTTTTCGCTAGGACCGAAAACGGTGCCGTCGATCCAAGCCAGCTGGCCGAAAATCCAGGCGCACGCCTGTATCTGGTTCAGGAACTGGTACCGGGTCGAGATATCGCCGAAATGATCCAGGGTGGGGCGTCTATTTCGACCGAAGAAGCCCACGAGATATTGAGGCAGGCATTATCTGTCCTCGAGTATTTGCATGGTTTGAACCCGCCCCTGATTCATCGCGATATCCATCCTCGTAACCTGATCGTCTCGGACGAAAACATGGTTTACCTGATCGATTTTGGTGCGATTCAACACCGCCTCCATTTGGGTGATGAGTTTGGTTCAACAAGCGTCGGTACCTTTGGGTATATCCCGCTTGAACAGTCGATGGGGCAGGCCAAGCCGGCCTCGGACCTTTATGCCCTTGGAATGACGATCTTGACGCTATTGACCGGGCGTAGCCCGTCGGACATGCCAATCGTCGAACACACAGGGGTGGTCAATTTGGGGGCGCTCAAGATCCCATCGCCATTAAGGCCAGTATTATTGGGAATGGTTCAACCGATTGCAGGCCAGCGTTTTCAGAGCGCGACCGAGGCGCTGGCCGTCTTGGCAAATCCGAATCAAGCCGTGATTCGTGGGCAGAACATGCGCGCCGATCGGCCAGTGGTTCCGACGGCCACATGGGCCCGCGTGCTCTTTCACGCGAGTTTTTGGCTTAGCCTAGTGGCCGCGATCTATATCTACGTTTTTAGTTTCGATGACTTCTCTGAGACCGAATTGGTGCAGGTTTCGGGCATGTGGCTTATGCCCATGGCGTTTGGTGCTGCGGGGTTCCTGTTTTCAGGAACAAAAAATCCAGTTTCAAAAGCAGTGGTAGTAATGTTTTTGGCGGCCGGGGCGCTGGTGTTCTTTTTTACCGCGATTTTCCCGGGCCTCTAGGCCGCGATATTTTCGCTCGCCTTGGCAGGGCGCACTAATTGCGCCGCGCCAACACATCGACTCGTTTTTCAATATCGCTTAGATGTCTGAATAACTTGAGGAAAGTTTTCTTTAGTATCGTTGGCACAACCATTGATACTGATGGGAAGAGAACTTCAAAACGTACCTCAGGAAATCTCATGAACTTCTTTGCCATCAACGAACATATTTACGAAAGAATTGCTCGGGTCGCCATCGGGGTCGCCCTCATCGCCTACGCGCTTTACTCAGGTTCACTTTGGGGCTGGATCGGCATCGTGCCGCTGCTCACTGGCGTGGTCGGATTCTGTCCCCTGTACCGAGTCTTTGGTTTCAGCACCTGCAAACTGCAGCAAAAGACCTGAATGGTCCCGGTATTTTGACGTGATGATTTGACACAAGCGTGCATGCTGACTAGCTTTCCGCGCGATCCAACGTCATTTCTTCGGTCGGTTTTTCGATGAGCGTCGCACCTATTCTAGCTCCCATTCCTTCGCCGTCAGCCAGCGTGACTCGGCTTGTCGAGCGGGCCGTGCGTGAGTTTGCGCTGATCCAGCCCGGTGACCGTGTCGCGGTGGGCATTTCAGGCGGAAAAGACTCGCTTTTGCTCTACCTTGCGTTGGACCAATTGAGGCAGCGTGCCGACTTTGATTTCGAGATCACTGGGGTTCACCTCGACCAAATGCAGCCTGGATTCGACCGTCCAGCGTTCGACGCGAATCTAGAGGCGCTGGGAATCAAGTGCCTTGTGATCCAGGAAGACACCCATTCCGTAGTGCAGCAGAACCTGAAGCCGGGCCAAATTCCGTGTTCGATCTGTGGGCGGATGCGCCGCGGAATCTTGAACAAATTTTGTGACGATAATGGGTTTACGAAGCTTGCGCTTGGCCATCACCTTGACGATGCCGTCGAGACGTTTTTTTTGAATCTATTATTCCAACGCCGCCTAGAGCCCTTGAAGGCGCTCACCCCGTCGGAGTGCGGTGTTTCGACAATTCGACCCCTGATTTTGGTCGAGGAGCGAAAGATTGTTGCCTGGGTAGCCCAGCACGGCCTGTCGCCAGTCGCTTGCCCGATTTGTGACGAGTATCCCGAATCCCGTCGTCGTGACCTGAAAACCCTGCTGAACCAGTTTGAAAAACTTCAGCCGGAATTCCGCGAGTCTGTGCGCTCAGCGCTTTATGGAGCCGATCAGTGAATCGACTATGGCCACTGGTCTTCTTGAGTTTGACAGCCTGTGTGCCGCTGCCCTTTGCGGTCCCGCCTACCAAGGTCGATATCGGGGTTGCCGGGCGTCTGGGTGATGACGAACCAGGTGCTGCGACAGTTCCGATTCGGCTGGGCTTGCATCCGTTGCAGATTCTCGAAGATCGCCATACTCGACAATTTGATTTTGCACCGGGTTGGGGTTTCTACCCGACCTCGTCTGGACGCTTCATGCATGGGCCATTTTTTGAGGCTGGCTGGCTTCATCCGCTCGGTTTTGATGCTGAGGGCTCGGGTTGGCGCTGGGGCCTGAATGCCAAGGGCCATTATCTGTTTGCAGACGAATTGGATTCTGGTCTCGGACTGACCCTGCAAGCTACGATCGAGTGGACTAGCTTTGTGACTGGACCTTTTGCAGAATGCAGCGTCCGAGTGAGCAACGATTCGTACGATAATGAGCCGACTTCCGCGGAATCGTGTTCGATCGGTGTGAGTGAGGGCGAGGGCGGCGTCGGGTTGTTTGTGGAAACAAGTTACGCGAAGCTCGGTGGAGTAGACGTCGGTTGGGTCGGAGGCGGACTGCTCTTTAGGATCCCCGCCTCGTTTGGAATTGTGTTCGTGCCCATTTGGGATTGAGTGGAGAAGATGATGAAGAAGTACCTAGTTTTGTTGGCCTTTGGCTTTATGGCTTGTTCCGACGAAAGTCCCCCAGCCTCCACGCCCGACGCGGGAACGGACTTGAACACCGCCGATCAATCGACCGATGTTCCCATCACCACCACCACGACGTTCAATTTCAACCCGGCATTGGGCACGTTTTTTGATGTGCCTTTTCCGTCAGATATCCGCCTGAAATCCGATGGAACGGTTGGATACACAGATTTCGAATCCCTATATGGGCTGCAGGTCGGCAAATTATGGCTGGATGCTGGAGACGACCTGCAAACAGGGTTCGGCCTTACCAGTGCCATGTTCATGCATTTCGACGGCGCCTTGGACCCGGCCTCGATTCCAACGACGTTTGAGAGTTCGATGGAGCCGAGCGCGTCAGTATTTTTGATCGATGTCGATGCCGACTCGGATAAGGTCGGCGAACGAATTCCTGTGAAGTGCAAGTTCACGGCAAATGCTGGGACGCACCACCCAGCCAACCAGTTGGCGTGCGGCTCTCCGCTGGGTCTGCTTCGTGAGCCCAACACGACTTATGCTCTGGTGGTGACCACCGGCGTGCGTGATTTGGCCGGCGATTCCGTCGGCACGCCTGCGGTTTTATCCGAGCTTTTGGCAGGGACCGATCAAACGGGCAAAAACGGAACTGTGTTGGCGAGTGATTATTCGGCAGCAAAAGCTGCGATCGTGGCGGCAGGTACCCCAGCCGAAGATGTCGCGGGTTTCACTCTGTTTACGACCTTCGATCCGACCACTCGCCTGGTGGAAATCTACGACTTTTATGCAGCGCTTCCCGAGCCCACCCTCGACACGACCAAGCCCATCGAAGAGCTCGCTGTGTACGACGATTATGTGGTGTTGAAGGCGTTTTATAACGTGCCCAATATCCAGGAAGGACCGCTGCCTTATTCTGCGCCACCTGCCGGTCGAATCATCTTTGGAGCCGACGGAAAGCCGGCGATTCAGTACCAAGAATCGCTTCAGATCAACATCACGATTCCGCGCCGCGCCATGCCCGCTAAAGGGTATCCACTGTTCTTCTACGCCCACGGCTCGGGCGGCGAAGGCAAAGAGCTGATGAATCGTGGGCCACGCGCTGTGAAGGCCGATGAACCGGTCGTTGGCAGTGGTCCTGCGGCAAATATTGCGCTTTATGGCATCGCCGGATTTTCGATGGACTTCGCGATTCACGACACGCGGTATCCTCAATCGCCCGACACCACGGGCTTGAAGCTCTATAATATCCTCGGGAACCCACGGGCGATGATCGACAACTTCATCATCGCCTCGAACGAGCTCGGGCTTCATTCGCGTTTGATGAAAAATATCACTATCGACCCAGCGGTCTCTTCATCGCTTGATCCAACTTGGTTCCCCGATGGGGTCATTAAGTTCGATGCGGACGCGATGGCGATTATGGGGCAGTCGATGGGCTCGATGATTTCGATCCCTGCGACCTCGCTCCCCAACGAAATCGACGCGCTAATCAATTCGGGTTCGGGCGGAACGTTGATTGAGATTGCGCTGGCTTCCAAGGACCCGATCGAGATCAAGCCCATCCTGCGCCGCTTGCTGAAACTGGGCGCCGACGAGGAGTTTGACGAATACGACCCCGCACTGAATGCCTTGCAGAACGTTTTTGACTGGATCGACCCTACCCTTCATGCGCGGTATGTGATTCAACGTCCGCATCGTGGTGCTCAGGCACGTCACGTTTTCAACCCGTCTGGGCTCGAAGACCGATATTTCTCGCCGCGTGGACGCGCTTCGGTATCATTGGCGCTTGGAGTGCCCCTTGCCGACCCGGTGCTTGAAGCGGTAGCGTTCGATTGGATGAAGTGGGCCGGAAACGGCGAGGCTGTTTCGCTGCCGATTCAATCCAACATGCCACAAGGCGTCACTGGTTTTGCTCGGCAATACTCGCCGGCCTATCCCGACGCAGGTCATTATGTGATGTTCGATAAGCCCGAAGCACTGGCTCAATATGCTTGTTTTGTCAGGTCATTGGCTCAGGGAGATCCAGTGCTTCGAACACCTGAAGAATCTAAACCTGAAAATTGTCCCTAAATTAATGGGCGCCGCCTGACCAGGCGGCCAAAGAAAAAATGGAAGAAAATATGGCAAACCTGCCTACAAATAACCCAAATATCGCAATCTTTTGCGACTACGAAAATGTTGCAATCGGTGCGCGAGACGCGAATTACCCGGTTTTCGACATCAACCTTGTGATTGAGCGCTTGCTCGACAAGGGCTCGATCGTCGTCAAAAGAGCGTATTCGGATTGGGAGAGCTTCAAGGTCGCTAAAAAGCCGATGCATGAAGCTGCTTTCGAGATGATCGAGATCCCGCACGTGTCGTATTCGGGCAAGAACTCCGCAGACATCCGCATGGTCGTTGACGCGCTCGACCTTTGTTACACCAAGCCGCACGTCCACATCTTTTGCCTCATCACTGGCGATTCGGACTTCTCGCCGTTGGTGTCGAAACTTCGAGAGAACAACAAGTTTGTGATCGGCGTCGGCGTTAAGTCGTCCACCAGCCGACTGCTCTTGGAAAACTGCGACGAGTACATCTTTTATGATGACCTTGTTCGTCAGCAGCGAAAGGCTCAAAAAGCCCACGCAGCGGCTCGTCCGAAGCGTCCGGTCAAACCCAAAGACGCGAGCTCTCAGCACGCCGATGAATTGGGTTCCAAGGAAGAAGCTCTCGAGATGATTTTGGATACGGTCGACGGGCTGTTTCGTGAGCGAGACGAAAACGTCTGGGCCTCGCATATCAAGCAGGTCATCAAACGGAAGAAGCCACAGTTCTCGGAGACCTTTTACGGTTACCGCAGCTTCAACGAATTGGTTGAAGACGCTGCCAAACGAGGCCTGCTTGAAGTTCAAAAAGACGAAAAATCAGGTGGTTATGTGATCATCGGTTTCGGCGAAAAAGCCTGATCGAATTTGCGCCGTCGCGCGATTTCTGCGTCGCGGCGGTGCAAGT
>JBBKVQ010000207.1:0-8124 GCA_037968515.1 Bradymonadaceae bacterium
TCGGCCATCGTCTCGACGCCATCGGCCTCAGCTGTGGGCAGCGTCTGGCCCAGGTAAAACGCTTTTACACGGTCATAGACCGTGGTGCGCATGAACGTGCTAAGCCCAGCGACCACGGCTAGCGCAAAAAAGGCCCACCCAAATCGGTTCAAAATATCGACGCCAATCAACACGTAAAATGGCACCAAAACCAGGCCGTCCACCACGCCATCCAAAATGCGACCCATGCGGGTTCCGCCGCCTTTAGCGCGGGCCAGCTGCCCATCCATGCAGTCCAAAACGACGGAAACTAAAAGCAGGCCAGCGGCCAGCGGATAACCCACGACCTCGGGCAAGATCCCCGAAAAAATTGTCGCGGCAAACGTCGCGCTTGCGACCCATCCCACCGCCAAACTTGTCCAAGTGATATGATCGGGACGCACCCCAGTATCAAGGATAAGGGCTGTTCCAACCGCCGCGAGACGGCGATGCCAGTACATGTCGATGATTTCTTCGACATCCGTGGACTTAAATACAAGAGATTTACTGACGCGTTCCGAGAAACTCACAGTCGCCCCGTCACTCGAGCTCCCAGCCCTCAAAAAATTCGTGCACACGAATCATCAATTGCACGGGATCAGCCGAAACTGCCGGCCAGGCACCAAGCTTCGCCATAGCGAACTGGCTGTCACGAGGAACCACGACGCAACCTTGACCATTCACGACGACAATCACGTCCTCGGTGGACTTCAGGTCCATCCCCTCGGGCGCTTTGACCTCCACACGTGCCTCGTCGTTTTCGACGATAAACGTGATTTCAAGGCCGTCTTCGTCATGCAGAATTTTTTCGAACGATTCTGACATCAGTGTCTCACGCGGGTTGTGTTTGTTGGCCGGGTTGATTGACCTGAATCACAAGCTGGCGCTTTCCGCCAAGCATGCCCGGAGCCTCAGGGAGCTCAATCTGCAGTTGGCCGACGTTGGGGTGTTCTTTGACGATATCGGGGATTTTAGCCACGATCTGTCGAATCACGTCCTCGTAACCTTTGGGTGCCTTCTTGGCCTCACCAAACAGGTCATCAAGCAGCGCGCGAACATCGATCGGCTTACCCGGATTGATCGGGATATTACCTGCCGGATTCAAGCCGCCGTAAACAAAGGCTGGCAGTCGGGCAACACCTTCGGCCTTGTCCAGCCACTCTTGGGCTTTTTCCGGCTTGCCAAGCTGCTCGTAAGACGCGGCGCGAAGCGGGAAGATGTCTGGAATATCATAAATATTCTCGACCAGATCTTCAGCCTTTTTAAGCAATTCGACGGCCTTTCCTGGCTCAGCGCCTTTGGCAAGCACACAAGCTGCCGCCTGCAAATAGCCCCAAGGAAGCTCAGGGATCAAAGCGATCGCACGCTCGGCGTCTTGGACACCGGCATCATAGCTACCAAGCGCCATCGAGAGCTGGCTGCGAAGCAACGCAGCGGGAGCGACATAATCGAGGTCATCACCGTCTTCGACCAAGGGCTCAAGAAGCTCCATGGCTGCGGGACGATCGCCTTTCAACGCCTTGATTCGCGCAAGGTTAAGGCGTGATTCTTCATCAAATTCATTGGCTGCAACTGCGAGCGTGAGGTCTTTTTCTGCCTCAGCCGCGCGTCCAAATCGAAGATGGATCGAGCCGCGAATCGCGAAAGGCTGCCCTTCTTCAGGGTCCATCGAGATCGCGCGCTCAGCATCAAGCATCGCAGCATTATAAAAGCCCATATGCTCATGAATCATCGCGCGGCCCACGATCGCCGAGAACAACTCGGGATCGGACTTCACCGATTCATTGAACGATTTACGAGCCTGGTCAACGTCGTCTTTGTAAAACTGAGCGTACGCCCGAGCCGCCAAATACTGGCCACGATCTTCGGCGTTTTCGACAGCTTCAGCCTCGGCCACGACCTTCAGAACGCCGTCGTAGTCTTCTTGTCCAAGCAGCATTTCTGCATGCGTGAGCACCAACTCCGAAACCCGTCCGAACTTCGCAAATGCCTGCTCTAGAAGGGCTTCCGCCTTCTTGAATTCAGCCTGTTCAGCCAGTTCTTCGATTTCTTCGACAATTTCTTCGACGGTATCCGCCATGCGAGCCTCGGCAATGCTTGGAAGGCGCGTAATCTTTCACTTTGCGCCCTCGTGGTCAAGGGTCGAGGCAGCCCACACGGGCATTCTCGATTGCCGATGTGTTTGGTTCGGGCGACGATGACGACATCCAAACACGAGTGATGACAGTGGCTCAGATGTTCCCGCGCGAAATCCCCTTGGACCAAAAGACCACCCAATCCGAGCGAGACCTGTTCGACGCGCTCAAGAACCAGCTTCCAGACGACTATTTTATCTATTTTGCGATGCCCTTTATCGACCCGATCCAAGGCGAGCAAGGCGAAGTCGACTTCATCATCCTGCATCCGCAAAAAGGGATGTTATTCTTGGAATGCAAAGGCGCTGGAATCGAGCGCGCAAGCGATGGCACGTGGTACCGATGCCAAGGAAAAAAGCGAGAACGCCTGAAAATTACCCCCATCGAGCAGGTTAAAAAGCAGCTCGAAGCATTGGTGACCAAGTTTCGAGAGCCCTGCAACCGGCTGGTCGCCCCGGTCAAGGGACGGTTCCCAATGGCCTACGGTTGGGCGCTGGCATTTCCTTTCACAAGCTGGCCAGCCGGCGAGATACCGCCAGATGTCGACCCGGAAGTCTTTCTGGACGCGCGAATTCTTCACGAAGCTCAAGCGATGATCGAGGGCGCGTTTGCGCTCCACCACCGGCGCTATGAAGGCACGCTGCCAATCCTTAGCCCCGAAAACTTTGAGGTCTTCCGGTCCCAGATCTTGAGCCCCGAGTTCAAGCTCGTCCCCAATCTGGGCGGCGCGCTTCAATCCGAGCGCCTCGATTTTGTGCGGCTCAGCGAAGAGCAGGAATTTCTGGCCCGTATGTTCATCGCCAATCGTCGCATCACCGTCAGCGGAGGCGCCGGCACCGGGAAAACCCTACTCGCGCTTCATTGCGCACGCCTTTTGGCCAACGAAGGTAAACGGGTGCTCTTGCTGTGCTTCAACCGCGCACTTGCAGACCATCTGATGCAATCGGTCGAAGAGGCCCCGCCCGCGATGGGCAACATCGAAGCCATCAATTTCCACCGATTATGCTCAAAAGCCGGATACGCCGTGGGGGCGCCGTTTGAAGCCCTGCCAAAAGAGATCGTTAACAAAAGCTCGTTTTGGGTGGACCAAGCACCAGCAACACTTTGGGACGCCATCGCGAACGAAAAGATCGGCCCATGGGACGCGATTATTGTGGACGAAGGGCAAGACTTCGCGCCCGCGTGGTGGGAAATCCTAGAATGTGGCGTCACCGAAGGCGGCCAGCTGGCGGTCTTTTACGACGAGTCACAATCCCTGTTCGAACACGGCGGTGAGCTCCCGGATCTGGGTCCTGTCATGCCGCTCACACAAAACTTCCGAAACACCCAAGCGATTGCCAGTGTTTTGAACCAATTGGTGCCGTCTCGAACCACTTCACACCCAAGATGCCCGACAGGCGAACCCCCCACAGTAATCAAGCAGCAGGGCCCTTCCTGGACCCGAAAAAAGCTTGCGGAAATCATCCAAAATCTGGTGGACATTCATGGCGTTAAATACCACCAAATGACCATTCTGACGCCGAGAACCCCTCTAAATTCTGTCCTTGAAGACACCACTGACCTGCACGGCATCCCTATCGTTCACCAAGTCAATCAGCGCGCAGAAGGCATCTTCCATACGTCGATTTCCGGGTTTAAGGGGCTCGAATCCGACATCGTGTTTATGCTGGATATCGACCCCGAACATGAACGCTGTTCGAATCGAGCGCGTTATGTGGGCGCGTCACGAGCGTGTCTTCGTCTATACGTCTTCGAGAAAGGTAATTGGCTCGATTGAAGGTTGAGTCGCGGTCGTGGTATTTGGCCGCGAACTAAGAGGTGACGCGTGCTCGGCAAGTATCTGGATGATCGATTTTTAATCGAAGAAAAACTGGGCGAGGGCGGCATGGCGACCGTTTGGCGCGTGCGCGACGTCGTGGGTGGAAAGTCACTCGCCGTTAAAGTCCTCAAGACCAACACCGCTGACCCTTCGATGCGTGAGCGCTTTCTACAAGAAGCCGAAACTCAAGCAAAACTGATTTCACCCCACGTCGCGCGACTCTACCATTTTGGACGCGACATGACGCTTGGGCACCTGTTCACCGTGATGGAACTCGTCGAGGGCGACGATTTGGCATGGCTGGTTGAACACGGAAAACTGCCGCTCGACTTGAGCCTCGTCATCATCGACCAAACCTTGGCCGGTCTAGCTCATACCCACGCCCAAGGCGTGATTCATCGCGATATCAAGCCCTCGAATATCAAGCTCGCAATGCGCGATGGCGGCCTATGCGTCAAACTTCTCGATTTTGGATATGTGCGCCTGAAGAAGACCGATCGACATCTGACCGCAGATGGAATGGTCGGTGGGACTCTGACCTATATCAGCCCAGAAGAACTTGAACTGAAAGACCTCGACCATCGCCTCGACCTCTATTCTCTTGGTGCTGTCTGGTTTGAGATGCTTGCAGGACGCCCCCCATTTGTCGCAAAAAACCCGCAGATGACGGCGGTGAAGCACCTGACAGAAACTCCACCCCGGTTGGATTCGCTGGTCGAGGTGCCTCAAGAGGTCGCAGACCTCATCAATTGGATGCTGGAAAAAGACCCGACTAATCGCCCAGAATCTGCGGATATTGTGCGCGAATACATCCATGCCATTCAGGAAAAATACTCCATTGGCATACCAAATATTTCCAGTTGCGGCCCAACGATCGACCCCGTCAGTTTTTGGAAACTGGCTCCCCGTTAGTCTGCGATGCACCGAATCACATAAAATCTATTCTGGGGTGTGCACGACATTCGGGTCAAAAAGCCGGTACATTTCGGCCGTTTCCTTCTTTCGGTAATCCTCAGCTTCATGACGCTCTGGATGCCCTGCTGGGTACCAAACTCGGAACGACTCGCCGGCCTTCCGATTGGCGTGAGTACGTGGGTCCACACCGCGCACGTGTTCAAAAACCCCACCTCGAATCGGAAAGGAATATCGAATCTGGTAGGTGACCAAATTCGACTCCTGATTCAAGACTTCTTCCATGCCAAGAATGGTGGCCTCGGCGATCAGCCAACCTGGCCCAGGCGGCGCCCACGCGTCGTGGATATATCGCGTTCCAACCATCACAAGGGTCAGCAGCAGGCCGGCTCCCCCAACTCCCGCAGCAATAAGGACACCCAACTCAAACCCAACAGCCAGCGCCTGAGCCAAGAAGTAGATTCCCACGAAAGTCACGCAAACCACAAAACTCGACAACAGCATATAACCGGGATGAATGCTGGGCGCCGACGCTTTCTTAAGGGCACGTTCTTGGGCTTTTCCACGCGCCGTAATATCGCTTTCGATCCGCGACAGGTGCACCATCTGGCCCGATTTCAAACCATCCAAATCGTCCAAAATCTCGGATGCAAGGCGATACCGGTCCGCCAGCATCGGAGCGCACATGCGGTTCAACACACGCTTCAGTTGCTCAGAAACTTGGGTCCCAGCGATCAGCCGTTTCGCGTCTTCGCCGACCATATCCTGCGGTACCTCACGGGTCAGACATTCCACCATTGTGATGCCCAATCCATAGATATCTGTCGCCGGAATCGCGCGTCCCATCAGCTGTTCGGGAGACATATAACCAAACGAACCCACAATCGTTGACCCGCCCCGCATGGTCAGCCGAACAACCTCTCGGACCGCCCCAAAATCGACCAGACTTGGCCGACCATCGCTTGCGCGCAGGATGATATTTTCGGGTTTGATATCGCGGTGAATCGCTGGCGTTTCTAAACCGTGAATTGTCGTAAGGACGTCGAGCATATCGCGTAATAGAGCCACAAGTCCGGCTTCTTCAAACCGACGCGAACCGCGCAGTTCCTGGCGGAGCGTATGTCCTTCGACCCAAGTCTGCGCCAAGAAATAGCAAACGGCGTCCCCGTCACCCTCATGAAACGAATCAATATAGCGGGGGACCAAAGGGTGGTCGATTCGCTCCAAAACCGCGGCCTCGCGCTGGAATAGCTCGAGGTCTTTCCAGTCGGCCAAACGCGACGGATAAAGCGCCTTGATCGCCAATTGGTTGCCCGTCTTGGCATCATCGGCCAAAAACGTCCGGCCCATCGAGCCTTCGCCTAGCACGGAAATACAAGTGTATCGTCCATCGGCTAAGCTTCGTGGGTCTCCTGGCTCAAGTTCTCGAGCGTCAGCGCTCACAACTGCTGTACCGAAAGTGTGTACGCTCCAGTCGTATTTTGAGTCCCAAAGCCATCAACCATGATGAAGTAGGTCACGTTGCTCAATAGCGTCACATCGACGTCAGCACTGGCCGAGAAGCCTCGTGCATCGCCCGCCAAACAGCTGGAATTGCTCGTACAGGCAGTACGCACATAGACTACAGATTGCCAGCTAGTCGCGAGTGATATTCGGTACGTCGCGTTCACGGAGGGTGTGAACGAAAACACCTGGTCATTTGAGTTGTTTCCGCCGCCACTAATAAGCCCCGGACACGTGTTGAACGCCGCACCAAAATCATTTGCTGCACCGGTCGTGTCACCGCTAAACGAATAAGGAAGCGCTCCAACTACAAAAGGATTCACGCAGGTTTCGCCGGGTGTCGAAGCGTTGGTGCAGGTCACGCCGTCGCCCGTATACCCGGCGTTGCAGGTGCAATCGTAGGTGCCTGGCAGATTGGTGCAGGTCGCGTTCGCATCACATACCGGCGCAAACTGTCCGCACTCATCGAGGTCCATGCAGAAGCTGCCGTCCCCCGAAAATCCCGACGGACACGCACATTCAAAACCGGCCAACGTATCGGTGCAGGTTGCATTCGGGTCACAGGTGTCCAGCCCGCTTGCGCACTCATCGATGGACACATCGATCGTGTAGGGCCCTGTTCGCCCCTGAAATCCATCGACGATGATGAAATAGGATTGCCCTGCAGTCATCGCCACAGTGAAGTCGGGATCGAACTCATCGGCCACCAAGCAAGTCGTTCCAATCTGCGAACAGTCTGTGACCACGTAGGCCACTCCGGGCCAGCCTTGCATGCTGATACTCACGCGATAGTTGGCCGACGTTGTGGGCGTGAATCCCCAAACCTGGTCGATATTATTATTGCCTCGACCTCCGCCCACGCCGGGGCATTGCCCGCCCTGAAAGCGATAGTCCGACTGGAATCCAAACGTGTTATTTGACCCCGAAAAAGGCACGGTCGTAATGGGGAATGGTGCCTCACAAACATCACCGACCAAAACACACCGATTCCCCACAGCGACTGTTCCTGCGCTGCATGAACACGTGTACGAACCGGGCGTATTTGTGCAGGTTTGAAGCGGCGAACACTGGTTCTGCCCAAGGCATTCGTTCACGTCGGTGCAGGTCACACCGTTGCCCGTGTAGCCCGCATCACAGGCGCACGAAAAGCTGCCAGGATTATTGGTGCAGGTCGCGTTGGCGGAACAATTATCGGTCCCTTCTGCGCATTCGTTGATCTCCAAACAATTCGGACCGCCGTAACCCGCTTTGCATTCGCATTGGAACGCGGCGTTGCAGACCTCGCTTGGGCCACAAGTCGGGTTGCAGCTGTTGACCGGAGCACAGGTCACGCCGTCTCCGGTGTAACCGGGGTTACAGGTGCACTCAAAGCCATTGGGGCTCGGCGAGCACTGAGCATTCGGGTCACAATTATCGAGCCCGAGTGTACACGCGTCACCGCCGCTACAGGTTACTCCGTCGAATCTGCTTCCCATGGGGCACGCACAAGAATAACCACCGGTCAGGTTCTGGCACGTGCCAACCCCGCAGAGCTGCGGGTCGAGGCACTCGTCGATGTCTGTGCAGGCGACGCCGTTGCCATCGAAACCATCCAAACAATCGCAGACAAACGACCCTTGAATATTGATGCACCGCGCGTTGATCGAACAATTATCGGTGAACTCACCGCATTCATCGATGTCGTCACACACAAACCCGTCACCGACCCAGCCCGAGCGGCATTCGCAGGTGAAGCCC
>JBBKVQ010000208.1:0-4847 GCA_037968515.1 Bradymonadaceae bacterium
GGTGATACGTTGGCCGACGGCATCGTGCCCATTAAATTAAACCATCCGGCTTGTTATACTTGCCACGTCGAAGGTGTGACGTGTCGGACTTAATCTGTGTTTTTGGCGGCATTTATAATAATCATCGAAGCCTCGCGGCGTTGATGAAAGACGCGGCCACGTTGGGCGCAAAGACGTTTTATTGTCTTGGAGATGTGGGCGGTTTTGGGCCGAATCCGGATCTGGTTTTTCCGCACATTAAAGACGTCGATAACGTGTTTGTGATGCAGGGCAATTACGACCATTCCATCGGAAATCGCCTTGAGGACTGTGCCTGCGGTTACGTTGACCCTCGTGATAATTATTTTGCGCAGATCTCTTACGACTACACCCTGGCGAACACTTCGGAGTCGAATAAAGACTGGTTGCAGCAGCTGCCCACTGAGTTCCGCCATGTTTGGGGTGGCCGTCGAGTGTTGATGGCGCATGGCTCTCCACGCCGTATCAACGAATTTCTGTGGGAATCGCAGTGCCCTGATGGATTTTTAGAATATCTGTTGAACGAGGCCGAGGCCGATCTGATGTTCATCACCCACACAGGAATTCCTTGGGTGCGTGAGCTTCCGTCGGGCAAGACCGTGGTCAATGTTGGCGTCATTGGCCGTCCACCCAACGACGGCACCACGCTTGTGGATTACGTGTTGGTCGATCCAGAAACCGCAGAAATCACGCCCCGCCGGCTCGCCTACGACCATGTTGGGCTGGCCCAAGAGATGCGCGAAGCCGGCTTGCCCGAAGAATTCGTCGAGACCGTCCTGACTGGATACTGGACGACCTGTCTCGAGATTCTGCCCGGCAAAGAGCGCGCAATCGGCACGTATTAAAGATCTTTTCGCTTAGAGGTTCGTTGCATGCAGGGGGTGTTCGTTACACACTGCGGGCAATCATGACCTTTAGGAAGAGATAAATATGCGTAGGCATTCAGCGCTTGTAGCTATAGTTATATTGGCGATCACGGCATCCTGTGGGACCCGCAAGAGCGATACCGAAAAGCTGGGCGAGACCGATACAGGGACCCAATTTCGCGAAAGACCCGTTGCGACTCTCGATAGCTTTGAGCCTGTCGACACGACTGCGCTTGGCGAGATGAGCATTGGAGCCAGCGACGGGAACGCACCTTCCGAGACGTCCGAATCGCTGAGTCGCCCGAAGACATCCGTGCTCGCGGAACCAGTGATTCAGCAGATTCTAGGGCGACTGTCGCCGCTGAAATCCGAGACTTCCGATCGCAAGGATTTTGCCAAACGGGGCGATTCGTTGCCTCCGCCAAAAACTGGCGAAACCATCACGACAGAGTTCCCTCCTCCAAGCGAAAGGGCTCGGCCAGACGCTGTCGACGTCAAATACGGTGCGCTTAAAGTCCTTAGGTATGCACCGGAAGGCGATATCCCAGTCGCGGCAAAGCTGAGTGTGACCTTTGACCAACCGATGGTCGAAGTCACCTCGCATGCCGAGACTATCGCGCAGGGCGTGCCCGTCACCATGACGCCCTTGCCCGAAGGAAACTGGCGTTGGATTGGCGCTAAGACACTGCTTTTTGAACCGACCACCGAACACATGCCGATGGCGACTGAATACAAAGTTGTTGTCCCGGCTGGAACACCTTCGAAGGTCGGTGGCGCGCTTGAAAAAGAAGTCAGCTTTACCTTCAGCACCCCCACGGTCACGCTGAAGAATTATTTTCCAAACAACGGTCCAACAAAGCTCGACCAACCGATTTTTCTTGGTTTCGACCAGCAGATCCGGCCCACCGATATGCTGGAACATATCCAGGTGCGCGTGGGCGACCGCCTGATTCCGGTGCGAATTGCCACCACCAAGGCGATCGAGGCTGATGAGACCATCAAGTCCTACGTCGAGTCCGCGCAACCTGGTCGGTTTATGGTCGTGGCTCCCGTCAATGATATGCCCTACAACTCAAGCATTCAGGTTGTTGTGACCAAGGGTGCTCCGTCCGCAGAAGGCCCAAGGAAGACCGCGAGCGACCAGACTTTTTATTTCCAGACTTACGGCCCGCTCCTCGTCACCGAACACCGCTGCGGATGGGGCGATTGCAGGCCTTATAATTCGTTTGATTTCCGCTTCAGCAACCCGCTCGAGGACTCGGCATTCGAGGATGGCCTTGTCCAAGTCTCACCAGACTTTGCGGCGATGGCGATTCAGCAATCGGGCGATTATGTGGGCGTTTCAGGCTTTAAACCCGGCCGTCGCAAATATTCGGTGACCTTAAAAGCCGGCCTTAAAGACATCTTTGGGCAGACTCTTGGAAAGGACCAGAAATACGAGTTTGATGTCGGCGCGGCCGACCCAACGCTCACGGCAGCATCGGGTGAATTCATTGTTCTGGACCCGAAATCGGGTCCGCAATTTACGTTTTATTCGATCAATTACGACGCCGTTCGGCTGAAGGCCTGGAAGGTCGTGCCCGCCGATTGGGATGCCTATCGTGAATACATGGACGATTGGCGTTATTACGGAAAAAAACGCAAGACCCCGCCGGGCAAGAAGCTCATCGATGTCGAGGTTAAGATTAAATCAAAACCCGACGAGCTGATTCAAACCAATCTGGATTTGAGGGATGTTTTTGGCTCCAATGGCCTTGGTCACACGATTATCGAGCTCAAACCATCGCGAGTCACCGACGGTTCGACGATGCCTGACCCCGACTATATTCCGATGGTTCGGAGCTGGTTGAATGCGACCAAACTGGGCGTGGATGTGTTCCACGACTACGAAGAAGCGCTGGTTTGGGCGAATGATTTGGCCACCGGTGCTCCCGTAAATGGAGTGGAATTCACGTTGTTTCCAACGGGTGCGACGACGCTGACTTCGGCGGACGGCACAGGGTCGATTCGATTGACCAATAAGGAAGGAAAGGGGAGCTATGTTTTGGCCACCAAAGGTGATGACGTCGCGATGATTCCTGAGCGTTACGAGTCTGGCATCGTTAAGGGAAGCCCCGGCGATAATCTGGCTTGGTTCGTTTTTGATGACCGGCAGATGTACAAACCCAAAGAAGAAGTCCACCTGAAAGGATGGGTTCGAAATATCGACTACCGCAAAGGTGGCGACGTAAGCCTTGCCCCGGGAACGCCTCGGATTACTTGGACGGCCTTTGACGCGTTCAACAACAAGATTACCGAAGGCACAGCGTCGACAACAGCGCTGGGCGGTTTTGATTTTAATTTCAAATTGCCCGAGACCCCGAATCTTGGAAACGCACGTGTCGCGATCACGGCTTTGGGCGTGCCTTCTGGAAACACCGTTTACAACCACTCCTTTCAGATTCAGGAATTCCGCACGCCGGAATTCGAAGTTTCGGTCAACGTTCCGCCGGGTCCCTTCTACGCCAACGCTGATGCCTCGGCGCGATTGGAGGCCAAATATTATGCCGGTGGAGCGCTACCTAATGCCGACGTGACTTGGAGCATAAACGCGATGCCAAGCTCGTTCACTCCGCCCAATCAGTCGAAATACACGTTCGGAATGTGGGTTCCTTGGTGGCGTAGCGGTGGGGTTTCTAGTGGCGGCTCTTACGCCAGCCTTGCGGCCAAAACCGACGCAGCCGGCGACCATTTCTTAAAACTAGATTTTGGTGCAAGCGCTCCTCCTCGTCCGATGACCGTATCGCTGCAGGGGACTGTGATGGACGTGAATCGTCAGGCCTGGACTGGCAGTGCGACGATGTTGGTGCACCCCAGCGAGTATTATGTAGGGCTGCGATCGGAACGCTATTTTGTTGAAAAAGGTGTCCCGCTCGAGATTTTTTCTGCTGTTTCCGACGTTGACGGCACGGTCGCAAAGGGGCGCCCCGTCAAGATTATTGCCGGCCGCGTGAAGTACTCGTGGAAGGGTGGTCAATATAATGAAGAGATCGTCGACGAGCAGAAATGCGATTTTCTGACCGAAGCCACAGAACACAAATGTGTTTTCGAAACCAAAGAGGGCGGGACCTACAAAATCAGCGCGACCACGACCGATGACGACGGTCGGCTTAACTACACCGAGATCACTCGGTGGGTATCGGGCGGAAAACAGCCGGTATCGCGCACTGTGACGATGGAAACGGTGGACCTGATTCCGGACAAGGATGAATACAAACCCGGCGAGACGGCAGAGCTTTTGGTGCGGTCACCGATTGTGCCAGCCGAGGTTGTGATGAGCATTCGTCGCAACGGTATGGTCGAGCAAAAACGATTCCGTATGGAGGAGTCGACAAAGGTCATTACTGTTCCGATTAAGAGCGGCCATATCCCGAACCTATGGGTCTCGATCGACTTGGTCGGAGAAGCCCCACGCTTGGATTCTAATGGAGAAGTAGACGCATCTTTGCCGACACGTCCGGCGATCGCTGGCGGAGACATCAACCTTCCGGTTCCACCCTACGAACGTACTCTCGAGGTCGAGGTTACGCCGTCGACGGACAAAACCGAGCCTGGTGCCAAGACCTCTGTAAGCATTCAGGTCAAAGATAATCTGGGCAAACCCGTCACCAACGCCGAAGTCGCCATCATCGTCGTGGACGAAGCGATTCTATCGT
This sequence comes from Bradymonadaceae bacterium, assembly GCA_037968515.1. Taxonomy (GTDB): domain Bacteria; phylum Myxococcota_A; class Bradymonadia; order Bradymonadales; family Bradymonadaceae; genus JBFFMO01. The sequence goes on from JBBKVQ010000208.1 coordinate 4,580, forward strand.
TGAGTGGTTATCAGATGGCTGATCCGATGGCCGTTTTTTACGGTTCTAAGGGGCCCGGTGTGAACGAAAAACACTCGCGGCTTTCGGTTGAATTGATCGACCCCACGGGCTTTGGTCCGGCCCCAAACACAACTGCTCCTCCATCGAAAATGAGGGCGAAACGATCCAAGAGTGGTGGCGCGGATAAAAAGGGCAACCGCATGGAAATGCCCATGGCAGCGCCAGCGCCGATGGAAGAAGCATCGGCCGAACGTGAGATGTCCAAAGA
>JBBKVQ010000209.1:0-10143 GCA_037968515.1 Bradymonadaceae bacterium
GGGTGATTGTTCTGACATTCATCTGGGGAGCATTGGGCGGAACTTGTTTGGCGGTGGCCCTGTCGACCGGGCCCCAGGTCGGGTTGATCGCGCTTTTTGGTAAGGACATCGGCGTCGCCGTGACGACGGTCGTCGTCGCACCGCTCGTCGAGGAGTTCACGAAGGGGCTTGTATTTTTGCCTCTGTTGTTGCTGCGGCATATCGACACCGAGACCGACGGCTTGATCTACGGTGCAGCCGCGGGCCTAGGCTTTGCTGCTGTCGAAAACCTGCTTTATTACGCCGCAGCAGGGGATGCGATTTACCAGACCATCATTGTGCGCACTTTGTTTTCGTCAATCGTTCACTGCGTGTCGTCGGCACTCGTCGGAATCGGCGTGGGTTGGGCGGCGCATCGCGGCTTCCGGTCGTCTTGGGCGGTTTTTCTGGGATTCGTCTGTGCCGTCATGACTCACGGCACGTGGAATGGACTGGCGGTGGTGACCGAGCGTTCGGGACAAGGAATGTTCTTTCTGCTGTCTTGCGGACTGCTCACGGCGGCGGGCGCGATGATGTTTGGTTTGACCCAGTGGATGCTGGTGCGGGAGCATCATATGATTCGGCGGATCCTGGAGCAGGAGGCTGCGTTAGGGGTGTTGCCCCTAGAGGACGCGCGGTTGATTCCGTATTGGACTAAACGAGGAAAAATCCGTAACCCAGACCGAGTCCGCTACATTCGTCTAGCAACGATGCTCGCGTTCCGGCACCATCAACAAGAACTCTCCAAAACAAGCCGAAAGCCATCGACTCAGGCCGAAATCGACCGCCTACGTTTAGAAGTGCAAACTATCGGGCAAGCCTGAGCTTGTTCGGCGTTGCCCAAAACACGTCCTCGGTCTTATAGTGCGCGCGTTTTGGCAATACATTTGAGGACGTCATGACAGATGAAGATAAATACATCGCTCGCAAAGAAGTCGACAAAATTCACGACCAACGTCGTGAGCGCCAATTAAAGGCTTTGTGCGACGAGGAACGTTCGAAGATAGCGTTGACGCTGCACACGTCGGAAGAAGTCGCAGCTGAGGCTCTGGCACTTGGCTTCGACGCTGCCACCGCATCGGTTCTTCCCTTGATTCCGCTTATTCAGGTGGCTTGGGTCGACGGCACGCTCACTGGTGACGAAGCAGACAAGGTTCTGGAGTTTGCGAAGGCACGAAACGTCGTCGCTCCTGAAGCGATGGAATTCCTCGCCATGATGCTTGCCAATCGCCCATCGGAGGTCTTCTTTGAGCGGACCGATCGCGTGATTCAGCACATTATTGCGCAGGATCCCTCGAACGAGGCGACTTCCAATATTCTAGAGATGGCGAAGGCTGTTGCCGAAGCATCGGGCGGATTTTTTGGTCTGAAAAATCCAGTCGGTAAGGAAGAAGCGGAGTTGCTCACCGAGCTCGCCGCACTCTTCAACCGCTGAACCTACGGGGCTTTTGCCCTGCGCTGAAGGTCTTTGGCCTGGGCCCGAAGAGCTTCGGCCTGTCGCTTCAAGCGATCGCGCTCACGCACCAGCGTGTCGATCTGCCCATCCACACCCGCGCTCACCGCGTCGCCCGCACTTCCTACGGAACGAGCGGGGTCCGAATTTGCATTGATAACGACCGTTCGGGTTGAGTCGACAAACAGGTCGTCGGTTCGCTCGGGCGCTACCGTGGGCGTGCTGCTGGAGTCGGTCAACGGGGCTGCGGCCGGGCCACCTGCAGCATTCGGCGCGGCATCGAACTCCATCGCGCCATCGTCATTATTCTGGTCCCGTCCGCCAGCCTCGACTGTAACGCCATTGTCTTGAGCGTTGTCGGTCGTGGGGCTGGCCTCGTTGGTTGTGCCCGTCGGCTTCGGTGAAGAAGTGGTGCGTTCGTAACGCGCAATCACACGGTCACGATCGGTTTCCTCGAAAAAGCGTTCCTCGCGAGAAAACGACGATGCGCGGCGAGTCAGGCGCTTCGAATCCTTCAGCTCGCCCAGACGTTGGTCGATCGCTGTGAGGCGACGCCTAACTTGGTCCTCCGAGTCGAGCAACTCGTCGGCGGCCGCCAAAAGTTCTTCGGGGTCGGTGGCGCGCTCAGCAAGGTTTAACGCCGCATTGAGGTCGCGGACCGTCGGTGCCACGGGCAGTGGAGCCTCAAAGCTTGACCGCAGGGTGCGCAGGCCGTTCAGGTTTTTAACCGTTTGAACGCGTTCGGCCGGGGTGGCCTTGGCGAGCGTTGCTTCGAGGCCGCGCATTTGCTCGTCGAGTCCCTTCACAATACCCGATCGCTGAGTGTTGATGCGCTGGTCCAAGACCCGCAACTGGCTGTCTTGTTCGGCAAGCGCTTCCGAGAGTCGCTTGCTTTGACGCAGCAAGTCTTCCAGCGCGAGCCGAGTCGTGAGGGTGTTTGCACCCTGCTTGAGGGCGGTGATTCGGACGATCACGCTCTGATGTTGAGATTCCAAGTCTGTCATTGTGTCGATCAACGCTCGACGGTTTGCGAGATCGGTTTCATACCGCGCTTCGATGGCCTGTAAGGCTGCGCCCGGCATCAGCGGACTGACCCCTGGCATCCACATGGCCATGGTCATCATCAGCTGCAAAAGTATGGTAGGTGCGGTCATCATCGTTAGTAAGCTTCTGCAATGCCCGATCCAAACTAATCTGGAAACAGCGCCAAGGTGGTAAGGCGCCTGTTTTAAACGATTTTGCGTGCGACGCGCGTTCCGTGGTCTGTCAGGGCGTCGCAGTTTTCTGTGACTCTGCAAATGATCTCTCAGATTTCTGACGGGAACACAGGCCGCCCAACTCTTCCACGAAATCATGAAAGGATAGGCTTGCGAGGAGTTTGCAATATGGATAGTCTTGGACCTTACGCTTCATGGTGCGACAAGCCGCTGCAATTGAGACAGGTTGTTGGCTTGAGGCATGTACGGGCCGCCGGGCAAACGCTCCATGTCGGAAAACTTCTCCATCCCAACCCCTGGCGATACGGTCGCCGGAAAATACCTAGTCAAAGAGGAGCTGGGACGTGGCGCCTATGGTGTTGTGTTCCGTGCTGAACAAATTGGCTTGGGAAGAAGCGTTGCGCTGAAGACTCTGCTTCCGCAGGCCTTTTTGCAGGTCGATATCGTCCAGCGATTCCACCGCGAAGCGCAGCTGATTGCGCTGCTGGATCACGCCAACGTCATCAAACTTTACGATTATGGGGTCGATGAAGGGCTGCTCTACATGGCTGTGGAGTACGTCGAAGGCCGCACTCTATCTGAGCTAATCAAAGAAGAAGCGCCACTTTCTCAGGACAAAGTTCGCGAGATCATCACGCAGATCCTCGCCGCGCTTGAGTACGCTCATGGTCAGGGGGTTGTTCATCGCGACCTCAAGCCAGATAATATCGTACTTCTGAAGTCGCCTCCCGATGAGGGGACGGTCGACGAGATCGTCAAGATCCTAGACTTTGGGATTGCGAAGTTGATTCGCGGGGACCTCGAGGAAAACCAGCTCACCACGCTCACCCAAGATGGTACCGTGTTGGGGACGCCGCATTATATGTCTCCCGAAAACATCGTGGGCGATGTCATCGATCACAAAACCGACCTCTATGCGGTCGGTGTGATCATGTACGAGATGTTGGTTGGAAAACACCCGTTCGAGGCTCCAAGTCCCTCGGCTGTGATGGTTCGCCATCTGCGAGACGACGCGCCGCACCTCACTGCTGAGTTGTTCGGCAGTGCTTTTGATCACGCCATTCAAGCGTCGCTTCAAAAACAGCCAGAAGACCGAATTGGGACGGCGCGTGAGCTCCGAAATCTGCTTGAGACCGCCGAGGCCGACCTTCCGCCCATCCCGATTCCAATTGAACTGCCCGACGAGGGTTCAAGCCTCATTAGTGGCATTGCAATTCAGGCTCCGCCATCGAAAGCCCAGCGCGCCCGATGGACGGTGCTCTTGGCGCTGTTGGGTTTGATTGCAGGGTCGCTGCTGTGGCTGGTGTTTTTCGACGCCAAGCCTGTCGAGCTGGTTGCGGGAAATCAAACGGCCCAGGCTCAAGCGCCGCAGACAGCGCAGGTGTCCCAGACGACGCAGGCGACTCAGACGGTGGCGGCGATCGCCGCAGAGGTTGACGCAGGGCCGGCAGACACCGGCTTTGAATTCCAAGAGGACATCGTCGAGCCCGCTGCAGTGATTGCCTCGCCGATTCACAAGCCGAAAGAACCAAAAAAGAAGCCAGACGAACCCGCTGTATCCGAGATGGTGACGTTTCGAGTCGGGTCCACGCCGGCCGATGCCACGGTGACGTTCGACGGAGTTTTGGTGGGCAATACGCCGCTTAAACGCGAAGTCAAAGTCGGAGACAAAGTCGTCCGAATTCGCGTTTCGCATGTTGGGTACAAACACGAAGTCTTCGAATTGACGCCGGATCAAGACCAAGAGGTCAACGCCAGGCTCGAATACGAACGCATTAAAATGTTTTAGAGGGGCCCGGCATCGTGCTGGGGTGCACAGCCTAGCGGCAGCGGGTATCGGTTTCCTGACACTTGAACCGCACATGGAAGTGTCGAGCATGACCACGTTCGTGGCGAACGATCGCCAGCCCTGAGCGCGCGCTGCGGTATTCAAAAACAGCGTTCAGCCACTCTTCAGTTGCACCCTGTTCCTGAGCGTATTCGCGCAGTTTTCGCTGCCAGCGCCGGTCCACAAAGATGTACTCGACGTTGCCTGAGTCGATGAACTGCTTAAGGATCCAGAACGACTTCTCGACGTCAAAATCGCGACGCGCGATATGATGAAAACGCTGATAATTGGCCGGCTCACGCAGGCGCGGATAGGTGATATCGACGTCTCGACCACTCTGGTGTGATTTGTGGGGTTTGATTCGGCGACCGTGTTTGACACTTATGTCGCCGATCAACAGCGGTTGGGTGTCAGGGTAACGTTCATTGAAGGCATCGAGCACCCGTACGATTTCACTGACCGTGTAGTAGGTCCCAAACGTACGGTGTGGATAAAGCACACGGTAGGCCTCGCCTGCCGGGAGCGGCTCGCCGTTATACAGGCGCCCTCGATTGGCTTCTCCCCAACTTCGTGGGATCGACGCGCTGCGCTGCCAAACTCGGATCTGTTGGCCCTCAGTAAGCTGGTCGAAGTCGACGTCTGGGTTTAGCGCCTGCAGCTGCTTCATGGGCCCAAGACCCTGTGCCAAAAGCTTATACTTAGAAGGATATTGTACGGTGTGCCACAACTCGTCGAGCCGGCGGGTTTCAACCACCGGTGCACCGAGATCGACTGTCCACGCGGGCTCAGGCTCGGGAATTCTCCACCGCTCCTTCGACGCGAGCCGTTCAACGTGATGAACGAGCTCCGGGGTGAGCAGCGTGCTGTTCGGCAGCGGACTGAATAGAACTGCTGCGCTTCGCAAAGCAGATGGCGACAACAAAGCGCCGTGCTGGGCCTGACCGTCCATGACCATCACATTGGTCGTCAGCGCTATGGCTGCGGTCAGAAACGTTATGCGTAGGGTTTTGCTTAGAGCCATGCGGTCTTTCGGGGATTGCTAAGTTGTCGAAGTGTGGTTTTTAAGTGGCTAAGTCTGACAACTCAAACACCTGTCGTCAAACATTATAAAACCCCCTTTATTACAGTGTGTTAGCTGCTTTTGGAGCGGGGTGGTTCAGAATTGTGCGGAGAATTGCACGCCAGCAGTGGTGGCATTTATCAGTGGCGCCAGCGTGACGACGTCGTCTTCGTAGGCGAATTCGTAGGCGACTAGACTGCCACCAACGACAACAAATACGGCTCCAGCGCCGGCTAGACCCCAGAACACAGCCTTGCGGAACTCAACGTCACTTTTCAGCTGATCGTAGCGGGCCTGAGACGTGCCTGGGCCGCCCTGGGATTCTTTGACGAAGTCATCTGCCAAAGAGAGGCTCAATACGTCGACGGTCAATGCACTGGCCAGAAACGCCGCGCCGATACCCATCGATATTAAACCGACATCGGCAATATTCCACGCATCGTCGCTCCGGCCGGCCGACAAAGGCCCTGTTGCGATGTCTTGAGCGATGATCACAGAGTGGGGCCTGACGATATCGTCATAGGCAGAAACGCCGTGGTACTGCGCATCGATCTGCGCCAACTCGCCCGCGTCGCCCTCAAAATTGTCTCGGCACAGCCGAAGGCTTTTCACTGCCTCGCCGGTTTCCTTGAGCTTCACCAGTACAAGGGCGCGGTTGCAGTAAAAAATCGCCTGCGGCGAGATTTCGATGGCCGCATCGAACTCGTTGAGCGCGTCGAGGTATCGACCTTCACTTAAGAGCAAGACGGCTGTCTGATAATGTTGTTCTGCTTCCGTACGGCTCCCATGCGGGTCCTCCTGAGCCAGAAGGCCCGGAGACGCCATTACAAGAGAGGCAATGAGCAGGATAGAGACGATATCACGCATACCCTGTTGTACGGTGGCAAGCGCGGTCCATCAAGCGCCTTCATGCGATGCAGGAAGGATCGACCAACCCGCAAGTCGAGCATCGTCGAAAAACTCGGGGTAGGATTTTTCGACAACCCAAGGGTTTTTCAAGATCAGAGGCCCGGCCGTCGACAGTACGAGTGCGGCAAAAGCCAATCGGTGGTCATGGCCTGGGTCCAAGATTTTGGGGTTTGCTTTCCCACCGGACAGCGTGAGGCCGTCGGTTTCTGCGGTCGCCTTAAATCCGTTTTTTTGCAGCTCAGCGACCAAGTCATCGATTCGATTCGACTCTTTTCCGCGCAGATGAACGCCACCCACAACGCGGATTTGGTCCCCGCGCACGGCGAGTCCAGCGCATAATACCGGGAACACATCAGGCATATCAGTGACATCGAGGTCCTCAGTCAGGTCTGCCAATCGTTGGGTGAGTTCCGCATCCGGTTGATGGCCCGATCCTTCCTGAGCGGAGATCGGGTACCCAAGCCAAGCCAACACCCGCCAAACAGCGTGGCTGCTCTGATCTGGAGAAGCCCGCACAGTAAGAGGTGTGCCAAGGCCGGATGCTTCAAAATGATAGGCGCCTGGTTCTGTGGTGATTTTCACCCCGGCCTGGCGCAGGAATGCACACGTCATCTCGAAGTAGCGTTCGCTCGCGATCGAGTCTGCGATCTTCAATGTGAAGCTGAGGCCCGCCGCCGATAGAAGGGCGAGCGCTGAGGCAAACTGGGAGGAGGCCGAAGCGTCGACGAGGAGTTCATTGGGCGGGTGACTCCAACCTTGCACTTCGATTGTGCGGGCCTGCTCGTTTTTGCGAATCACGCACCCGCTGAGTTCAAGCGCCTCCAGTAAAGGTCCGTGCGGGCGCGCGTAGAGGCGTTCCGAAAGTTGAAAGATACTGGGAGTAGGGCGCAGCGCGCTCGCCGCGAGCAGGAATCGAAACGTGGTGCCGCCGTCTCCCACGTAAATTGGGTGATTATCCTGCATGGACTTCAGACCGCGCTCCAACAACACGACGTCGGCTGCACGAGACCACCCCTCGATCTGAGTGGCACCTGCGCGTAAGTGAGCAATCATCATCAGCCGATTCAGCTCGGATTTACTGGACGAAACATCGGGCGCGGCAGGCCAATCAAAGCGTTTCTGAAGCATCACGGATTCGTTGTGCCACCGCAAAAACACGGTTTCGAACGCATCGACCCATTGCGCGATAGAGATAGGCAGGACCGACGGCTTGCCAGCATCGGACACGACCACCGAGCGCAACTGTCCGTCGATGCGCTTCTTGTCGCGTGAGAGTGCGGCCTGCAGTTCACCTGCGCCGGGACGTTCAAATTCGTGGATATGGCGCATCATTGGGTAGACGTGCCGGTAAAGTCGTTCGTAGGTCTTTTGCGACAGTCCGGCATGTTCGATCGACAGGTGCCCAGCTGCCGCCATGCCCCAGGCGACTGCCGAGCCATGGTCGAGGCCGCAATGCAGCTCGAGCGCATGAGCAAGCGTGTGACCTAAGTTTAGGACGGTTCGTATGCCAAGCTTTTCGTGAGGATCCTGCGCTACAATGTCCAATTTCACGTCGATCGCGAGGTCAATCAGGCGCCAAAGGTCCTCGCGTATAAGAGGGTATGGCGCTGAACCCAGCCGTTCGACGCCAAATTCATCGAGTAAGTCCAGGCCCGCTGGGCTGCCCAGCCAGAGTCCCTTGATGAGTTCCACCAGCCCCTGCCGGCGTTGCATAACAGGCAGAGTCGCGAGCACCTCTTCGCACAGGATGACTTTGGACGCAGGGTAAAAGGTCCCCAGCTGATTCTTGTTGGCGCCGGCATTGACCGCTGTTTTTCCGCCGTGGGCAGAATCCACCATCGCCACCAGAGTCGTCGGCACGTGCCACAGATCGACTCCTCGCCATAAAATGCTGGCCAGAAATCCGACGGCGTCGCCCAGCGAGCCTCCACCTACACCCACGATCACCAGAGGCCTTGAGTCCTTTCGCTTGAGGACTTCTTCGGCCAGTCGCTCGACGCTGACCATGGTTTTTAGACCTTCGCCAGCTTCGACTTGGATGGCGTCGGGCAGGAAATCCAGTATTTCTGCGGGTAACGCTTCGTCCGCGATAATCACCGCGTGTTCGGGCCACTCGATCTGAGCTAGCTGGGAAACGCGAACCGGCGAAAAATTCGCGGGTGAGGTGGTGTACTGTGTCATTCATGCCACACGTTGGGGTGAATCGACCGGGGTCAAAATGCAGATCTGTGATGTCTGATCCACAGATCTAGTTCAAGATGGTCTGGAACTTAATAAACACCAAGCCAGAGGTCTGTCATTCTCAAGAATACCGAAAAGCGGCGGAATTCTGCGCGGTTTCGTCACATGCGCCTACATGTAGGACAAGGTGGGAACAGCGAAAATGCCCGATCATTACTCATTCTCAGGCCTTTCCAAGACTTGGCACACGCGTTGCAACATAGAAGTGTGTACATCGTCGCTACGAGGAGCTGCTGATGAAAACTCCAACGCAAAGAACACTCACAACCCTAACTGTCACGGTCGCGGCTATGTTCGCACTGACCGGATGTGAAAAGGGCGTCTTCGAACTCCAGATGGACGGGGGCGACGTAGAATACGTCAAGCCAACCACTGGAAAAGACCCCGTCACGACAGGGCCAACAACTTGTATGCCCGATGACCGCTTCTTCCTTCGCGAAGTTTGGGCACCGGTCGTGTCGAAGACCTGCTACGCATGTCACAACTCACAAGGTTCGGCGAAAGAGACCAACTTGGTTCTCTTCAACGCTGGCTGGGGCAACTACCTTCAGTCAAACCTTGACGCGTTGACCGACCAGGCTCGTACGCAGAAAGACGGTGAATCGGTGTTGTTGCTTAAGGCTACAGGCCGGATGGCACACGGTGGTGGACAGCTCATGGAAGTGGGCGACGAAAGCTACCAACGGCTCGATGCATTCATCAACCGAGCTGAAAGCGACTCGAAGTGTGAAGTCGCCGACGACGCCGAGTTCTTCCAAGACGTTCAGTTCCTCGACTATGAACAAACTCTTCGGAAAGTGACGCTCTCGTTGGCTGGCCGTATGCCAACCGATGCTGAGTTGACCTCGGTAATGAATGAAGGTCTTGACCCTGTGTTGGACAGCGTCCTGACCGAAGAAGCCTTCTCGAACCGCCTTGTTGAGTCGTTTAACGACACGATGTTGACCGACCGATACGCCTCAGGCGACATGGCTGTCATGTTGCTCGACGAAGACGTCTACCCTAACCGTGAATGGTACGGTGATGACAACAACATGCGTAACGCAGCCAACCTCGCGATTGCTCGTGAGCCACTGGAATTGCTCGCATTTGTCGTCCGCGAAAACCGCCCGTTCTCGGATATCCTCAACGCAGATTACACCGTCGTGAACCCTTTCTCGGCTCGCTCGTACGGCCTGGTGGACAACGACGGCAACTGCCTCGTTGACTCATGCGGCCTGAGCTTCGCTGACATGAACGACCAAAACGACTTTCAGGAAGCACGCATCCCAGGCGCACCTCACGCAGGTATGATCTCGACCGCAGTGTTCCTGAATCGCTACCCAACCACTGCAACCAACCGCAACCGTCAGCGTTCGGGCGTGTTCTACAAGCTGTTCCTGGCAACAGATGTCCTCAAGCTTGCTGACCGTCCTCT
>JBBKVQ010000210.1:0-16944 GCA_037968515.1 Bradymonadaceae bacterium
GTTCGGCGCTACCTACATGGTGCTGGCCCCGGAGCACGCGCTTGTCGACTCGATCACGGCGGCTGAACAGCTTGATGCCGTCACGGCCTATCGCGAAGAAGCTGCTCGGAAGAGCGACCTGTTAAGAACCGACCTTCAAAAGCAGAAGACCGGTGTTTTTACAGGTGCGTACGCGATCAACCCCGTAAACGGCGAACAGGTTCCGGTTTGGATCGCCGACTACGTGCTGGCGACTTACGGCACCGGCGCGATCATGTCGGTACCAGGCCACGACGAACGCGATTGGGAATTCGCAAAAACGTTCGACCTGCCGATCGTCGAGGTTATCTCGGGTGGCAACGTCGATGAAGCTTCGTATTCGGGCGACGGAACCCTGGTCAATTCTGGTCTGCTTGACGGCATGGACGTCAAGACCGCCAAGAAGACGATTGTCGCGTGGCTGGAAGAACGCGGTCAGGGCAAAGGTGCGGTCAACTACAAACTGCGCGATTGGCTGTTCTCGCGCCAGCGTTACTGGGGCGAGCCCTTCCCGATCGTGCATCACGCCGACGGCAGCCATTCGGCGCTGCCCGAGGAATCGTTGCCCTTGCTCCTGCCCGAGATGGACGACTTTAAGCCCACTGGCGACGGTGAGCCGCCACTTGCCCGCGCTAAAGAGTGGTTGCACGCGACCGACCCCAAGAGTGGGGATCCCGTGATTCGCGAGACCAACACGATGCCGCAGTGGGCGGGCTCATGCTGGTATTATCTGCGTTATATCGATCCTAAAAACCGCGAGGCTGCGTGGGATCCAGAAAAAGAAAAATACTGGATGAACGTGGACCTTTATGTCGGCGGCACTGAACACGCAGTTTTGCATCTGCTCTACGCGCGCTTCTGGCACAAGGTCTTTTACGATTGCGGCTTGGTGAGTACCAAAGAGCCGTTCCAGCGTATCGTCAACCAAGGCATGATTCTTGGCCTCGCCTACGAGTTTTACGAAACAGCCGAGGGTAAACGAATTTCGTATCTCGAACGCGCGGAATATCCAGACGCGCTGACTCGAACGGTTCATACGGACGATGTCAAATGGGTGAACGAAAAGCCGGTCCACCCGATCGACGGCTTTGAGCTGCTTGAACTCACTGAGAAGATGGCGAAATCACGCGGAAACGTGGTCAATCCAGACGTTGTGATCGATGAATACGGCGCAGACACGCTGCGGTTGTATGAAATGTTCATGGGCCCGCTGGAGCAGATGAAACCATGGAATCCGCGAAACGTCGGCGGCGTCCACCGGTTCCTGAGTCGCGTATGGCGCCTGCTGTGCGACGAGGAAGGACTTCACGAAAATATCGCCGATATTAAGGCGGACGAGGAAACCCTTCGTGAGCTCCATCGCACCATCAAAAAGGTGAGCGAAGACACCGAGGAAATGCGCTTCAACACAGCGATTGCAGCGATGATGGAGTTCGTAAACTTCCTGTATAAGTTGGAAAAAGTGCCGCTGAGTGTGGTTGCACCGTTTGTCCAGTTGCTTGGACCCTACGCTCCCCACATCGCCGAGGAAGTCTGGCAACGCCTTGGCAACTCGACGTCTATTGCCGCGGTGGCGTGGCCAACCTACGACCCCGCCCTGCTCGTTTCTGCGACGTATCCTTTGGCCGTGCAGGTGATGGGCAAGATGCGGGCGACCGTCGACTGCCCCACCGATGCCGACGAAGCCACGGCAGTCGCCATCGCGAAAGCTGACGAGAACATCCAGAAGCACTTGGAAGGCAAGACGATTCGGAAAATCGTCTTTGTGAAGGGGCGGATCCTCAATTTCGTGGCGAACTGAACTGGTTCAGTCCAAACTCGAAATAAATAGACGCGAATCAAGAACACTTGATTCGCGTTTCTTTTGCCCAGACTATTCGTATCGCGGCACCGTTTACTTTTGCTTCCGGGTTAGCCATGAAATTTGCATGTTTGTTTTTAGCTCTCGTTCTGTCGGCAGGTTGTTCGGACGACTCGGACAAGAAAGCCGCCAATAATTTGGCCACAAATAACGTCGATAACAACGGGACAAATTCGGGCACAAACAACACGGCAAATAACACCGCGAACAACACGACCGGCACCAACAACGGCCTCAATCCCGCGCAGCAATGCTACGATCCGGAGGAGTGCAATTTTGAACAATGCAATCAGATTGCCAATTCTGCCACCTATTGTGGTCTTCCACTCAACCTAGCGGTTGAAGAATGCCAAACCCCCGACGAAACCAACGAGTGCTGCGAGGATAGCCAGTGCACCGATGGAACCAACGGTCGCTGCATATCAAGTTGGGTTGGGTATTGTGGAGGAGCCGGACCGGGCATCGGCAATCAATGTCGTTACGACGAGTGCCAAGTCACCTTGGATTGTCTCGAGAACCAAGTATGCGCTCCGGCGGGAACGTTTGGACGTCCGGTCAACACCTGCATTGTAGGACTCTGCGAACGCGACGCGGACTGCACCGACGGCGAAGAAGGCACATGTGCACTGGTGCACACTTCGGACACATGCCCCGAGCCAATGCTGGGTTGCACCTACAAAGGCGATGAATGCCGAGCTGCCTATCAGTGTGACAACGGACAACTCTGCGTCAACGGTGCATGCCTCATGGAACTCGCTACGCCTTAGGCGTTCCACGTTGCGTAAATTCGACAAGCACGCCGCCTGTATCTTTAGGGTGCACGAAGGAAATCAGCTTTCCATGTGCGCCATCGAGGGGCGCGTCGCTGAGCAACCTTAATCCATGGGCCGACGCCCTGTCCCTGGCCGCCTCAATATCGTCGGTCCCAACCGCCAGATGATGAATCCCCTCGCCATTTTTCTCTAAATATTTGGCGACAGGACTGTCGTCGCGGGTCGGCTCAAGCAGCTCCAACATGGATTCACCGAGCTTGAAAAACGCCACGCGAACCCCTTGGGATTCGACGATCTCATCGCCTAAAAACTCAAGCCCGAGCACGTCCCGGTACAACTTGATCTTGTCGTCGATGGAACGCACCGCGATACCGATATGGTCAATCTTTGTAAACACTTACAACTCCGAATAGAAAGTACAGATATCGTTTAAGCTGCACTCGGTGCAGCTCGGATTTCGCGCCGTGCAGATTTTCCTACCATGCTCCACCATCACCATGTGAGCGGGGAAACATTCTCCGGCAGGGATCAAAGCCTCCATGGCAGTGTGGGCCTTGGCGGCTGACATCGACGTGTCCAACAAACCCACCCGCTCCAGTATTCGGAAGATATGGGTGTCCATTGGAAACACGTCTTTTCCCAACGCCCACATCAGCACAAAAGCAGCTGTTTTTGGACCGACTCCAGGAAAGCCAAAAAGAACAGCCTGAGCCGTTGCGAGGTCTTCGTTGGCCAATATTTCGAGCGAATACTCGCCGTAGGCCTCGTGGACCTCGTTCAAAATCGCCTGAATCCGGGGGGCTTTTTGGCGAGCCAACCCGCCGACTCGGATCGCATCCTCGACTTCGGTGACGGGCGCTGTGGCAACTCGGGCCCAGTCCCCGCCGTACGTATCCAACAGCGAGGCGAAAGCACGATCCGTGTTCGATCGAGTCGTCGACTGCGACAGGATCGTGCGGATCAACACCCCAAGGACATCGTCGATGCCGTCGTGTTCCTCGCGGCCCCATGTCTCATGGAGGCGATCCAGCAACTGCGCCATCTTTTGTGTATCGTTTTCGTTCAATGAAATAACGTGAACCCTTTCAGCCTTGTAGTTCTGTTGGCATCTAGAAGGGACTACCAATTCTGTCGAGATGATCTAACATGCGCCACTAGCAATCGCCGAGCCTTCATCTGCGACGCGCACCCTCCCGAACTTCCGGAGCCGGTACTTATGAGCAAAGAAAAACTTCTTAGTAAACTTGGCGCACTTCATAATATCGATGAGTATCGCGACCTGCATTGGGAGGGCTCTCTCGAAGAATACCTCGAGCTCGTACGCGCTGACCCACGTATCATACGTACGGCCTATCAGCGCATGTACGACATGGTGTTGTCTTACGGCTCCGAGGAGTACATCGACAATAAAAAGAAGGTCGTCCGCTACAACTTCTTTTCCGATCCCGTGAATAACGGTCATGACGCGATCTATGGGCTCGATATCCCGATGATGCGTCTCGTCAACGTGTTCAAAGCAGCTGCGAATGAATACGGCACCGAAAAACGAATCATCTTGTTGCACGGCCCCGTCGGCAGCTCAAAATCCACGATTGCTCGACTTCTGAAGCGGGGCATCGAGGAATACACCAAGACCGAAGACGGGCGCCTTTTCACGTTCTTCTGGAATATGCCCAAAGATCTCCAGCACTTGACTGGCGGACAGGACGTGCTTCCCGATCCGATGAACGAAGACCCGATGAAGCTGATTCCGTCGGAATGGCGCGCAAAGGCCTTCAAAGAGCTCGGCCTGACCGACGCCCGCGTACGCGGCGACCTCAATCCGGCGTCGCGTTACATCTACGCAGAGTTGATGAAGCATTACGGCGGTGACTGGTCACGCGTGATGGAACACGTACGGGTTCGGCGCCTGATCTTCAGCGAAAAAGACCGTCTCGGCATCGGTACATTCCAGCCCAAAGACGAGAAGAATCAGGACTCGACCGAACTCACAGGCGACATCAACTATCGAAAGATCGCCATTTACGGCTCGGACTCAGACCCTCGTGCGTTCAACTTCGACGGCGAGTTCTGCGTCGCGAACCGCGGCATCATCGAGTTTGTCGAGATTTTGAAACTCGATGTGGCGTTCCTCTACGATCTGCTTGGCGCGACGCAAGAGCGCAAAATCAAGCCGAAGAAATTCGCCCAAACGGACATCGACGAAGTCATCCTGGGGCACACGAATGAGCCCGAGTATCGCAAGCTTTTGTCCAACGAGTACATGGAAGCTCTTCGCGACCGGACGGTGAAGATCGATATCCCGTACATCACCAAGTACACCGAAGAGATCAAGGTCTACCAAAAAGACTTCAACAACGATGTTGTGAAAGGCAAACATATCGCCCCTCACACGATCGAAATGGCCGCTATGTGGGCCGTGCTGACCCGTCTCGACGACCCCAAAAAGCACAACCTGACTCTGTTGCAGAAGCTCAAGTTGTACGATGGCAAGACGCTGACCGGCTATACTCAGGACAACGTCAAAGAGTTGCGCAAAGAAGCGTTGCGTGAAGGCCTCATAGGGATTTCGCCGCGCTATATTCAAGACAAGCTGTCGAACGCTTTGGTGTCCGATAAGAGCGACACAAGCATCAACCCCTTCCTAGTTCTGAACGAAATCGAAGGCGGTCTTAAGAACCACTCGCTCATCAATAACGAAGAAGAGCGTAATCGCTACCGCGAGTTGCTCGCCGTCGTGAAACAAGAATACGAAGACATCGTCAAAAACGAGGTCCAGCGTGCCATCAGCGCCGATGAAGAAGGCATTTCGAAACTATGTGCCAACTACATCGACAACATCAAGGCCTTCACTCAGAAAGAGAAAGTCCGGAACAAGTATACCGGACAATACGAAGAGCCCGATGAGCGCTTGATGCGATCAGTGGAAGAGAAGATCGACATTCCAGAGAGCCGCAAGGATGATTTCCGTCGCGAAATCATGAACTACATCGGCGCACTCGCCATCGACGGAAAGACGTTCCTCTATCACACCAACGAACGGCTCCATAAAGCCCTCGAACTGAAACTGTTTGAAGACCAGAAGGACTCGATCAAGCTCGCGAGCATGGTCTCCAATGTGGTCGACAAAGAGACCCAAGAGAAGATCGACATCGTCAAACAACGGATGATTCGCAACTACGGTTACAACGAAGAATCGGCGACTGACGTGTTGAACTTTGTGGCAAGTATTTTCGCTCGTGGCGACTCGAAACAAAGCTGATTCTTGGGGGCTACCCCCCAATTTAAAGCACACCAGGTGACGGAAGTACCATGGCGGACCTCAGCAAGATCAAGCAGGACCACAGACGGTTTAAACAAATCGTGCGTGGGAAGATCAAGCAAAACCTGCGCGAGTACATGACCAACGGTGAGATGACCGGGAAGCAGGGGAAAGACATCGTCAAAATCCCGATTCCTCGAATCGATATCCCGCGGTTTCGCTATGGGTCGAAAGACACCGGCGGCGTAGGCCAAGGCAACGGAGAGGTCGGCGACTCGCTTGGCGAAGGTGAGGAAGGTCCTGGCAAAGGCGAAGCCGGCGAAAACGAGGGCGAAAAAGGCCTTGAGGTCGACGTCGCACTCGATGAGCTTGCCGAAATCATGGGCGAGGAGCTGGAACTCCCCAATATCGAACCTCGAGGCACCGAGCGACTGCAAACAATGCGCTCGAAATACTCGGGAATTCGTTCTGTCGGTCCCGAGTCCTTACGCCACTTTAAGCGTACTTATAAAGAGGCGCTCCAACGGCAGATTTCCAGCGGAGAATACGACCCCGATAACCCTATTATCGTGCCCACACGCGAGGACAAACGTTATCGCTCGTGGAAAGAAACCGCGATGCCTCAATCCAACGCGGTCATCATTTATATGATGGACGTCTCAGGCTCGATGGGTGAGGAGCAAAAAGAGATCGTGCGCATCGAGTCCTTCTGGATCGATACGTGGCTCAGAAGCCAATACAAAGGCCTTGAGAGCCGATACATCATTCATGATGCCACCGCCAAAGAAGTCGACCGAGACACGTTCTTCCACACGCGGGAATCGGGTGGGACGATGATCTCAAGTGCCTACAAATTGGCGCTAAAAATGATCGAAGATGATTTCCCAATCGAAGATTGGAACGTTTATCCGTTTCACTTTTCTGACGGCGATAACTGGTCGGTCGATGACACAGCGGAATGCATGCGAATTCTGACCGACGGCCTGCTCCCGCGCAGCAACATGTTCTGCTACGGGCAGGTAGAATCCCCCTACGGCTCAGGGCAGTTCATCAAAGATCTCAACGAAAAATTCTCGGAAGCCGATCGTGTGGTCGTGTCTGAAATCAAAAATAGGGACGCGATCTACGATTCAATTAAAACATTTCTCGGCAAGGGGCTCTGATGTCGCTTCCTTTGCATCTTTGGGAAATCAAAGAACATATTCGCGAGGTAGCACTCGAGTTTGGACTGGACCCGTTTGAGACGATTTTTGAAATCATCGACTACGACCAGATGAACGAGATTGCTGCATTTGGCGGGTTTCCTACACGCTATCCGCATTGGCGTTTTGGCATGGAGTACGAACAGCTCGCGAAGAGTTACGAGTACGGATTGTCGAAAATCTACGAAATGGTCATCAATAATGACCCTTCGTACGCTTACCTTTTGGAGGGCAATAATCTTGTCGACCAAAAGACCGTGATCGCGCACGTTTACGCGCATACTGACTTTTTTAAGAACAACTATTTTTTCTCACGTACCAATCGGCGGATGATCGACGAAATGGCCAATCACGGCGCCCGAGTAAGGCGTTATGTGGACCGTTTTGGCATCGAGATCGTCGAAGATTTTATCGATACGTGTCTGAGCCTTGATAATTTGATCGATTATCACAGCCCTTTCATGGAACAGAGAAACCGCGAAGAACCCGCAGAGCCATTGACTGAAACCCCGCAGATCCGCGCCAAGGATTATATGCAGGATTACATCAATCCGCAGGAGTTTCTGGACCGGCAAAAACAAAAACTGGCCGATGATGACGTGAAAAGCCGGCGCTTTCCGATCGAACCAGAAAAAGACATCATGAAGTTCTTAGTCGACCACGCGCCGCTGGACTCCTGGGAGTCCGACGTATTGTCGATTATCCGAGAAGAAGCCTATTATTTTGCGCCGCAGGGCCAAACCAAAATCATGAACGAGGGCTGGGCCTCGTATTGGCACTCCAAAATCCTGACGACACGAGTTCTGGACGGGTCTGAAATCATTGATTTTGCTGATATCAATGCGGGTGTGCTGGCTTCAGCGCCTGGGCGATTAAATCCCTACAAGTTGGGCATCGAACTCTACAGGGACATCGAAGACCGGTGGAATAAAGGTAAATTCGGCAAGGAATGGGACGACTGCGACGACCTTCAACAAAAGATTTCATGGGATCGTGAGCTTGGTCTTGGTCGGGAAAAGATTTTCCAGGTTCGTAAGCTTTATAATGACGTGACGTTTATTGACGAATTTCTCACCGAGGAGTTTGTCGCAGAAAATAATATGTACACGTTTGGCTATAATAATAAGTCGGGACACTGGGAAATCGACGGGAAACAATTCAAAGAGGTTAAGAGTAAACTACTTGACCAACTTACGAATTTTGGAAACCCGTTCATCTACGTGAAAGATGGCAACTACAAGAACCGCACTGAGCTTCTGCTGCATCACAAACACTTGGGGACGGACTTGGACATGACCTATGCCCGCGGCGTTCTCAAGGCACTTCATCGTGTGTGGAAACGCCCCGTCAATATCGAGACATTTTTTGACGAAAAGGGGCTGGTGCTTTCGTTTGATGGAAAAGAATATTCCGAAAGCCCAACGAACTACGAAAGAATTTAAAATTTCTCCATGTATTCCCTCGCAAAAAAACTGCTTTTTCGGATTGATGCCGAGACTGCCCACGGTCTGACAATGAAGGCGCTCGACGTCGGCATGCGTGGATCTGCGCTTGCAGCCATGAAGGGCAGGACGACAGTCGAAGATCCCTCACTGAGAGTGAACGCGTTTGGCCTGGATTTTCCAAACCCAGTGGGACTTGCAGCGGGTTTTGACAAAAACGCCGAACACGTCGACGCCCTTTTTGGATTCGGATTTGGGCACATCGAAATAGGTACCGTGACCGGCGAGGGACAGCAGGGAAACCCCAAGCCTCGCCTGTTTCGCCTTCCTAACGATCGTGCGTTACTCAACAGAATGGGCTTCAATAACCAAGGTGCGTCGGCTGTAGCCGAGCGGCTTGCGCGACATCGGCCCGAGGGAATTCTAGGAATCAATCTGGGCAAAACCAAGGTCGTACCCAACGACGAAGCTCATCTGGATTACGAAAAGAGTTTTCGGCTGCTTTACGATTTTGGCGACTATTTTGTGGTCAATGTCAGCTCTCCAAACACGCCTGGATTGCGGGACCTGCAAGAGCGCGGCCCGCTGTTAGCGCTCCTTGAACACCTTCAAGAACTGAATGTTCAGCTCGCCCAGGAACGTGGAACCCAACCGCGGCCCCTTCTACTGAAAATTTCGCCCGACTTGACCGATACCGCCGTTGTCGAGGTCGTGGAAGTGGTTGAAAGGGCCTCGCTGTCCGGCATCATCGCGACCAACACTACCATTTCGCGTGAAGGCCTCATCAGCCTTGGCCTCGAAGGACTTGGCGCGGGAGGCATCAGCGGCGCTCCTGTCGCTGCGCGGCGATGCGACGTTGTTCGCCTGATCCGCAGACACACGAAACTACCGATTATTGGAGTTGGAGGGATCTTCAACGCCGACGACGCGAAGGACACCCTAAATGCAGGGGCCAATCTGGTGCAGGTCTGGACTGGCTTCGTCTACGAAGGCCCAAAAATCGTCCAACGCATCAATCAGGGGCTAGCGGCTCAAGGCTTCGAGCGGCCCAACGCAAACACCTGACCGTTCGTGGTTCCCACGTAGATTGCATCTTTGGTCAGCAGAGGTTGTCGCATGATCGAGCCATTGGTCTCGTACTCCCACGCAACCGCTCCAGTGGCGATGTCGAGCGCCCTGACTGTGCCGGAATCGGTCCCTAGAACCACGATCGGACCGCGCCCAGTTGGACCATCCCAAACGCCCGAATCTGATTCATGCGTCCACGTCAGACGTCCTACCGCCCGATCGACGGCAAACGTTTGGCCGCTCGAAACAGAGTAGATAACGTGGGTCGGCGTAATGACCGGGCTGGATACGACGGCCGAGGGCGATGAACTAGACCAACGCAGTTTGCCGGTGGCGCGCTCAAAGGCGTGAACACTTCCGTCGGCACCGCCTAAAAACAGGTTATTTTCGTCCATCGCGGGTGCGTACTCAAGCCCTCGTGGCGCGGCCCATTGCCACGATAACTGACCGGTTTCGCGATTCATCAAATACAAATGTCCATCGCGACTCGATACTGCCACTGAGTTTCGATCGACGGACGGTGAGCCAATAATCGGCCCTGCGGTGCGGGCGCGCCACCTCAACACACCGTCGGCTGTCAGATGAACGACTTCGCCCCGAAACGTCGAAACAAAAATGCCATCGTCGACGGTCGGTGCATCCAACACCGCGCCGCCTGCGTCTGTCTCCCAGATCTTGGCACCATCTTTGGTCGCCAGCGCAACGACTAACCCACGTTGTGTTCCAAAGACGACCTGGTTGTCGATAATCGTAAGGCCCGACGAGATGTCGGGATTTGCGACTCGCCAAACTTCGTGCCCATCTTCTCGGTCAAGACAAACCACGGCTCCGGCAGTAGACACGAACACGTGATTATCCCGGACCGGCGTGCCTAGAATCCCGCCGCCGACGTCCACTTGCCAGTTCAAAACAGGTTTCGCAAACGCTTCGCCTTCGATCCAACCAGCTTTGGTGCCGTCGTGACCGCGGACGTCCGGGCTCTCACACGCTGCAAGAACGCCCATCGCGACGCTAAGCCAGCAGAAAAGAAACTTCACTGAGATGCCTCTGCGACTTATTTGATTGTAATGGTGTATTCGGCCAATCCGTTGGCGCTGACGGCCACGTAGTACAGGCCTGGATCGACTTTTCGCGACAAGACAAGCTGCCCTTTCTGGGTTGCTCCTTCCATGATGGGCTTGCCCACAGCGTTGGTCACCTGAATCCTCAAGGATTTATCCGCTGGCTTACCGCTCAGCCGAATCTCAAGGTCATGCGTCCCTGTAATCCTTACGTAACGCCAGTCCACGGTGTCTGAGGGGGGTGAAAGCCGATCTTGCACCGACGAGCCCAACTTCTGCTCACGCGCTTGCATTCGACTGCCGTCGGCGTCACGGCTTGCGCCGGAGACTACGCCAGACCACGTCAACCCTAGGAGTGCTATCAGGAGCGCTAGTATGGGTTTTTTCATTGAATGCTCGTGTTTCGGTTAATCGTTCAGACGAATCTTACCAGATAACTATTCAATACTCGACGCTTTATGACTCTCCCTGCGGGCGACCCATTAGATTCAAAGCAGATTCTGCGGATCGACATCCACGTTAATCCTCACTCCCGAGTGCCTCTTTCCTGGCTCAAAATAACCCTGATCGTGCAACACCCAATGCACTAAGCGGCGCACCAAACCTCGGTCCGCGGCACGAAACATGAGCTGATAGCGGGTCTTGCCTCGCAGGCGTTCGATGGGTGCAAGAGCTGGCCCCACCATCACAACCTGCTCAAAACCACGTTCATGTCTGACCCGGCGGCGGGCCGAGCCCGAGTAGTCGCCAGCTGCCTGAACCACCGCGCCATCGCTCGCGGCTTCGAACTTGATGGCGATCACATGCGAAAATGGCGGGTATTTCATAATTTTTCGCAGCGCCAACTCGCGCTCGGCGAAATCCAGGTAGTCGTGACGCAACGCACAGATCAGGCTGTAGTGATCAGGGATATACGATTGAATGTAGACGTGACCTGGATCATCACCTCGCCCTGCCCTGCCCGCTACTTGGGTTAGAAGCTGAAACGTTCGCTCGGCACTTCTAAAATCCGGGAAATTCAGACTCTGATCTGCGGCGACAACTCCGACCGTGGTCACCCCCGGAAAATCGTGCCCTTTCGTGACCATTTGTGTACCAACTAAGACATCGGCTTGACCCGCAGAAAATTGATTCAGGATTCGCTGCAGACCAGCCCCGCTGCCAGTATCACGGTCGAGGCGCGAAACTTTGGCGTCGGGAAAATACCCTTGGAGGATCTCCTCGAGTTGCTCAGTTCCGACGCCGTGGGGACCGATTCCTTGCGCCGCACATTCCGGACACACTTCAGGCAGACGCAGCGAAAAGTCACAATGATGACATCGAAGGGCTTCCTTTCGCCGATGGTAGGTCAACGAAACGTCGCAATGTGGACAAATAAAACGGTGACCACACCCATCACAAATCACGCACGGCGAGAATCCGCGGCGATTCAAAAACACGATGGTCTGTCGCTTCTGGCTGAACCCCGCAGTCATCGAATCCACCACCTCGGGCGAAAGAACTTCGGCGATCAAGTCTTCGCGCCGCCTCATGTCCACGATTTCGACGCTTGGAAGCGGTCGTTCAAGCACACGGTCCGGCAGACTCAAGAGCTCGAGTCGCCCTTCGCATGCGTGTTGATAGGTTTCCAAACTCGGAGTCGCACTGCCCAGAATCACCAGCGCATTCTCGAGCTTACCGCGCATCAGCGCGAGGTCACGAGCGTTATACCGGGGGCCATCTTCCTGCTTGAACGAGGGATCGTGCTCTTCGTCGACCACGATGACCCCAAGCTCAGCGATTGGAGCAAAGATCGCGGACCGAGCTCCAACCACAATCCGGACTTCACCTCGCTGAATCTTGCGCCATTGGTCAAATCGCTGACCCGCCGTCAAACCGCTATGAAGCACCGCGACATCGTCCCCAAAATAACCACGGAAAACCGACACAAACTGGGGCGTCAGCGCGATTTCCGGCAACAGAACGAGCGCGGTCTTATTGTTCGCCAATGCCTGCTGAATCACTTCAACATACACACGAGTCTTGCCGCTCCCAGTCACGCCATGAAGCAGCACGCCCTTGAATGCCCCAAATTCCAGCGCCTGAACAAGGGTATCAACCACCGCAGCCTGAGCAGCCGTCAAGGATTCGGCTATCTGCGCCTTCGCCACAATATTGGTGAAGGGATCGCGATAAACTTCCTCCTCCCACATATCGACGATACCAGCCTCTGCAAGGGCCCGAAGCGTCGCTAACGGTGCGCCGGTGGCTTCGCGAAGGTCACTCCACGCAATCGTATCAACGGCGCGCAACGCCTGAACAACCTCGGCCTGGCGCTTGCCGAGCTTTTTCCCGTCTGGCACTTCCAAAAGTCGCGCGAACGTCTCGGTTTTTGCCACGACATCGCTGTCATCTGTGTACGTTACTTCGACCAAACCAAGCCGTTCCAGTTCACCCAACTGCAAAAAAGTCTGACCGAACTCTTCTTTGAGCGCATGCACCGAAACCGGTGCCTCAGCGCAGCTTTCCAGCGCGGCGACCAGTGCCGGATCCAGCGATTCCCAAGGAGCAGCCTCGACCCGTCGCTGATAGTGTTTGATGCCTTCGATTCGGATTGCGGCCGGAATAGCCAATCGCACCACTTCACCCAGCGGGGTAAAATAATAGTCGGCGATGAAATGCAGGAACTTTAGGCCTGCATCGCCTAATAACGGCTGGCGATCCACCACGTCGAGCAGGTCGCGAATCTTCCCTTTGAAGTCCGTTGGGGGCTCGCTGACAATCCCCACGACCAGGCCAGTTTTAGCTCGATTTCTAAACGGAACCTGAACCAACTGCCCCAATTCAACGATACCGAGCAGAGAGTCTGGGATACGGTAGGTGAGCGCCGAAAAAATCGGAACATCGACAGCAATCTGTGCGTAATTCATCGAGTTACCAACCAACCAATCACCAAAGCCCCGACCAAGAGTGGCCCGACGAACCATAATCGATTCATCCGCGGAGACTCTTTCTGTTCTGGGTCGATCGTATCTACTACCGCCATTTTTTCGACCGGCAAAGGGATAGGGACGGCGGCGGACGGCACGTGTTTTCGCAACACTTCAGAGACCTGATTCGCCGATTGTGGGCGGTCGGCAGGAGACTTCTGCAGCATCCAGGCAACCAAGCGCGAGATATCAACCGGGGTTGTCGCACTCATCATCGGGGGTGCGGCTTCCACTTGGGCCAACGAAACCTCAACCGGAGACCCCGAAAAAGGCGGATGACCTTCCACTAACTCAAAAAGAATCAGGCCCAGACAATACAAGTCGCTCGCCGGAGAGATGTCGCGGTTCCCTAAGCACATTTCCGGGCTCATGTACGCTGGAGTCCCAAAAACCTCGCCGGTCTTCGTGAGGTTGCGACGGCGCTTGACTGCTTCGGTCGTTTCATCAGGATCCGTATCGAACAACTTCGCCAGACCGAGGTCCAACAGCTTCACTACCGGAGGATCGTCGTTTGAAACCATGATGTTTTCGGGCTTAAGATCACGGTGCAGGATCCCTTGCGAGTGTGCTTCGGCAAGCGCCTCGCTGACCTGCAACGCAATGGCGCAGGCATCCTCGAGCGAGACCTTTGCCTCCATACGTTTCGCCGCGTTCACCCCTTCAACAAACTCCAAAACCATGAAGTAAGCGTCAAGATCCGAATCGTACCCAGATTCATGAATTTGGGTGAAGCTTTGATGAGACAGTCGGGACAGTGCCTGGGCTTCGAGCTCGAAACGCTCACGAAAATCCTGCCGTTTTTGCAGATGTCCGTGCATGATCTTCACTGCGACGTTTGGGCCACTTTCCGCTCGCCCTTTATAAACGCACCCCATCGAACCTTCTCCCACCAGTTCTTCAAGAAGATATCTCCCCACGAGCATTTGACCGCACAGGTCATCCGACATTCAAAATCACTTTGGGTGGTAGTGGGCAAATCTTGCGTAATGATACGCCGTGAGGCAGCGACTAGCAATCGCCGTATCAGGCACCGGCATCGCCAAAGACCCAACGACGGGCATCATCGCGAGCCTCATCCAAAAGTTCGGCATCCCGAAGCAGATCGGCGAATCGAAACTCAGCCGCCCCTGCTTGGCGGACGCCTAAAAACAAGCCCGGTCCGCGCATTTCCAAATCGATTTCTGCCAGCCGAAACCCGTCGGACGTGCTGACAAATGACTCAAGTCGCTCCCATGCGGGTTGTCCTGCTTCCTCGTCCGCCAAAAGGACGCAAAATGACGCCTGATCGCCGCGCCCTACCCGTCCACGAAGCTGGTGAAGTTGGCTCAGGCCAAAGGCGTCCGCTCCATCGATGACCATCAAGGTGGCGTTGCGAACGTCGACGCCGACCTCGACTACGGTCGTCGCGCACAGAATCTGGATTTCACCTGCCGAAAAACGCCTCATTACAGCGTCTTTGTCTGCGCCGCTCATTCGACCGTGCAGCACCGCAATCTTCAGGTTTTGGTAGACTCCGTTGGCCAGTCGTTCGGCCTCGTCGACCACATTGGCTCGCCTTTCCCAGCCTGCGGATGCTTCAACCAACGGATAGATGATGAAGGCCTGCTCG
Organism: Bradymonadaceae bacterium; assembly: GCA_037968515.1. Lineage (GTDB taxonomy): Bacteria > Myxococcota_A > Bradymonadia > Bradymonadales > Bradymonadaceae > JBFFMO01. Next base: position 15,266 of record JBBKVQ010000210.1, read on the forward strand.
CCGGTTTCTACCTTTTCCCGAATCCAAGCATGGACCTTATCGACAACGTTTCGAGGCCGAAGAATCGTTCGTACGGACTGACGTTCGGCAGGTTTGTGTTTGATGACCGCGAGGTCTAAATCTCCAAACATCGCATGCGCAAGCGATCGCGGTATCGGCGTCGCCGACATCGCCAAAAGATGCGGATCTTCGCCTTTGGCGAGCAGCGTGTCTCGTTGCTCCACGCCAAATTTATGCTGTTCGTCCACGATCACCAGTGCCAAACCGGAAGAAGTATCGTGCCTATGCGAATCAGCGCTCCAAGCCGCCGGATGAAGGAGGCTTGCCTGAGCACTCGGCGGTGCGATCGAAGGCGCCGCAGCGTTGCCGCCAAAAACTACGTCCTCAGTTAGCAATGCATGAGTGCCAAACAGAACCTGAATTTCCCCGCTCCTCAACCGCTCCAGCAACGACCTGCGGTCGGCCGCGCCCGTAGAACCTGTCAAAATCGCCGTTTCGACACCGACATCACTCAAAAAAACTCTTGATCGCTCATAGTGTTGAGTCGCCAGCACCTCAGTGGGCGCCATGAATGCCGTCTGCCACCCAGCCTCGGCCACCATGACAGCCATGCAAAGCCCAACGATGGTCTTCCCACTCCCTACATCACCCTGCAGTAGCCGTCGCATCGGCGCGCGCGACTTCAAGTCCGCGCTGAGCAGCTGAATCACGTCCTCTTGGTCCTTCGTCAGGTCAAAAGGCATCGACTCAATCAACCGCTTAGCGTTCACTCCGGCTGCGATGACCGGTGCTTTCCCCCGGCGACGCCCCTCTGCATACTGGCGCGCAAGTTCGACCTGAAGCGTGAAAAACTCCTCGTAGATCAAACGCCGCTTTGCGCGGGCGAGGCTCGCATCCAGCGACTCCAGCGCCACGGAGCGCAGCAGGTGAATGGTCTCCAAACTGTCCTGAACCGACAACAATCCGCGCGATGCAGTAATAGACGCGGGAAGTGAGTCGCTCAACCGTGGCATGACCCGAGCCGCTGCGGCTTGAATCGCCTGCCTCACCACGCCGTCCCGAATTCCCTCATAAGACGTGTAAACCGGCTCGACCTCCACCCGCTCGGCGCGTTCAACCGGCGCGTTACGGTGAACCGTAATCACAGGATGGGAAAGCTGAGCATGAGCTCGATCCCAGTCGATCGCGCCCTCTACCTCCACCGACTTCCCTGACTCGAATTGTTTTCCGAACCAGTCTTGCCGGACGTTGAACCACACCAATCGAACCGGTACCCCGTCGACACTCACATGCACCTCGAACGGAGCACGGCTGTGGCGAGGGGGCTTCTTGACGTAATCGACGGTACCCACAAACGACGCGAACTCCGGTCGATGTTCAACCAACGTCTCGCCGCGGGCGTTGCGGTAAACCCTTCGGTATTTCCGGGGAAACGTGAGGAGCAGGTCGGCAGCCGTTAGAATGCCCCGCTCCGCCAACCTCTGGGCGGTCTTTGGACCCACGCCGGGCAACTTCTCGATACGTAAATCAGTGCCGGGCTCGAATTTGAGTTCGAATCGCCCCGCCGTCACTTCGTTTTGGGCAAACTCTTCCATGAATTTGCGTCTCGCGGCTTGATGGTTAATCTTGAGGCACCAAGGATGCCATGACACTCGACGATGCCATTGACGGTTTTCTCA
>JBBKVQ010000211.1:0-5372 GCA_037968515.1 Bradymonadaceae bacterium
CTGATTCAGTGAGACTTTTCGATGCCCCGAATCCTCGTGGTGGATGACGACCCACACATCCGTGAAGTCGTAAGATTTGCTCTAGAGCAAGCCCACCACGAGGTCATCGAAGCGGCCAACGGCCTCGAGGCCATCAAAGCCTCGGCCTTTTCATCCCCCGACCTCATCATCCTTGATGTCATGATGCCCGAGCTCGATGGGACCGAGGCTTGTCGCCAGATCCGCGCGACGAGCAACGTCCCCATCATCATGCTCTCGTCTCGCGACGAAGAATTTGACCGCGTACTGGGGCTGGAAATCGGCGCGGACGATTATATCGTCAAACCGTTCAGCCCACGTGAGTTGGTTGCTCGGGTCAAAGCCCACCTTCGCCGTGTCAATCTGGATGCGGGCCCCAAAGCAGAACCGGAGCGTTTTCAGGTGGGTCGCATTATCCTTGATGTCGAGGCTTTCGAGGTCCGTGTGGATGATGCAAAAGTGGACCTGACGGCCACAGAATTTGCGGTGTTGCGCACCTTGTTGAGGCGCCCCCGCAAGGTCTTCAGTCGCGACGAGTTGATGCAACAATCCTACGAGGTGCATACGGTCGTGAGCGACCGCACCATCGATTCCCATGTGCGCCACCTTCGTGAAAAATTCGCTGAGTTCGGAGTCGACCCCGTCGAAACTGTTCATGGCGTAGGTTACCGCGCCGGCTCGCAATGACGCGGCCTCGCGTCGGTACCGTGCTGCTCGCCCTGAGCGCGGCGATTTTGTTGACTCCCCTTATCGGCGTGTTTTCCCTACGCATTTACGACACAGAATTGATTCGCCAGACCGAAGCCGAACTGTTGGCGCAAGGCGCTTTTGTTCAGGCTGCGTTTGGCGCCGAATACGAGCGTTGTGCCAGGGCATCGGGCCTAGAAATCGAGACCGTCGGTATCAAAGCCGAGCATCTTCCCAAGATCGAAGTCTCGAACGATGGGTTGCGTCGTTTTCGGCCGCAATCCGCCAAGCTGGACATGCGCGACGCTCCGATTGATGGGGAATCCGAAGACCCAAGTGAGGACAAAAAAGTCATTGACGCTTGCGCTGCACAAGCGGGCGAAAAAATCGCACCGCTGCTTACTGCGACCCAAGAGATCACGCTGGCGGGGATTCGAGTCACGGACTCAAACGGGGTGATTGCATCTTCGACTCGCAGCGAAGATATCGGACATAGCTGGACCCCAGACGAGGTAAAAACAAGCCTTAAGGGCAAAGTGGTGCGAACGATTCGGCGACGCAACAGCACCAGCCCAGACCCGCCCCTAGACTCGTTCAGCCGGCGAGGAGGCATCCGACTTTATGTCGCGTTTCCGGTGTGGCTGGGGGAGCGCGTCGTGGGCAGTGTTGTGGTCTCCCGGACCCCTGTTAGCCTGCAGAACGCGCTGTATATCAATCGACGAATCTTCATGGGGCTCTTCATCATCGTACTTTTGGTCACCCTCGGTTTTGCGGCGTTTGCCGCTTGGGCCGTGGGCCGTCCCGTAAGAGACTTGATGAGACAAATTCGCGACATCGAACAAGGTAAGGCGTCGGAACCTCTCACGAATCCTGGCACAGCGGAATTCGAGGCGCTCTCTTTCGCCATCGCCAAGATGGACCGCACCCTACGCCAAAGAAACGAATATATACGAAACTTTGCGCGCAACGTTTCGCATGAATTCAAGACCCCGTTGACCTCGATTCGCGGGGCCGCAGAGCTGCTCGAAGAGTTCGAGGATATGCCGAATCAAAAACGACAGGACTTTGTCGCGAATATCGCGGCAGATGCCGAACGGCTCGAGCGCCTGGTGAACCGCCTGCATGAACTCGCTCGCGCCGAAACGGCGCCTACCCAGGAAGAGACTTCATCGGTTTTGGAATTGGCGCAAAACATCGCCGGGGAATTTAATGACACTGGGTTCGAGGTTAAAGTCACGGGCGACGACGCGGTTGTCGCTGTGCCACCGGATCTGGTGGACTCGATGGTCCGGAATTTGATCGAAAATGCTCGCCAACATGGAGCAGCCCCTGTGTTGGTCAATGTTAGCGTCGACAAAATGAACGTTAATCTGGATGTTGCGGACTCGGGCGCTGGAATTTCCGCAGGAAACATGACTAAGATCTTTGAACCATTCTTTACGACCGCACGCGCCAAAGGCGGAACTGGTCTAGGACTGAGCATTGTTGGCACTATGGCCGACCAATACGGGGGTTCGTTGACGCTGGTTTCGGGTGATTTGACGACCTTTCGTGTCGCTCTTCCCCGAGTAAAAGTCGTCAACGGCCTACAGAAATAATGAACCTTTTGCCCCGATTCAAAACATGGGCACAAAACTGAGGCGGCATGAATATTAAAGCCCCCGGTCTTACAGACCAAAGCCAAGTGGAAACCCTGCTGGAATCATTGCGACGGGAAGCAGAGGCACAGATGGAGCGCTCACGGCAGGTTTACTGCAACCGTGACCTCAACCTCGAAAAGATTGATTGTGTCGGCTTCGACATGGACTACACACTGGCGCCCTACACCCAGACTGCGCTTGATTCCCTTTCGGTGCAGCTGACGCTTGAGCGATTGATCCGAGAACGTGGTTACCCGGCTGAAATCCTGAAAATCACACCCGACCCGGATTTTGCGATTCGTGGTCTGGTGATCGACACCTGGAAAGGCAATGTTCTCAAGATCGACGCCCACCGCCATGTGGGAACCGGATACCACGGGTTTAAGGCTCTGACCGAATCCGAGCGTGCCGAATACCGCGAAGAGACGATTCGCCTGAATGACTCATCGAGGTTCTACCTCATTGACACCCTTTTCGCCCTGCCAGAGGCGTTCTTGTATGCGGCGTTGGTGGATTTTCTGCATGTTCGCGAACCCGACCGCAAACACGATTTCAAACGTCTCTTTGGCGATATCCGCTATTGCATCGACTTGGCGCACCGCGATGGCTCCATCAAAACGGCCATCATGGCGAATATGGAAGATTATATCCCGGGCAAAGACGAAGACCTTGCCCTGACGCTGCATAAGATGCGGTCGGCTGGGAAGCAGATTTTCCTGCTCACAAACAGCTTCCCGGAGTTTTCTGGCAAAGTGATGAAACACCTCCTCGATGGGGTGTTACCCGAATATCCCTCGTGGAAGAACTATTTCGACATCATCATCGCGGGCGCGTCCAAGCCGACGTTTTTCACTGACCGAGCACCGTTTCTAATCGCAGATGAAAACGGGAAAATACTTGGCGAGGAATACCAGTCTTTAGAAAAAGACGTGATTTATCAGGGCGGCAACCTCATCGACTTTGAGCGCATGTCTGGAGTCGGCGGGGAACGCGTCGTCTATGTGGGCGACCATATTTACGGCGATATTGTCCGCTCCAAAAAATCGAGTGCCTGGCGCACAGTGATGATCGTTCAGGAAATGGAATCGGAGCTCAAAAAGTCCGACGAACTGCGCGAAGAATTGGCGCACTTGGATGCCACCGACGCCGAGGTCTTTCGGCTCTCAGAACGTATCGCGTTCGACCAAACACTGGCGTACCGAATCGACGATATGATTGCTGCTGGAAACGGCCACGACATCGATCAACTCAAGTCGGCACGCCGCGAGCTCATCAAAGCCCGCGATCAGCTTCGTCGCAAACGCAAGGAGCTGCTCGCCGAGCTCGACGAAGCAGAAGTGGGCCATGAAAGTCGATTCAATCCGTACTGGGGGCTGATCTTCAGGCTGGCCAATGAAAACACGCTGTTTGGGGAACAAGTCGAGGACTACGCGTGCTTATACACAAGCCATGTGTCCAATTTCTTGAATTATTCGCCCCTGCACTATTTCCGCGCTCCGCGACAACTCATGCCGCATGAACGTTATTAAACACCGGTTTTTGGTCGTCATTCTAGCGTGCCTTTTTGGAGCTATCGCACCGGCTGCGTGGGCCCAGAGCCCCGAGAAAAACCTGTGGATCGAGGGTGCGGCTCGTCCAGAACGCGACACCCCTGTGCGCAAGTCGACCTACTCGGCGTTGGCCGAGAAAGTCAGCCCGGCCGTCGTAAACATCGTGGTGACGATGAAGGATAGCGGAGAAACCGGGCCCGAGACCATGGGGCTGGGTTCGGGATTCATCATTCATCCAACAGGGTTGTTCCTGACCAATAATCACGTCGTTCAAAACGCCGAGAACGTGAAAGTACGCCTCTTTGACAACCGGGAGATGGAGGCCGAATTTGTCGGCGTCGACCCCGAAACCGATATCGCGCTGATGCGAATCATCAACGCCGGGTCGCTTCCTACCGTGCCGCTCGGCGACTCAGATCAATTGCAGGTCGGCGAGCCCGTCGTCGCCGTTGGCAACCCACTTGGGCTTGGCCACACCGTCACCGCTGGAATCGTGAGCGCGCTGGGACGCCGCAATCTGAATCCCGGTGGCAAAGACAATTCTTCAGATTTCATTCAAACCGATGCCTCAATCAACCCGGGCAATTCAGGCGGTCCTTTATTGTCTCTGGACGGCGAGGTCATCGGAATCAATACGGCGGTCAACAGGAGCGCGCAGGGCATCGGGTTCGCCCTGCCCATAAACCTAGTCAAGGCCATGATTCCCCAGCTGCACGCCAACGGCTTCGTGCGGCGCGCTTGGTTGGGAGTTCGCGTGCAGGAGGTCTCGCCGCTGATGGCTCGTTCATTTGGGTTATCAAAGCCCAAGGGCGCCCTAGTGACCGAGGTCGTGGACAAGTCTCCAGGTCAGAAGGCTGGTTTTTTGCCAGGCGATATCGTTATGAAATTTGATGGCGTCGATATTCGGACCTCGGACCAACTGCCCGGAGTCGTGTCGACTCATCGGATCGAAGCCGGTGTCGAGGCCTTGGTGCTACGCGATAAAAAAGAACTCGTTTTGAAAGTAGATATCGAGGAGATGCCCAATCAGAAGTTGGCGGCACTCCCACGCGTCCGCGTCGTGTTGCCTGTGTCGGCAGACCTTGGCGTGGACGTGAAAACGCTGAGCGAATCTTTGGCGCGCAGATTAGGCGCCAGAAACACCGATGGCGTAGTGGTCACGGATATCGCGATCGACTCTCCAGCCCGGGCTTCGGGTCTTCACCGCGCCGATATCATCACGCAGATGAACGACAAAACGTTCGCATCGATTGACGAGTACAAAGCGCTGCTGACCGCGATTCCAAAAGGTGAAATCATCCGTTTCAGGCTGATTCGCGGCGGCCGTGTTCTTTTTGTCGTATTTGAGCGCTAAAGGCGTCGTTGATTGACACCTATCGGGGTCGGTCTTAGGTTGGCCCCCCTCTCTTGAAGGGCACTTCGTGCTTCAGTGGAACGACATTCGGGGACAGCGCCGGGCGCAAGACGTATTGGAGCG
>JBBKVQ010000212.1:0-5398 GCA_037968515.1 Bradymonadaceae bacterium
GAGTAGCCAGTTGAACCTGAAGCTTCGTACGCAACGTCTGATTCTGCACAAGGCATCACCAAATAGACGATCTTGTCGCCGGCATGAATCTCCTGAATTTCGATCTCAGAATTCAGACCGATGATGACGTCCCGGAGTTTCTGCGAAACCAAAAACACCTGATCCAAACATGGGTAATGGTCCACGCCACCAAGTCCATCCGCATCGATCACATCGATCGAAAGCGGGTCGCCCCACTCGACTTCTTCGTAATGTTTGGACCGAAGACGGTGTTTTCGGTTGATGGAACCAAGCCGACCTAAAACTGCCTTGTCACCCAAGTCGAGTATCTGCGTCACTATTTCCTCCGCGGGAATTCAGCTTAAAGTTATGAGGCCGAATTCTGCCACGGGAATTTGGATTCCACTACTCCACAAGTGACGCTAGTCGCTTCATGTTTATTGGGCATACGGGTCTGCGGCATCGTCGGTGTCTCCGACCGAATAGGGGTCGTAAGCCTCGTCAGCCCCATCCGCGGCATAGGGATCATAGGCCTCGTCAACCTCGCCGGGCGCCTGGTTAGGCACGGTGACGACCTGAGTCGTAGTGGAAACAAGCATCCAAGCCGCGGTTAGGACCGGAACCGCAATCGCCACAAGATGAAACGCCGCGCGGCCGAATCTGTTTTTCCGCCACGGCCCGAGTTCGCCCAGCCACGCCGAGAAAGGAACAAGGGCAACCAATATGAACGGAATATTGGGTAGATCAGCAAACACTAGCGAAATCACCGTGAGCATGAGCACCAGCGGCACGACGCTGGACACCAGAGCCGCGAAGGGAAGCGACTTGAATTTCCACGCAGCTACGGCAGCAGCAACGGCGGCGATCGCAATCGCGCCGGTCATTTGCGCAAGGGTTGCCGACGAAGCCAACCCCAGAATAATGGCAGAGAGACCCGCATAACCAGCAACCACAAGGCCAAATAGTGGACCGCCAGAACGACGCGACAGGCGTTCAAATGAACCCCACTGCGCCAAACCCAAAGCGGTGAGGACTGCAACATGGATATAGCCCTGCTCGGCTGACCATCCATACTGAAATTTAGCATCCAAGATCATTCGAAGACCAAGGCTGATAATCAGAAACCTGGCTCCCCAAATGACCACGCGCTGTTTTACCAAGGCCTCTAGAATCGCTAAGGCCGCCACATCAACGGCGACGATAAACAGCCACCCATTGGCGCCAATGGGCGGCATATCTGGGATTCCGCTTATCCAAAAATAGACGGCCAGAAAAGAGGCCACCACCGCGATCCCGACAGAAACGGTTGCACGGCGGCCGTCTTCGCCCTTGTTGAGTCCGATGGCCAAAAAGCCGAGCGCACAAAGCAAGGGAAGGAGCACAGAAAAAAATAAGACTTCGAAAATCACGGTGACTCCAACCCAGCAGTCGCCAAAAGGCGAAAAAGCCGGGAGGAACCCGGCGCACGAATCACAAGCAGTTTACTTGGCAGCGGCTTCGGTCGAGATAATCAACTTTACTTCGTCACCGAGGCCCGCGCCCTGCATGTAGTTCATTCCAAAATCACTGCGTTTGATTTTAAATTCGGTATGGTAACCCTTCAAAACCTCACCCTGCATGCCTTTGCCTGTCCCGGTCGGTTCGACGATAACGGTAATTTCTTTGGTTTTACCGTTGAGCATCAGGTTCCCCTTAACCTCAAAATTCTTGCCCTTTTTCTTTGAACTGGTGCTCTTGAACGTCAACACCGGAAATTCTTTGGCATTAAAAAAATCAGGGTTTTTCAGGTGGTCGTCCCGCTTTTTGTTGTTGGTAAATACCGAGTCTGTCTTCACTTCGTAGTTGATTTCGAGACCTTTGGCGGACTCAGCAACCGTACCCGAGAAATCCAGAAATTGGCCATAGGTCAATCCCGCGCCCATGTGCTGAACACTGAAGATCACCGACGAGTGAGTTTTATCGACCGAATAGGTCACCGCTTCTGATTTGGCCTTATCTTGAGCCATTGCTGAAGGGGCGAACCCGACAAGGAGAGAGCCGGCAAGGAGAGTCAGAAGGAGTTGCTTTTTCATTTTGTTCTCATCTTTTACGTTAATCGGAACTAAGATTTGCCAAGTTGGCATCACGCGTTGAACCTTAGTGCTGTATTGATGACGAAACATAGTCGAGGTTCCGAAACATACCGTCCCCCCTCGGAAACAATTCGGAGATCAAATGAAAGAGCTAATTCAAAAAGCGTGGCGAGAACATGCAGACGACCCCGAGGGCGTTCGCAACCAACTATTCAAGGCGATTCGCGAGATTCAAACCCCCGAAGACTTGGTGGATTGGTCGAAGATCTGGACTCATCTGGTGGGGTTCGAACTGGGCGCGCCAGCTGACGCGCTAGCGGTGCTTTCCGGCGTTTTGACTGACGCCGTCGTACCCGTGCAGGCTTCAACCCTTTGTGACGCTTATCTGTTGTCGCGACTGGCAACTGACGACGGACGGGAGGGACCAAATCAAGAGATATCAAAATGGTCACTGCGACTGCTGATGTCAGCGCAAGACGATTTCAGGGCCTGGACAATCAAGGCCGAGGCATTGCTCGCCGAACATCGCGTCGAAGCTGGTGACTGGACCGGTCTGCACGGATTGGCTCTGGTGGCTCAGGCTGCGTTGACACTGCCGATTGGCAGCGTTTGTGAACGAAGCGTCGCGATCTGTTTGAACAACGGGGTTTCGAGCGCAGTTGAAGCCGAGGACCTTGAGCCGCAATATAAGGCACTGCTGGTGGAGCTCGCCGAATCGTCCAGAGTATTCTGGCAGCGCGTGGGGACGCCCCTTAACGATGCCCGAGGAGCCTATCTGATCCAACTCGCGGCAAACGCTGCAAACGAGCCCGCGAGGGCAATGCGTGCCGCAGCGGAAGCCCAGAAGATCTTGGCGACCCTTGAGGACGTCGATATCGACCTTGTATTTGTTCGGCTCGCGCTGGCGGATAGCGAAAAACGGTTGGGGCACAACACGACCACGTTGGCCGAAACCGATACTGTGGCCGCAGAATGGAAAGATGGCCTATTGGACTGGTATGAAAACACACGACGGCGCGCCTTTGGTGAGCGTTGAGATACCGGCTCCACGCAACCCACGCATTGATGACAACTATTCTAGGTTGTTCATTGCATTTGAACGCGGGTGGCAAATCTGTTTTCATTTGGGGGCTATCGCCATTGCGGTAATCCTCCTGACCTAGATAAAATCAGGAGATGACTCACTTTAAATAGGGGTGGAAATGATGGCATTTTTTCGATGGATGGTTTTTGCGGCCTTATGTGTTGGCGGAGCCGCTTGTGGTCCGAACAATAATGGCGAATTGTCCCCTGATGCGGGGGATGCGGATCTGCAAGATATTGGGAATCTGGAGGACACGTCCCTAAAGGAGCAACTGTGCGATCCCGCGCCTGAACCGTCCGGAAATTTGGTCATAGGATTTATGGCACGGCCATTAAAAGACCGAATCTTTGCGGGCGATCAAGTCCTGTACGACCAAGGCGCACAGTCATTTATGATAGATGACTCCTGTCACTTTTGGGTTTTTGACACATCCCGCACCCACGGGAAATGGTCTTCGCGGCTAACCGGCACCATTGAGCCAAAGAGATTACGCGAAGCCTTCCAAGAGATGAAATGGGAATCATGGTCGAATAGGCTTTATGGGAACAGCCAACATGGCGATGGCGGAATGCTGTATGCGGAAGGCCGCTATTACGCAGCTGCATGTGTTGATGAATGCAATAGCCAAGAGGTCTTTGCCCCTCTCCAGGCGGCAAAGCAATTTCTGACAGAGCTATTATCCCAAGCTGAAGAAGAAGCCAGTAAGCCAACGGAGTTGTGGTATCTTGCAGAGATTATCGGCGAAGCTGACCGCTACCCGTACCGTAATATTCCCACCAATATTCTGCCCCAAGGGTTTACTCCCGTGACCGCGAACTACTTCGATCTATTTGCGTCAGAATACGGTACTGGGCATAAAATCGACGACCCGGCCGTCGTCGATGAACTTTGGGCGTTACGCTCATCCTATTTGGCAAAGTCCGAAACTGAATGGTGGTACGCATATATACCGTTCACCGACGCCGAGGGCCGATTGATTCACATGAAGTTTCGACGAATTTTGCCCGAACTGGAAAATGAAGAGGGTCTAGTCCCCCCCTTCATCGAATCCCTTAACCTGTAAACAACATAATCTCGGTCAGGACCCAAAAAAACCATAATTTAATAGGCCCTCAAAGCTTTTGTTTCGCTAGGACACGCGCTTTTTTACATATTATTGCAAAAATTTCCGCCATTACAGCCTTTCAAAACAGAAGTCTTCAACGAGAGTTGTCACTGATGAGACATCTTAGTCAAATAGTCCGCTTAAGCGTGGTGTTTTTTTCAGTAGTTCTTATGAGCTGCGGAGGCGAAGAGCCATCCTCGTCGCCTCCGTCATCCTCGGCGCCTCCTCAGCTTGATCCATTCACCCCTGAGGAAGACGCTAGCAATCCATACCTTCAACCACACCCGGATAAAGAACGGCTGGGAAATGCCTTATACTGTGATACCTGGCGTGAGGCCCTTGCCGACGAGATATCATCACCTGCCCCATGGGGCTTACCGCGATCAGGCATCGTTTCCGAGAATGTTAATGGTTTTTTTGCGGCGCAATATCCCATCGATGGGACCAACTACTATCCGTGTGTTCTAGCGGATATTTTCGCCGAGATTCCACTTCATGTCGAAGTTCTGCGAGAAGCGTACTTTGGGCTTGCTCCGGAAGCTCAGCTTGCCCGCTCTGAGCTCGCCCAATTTTTAGCGTTTCTCTACGAGGAGGAACTAACGGTTCCGCTGCTCCTCGATATCGCCGTTCAGCCAGTCCCGGAGTTTAGCGACGAATACGTGGAGTTCGGGGGGCGAGGGCCAATTATGCAGAGTGAGTCTGTTGTGCGCGTCACGGCTGTGTTGGGGATTAGTGCCAGTGCTCCACATCAAGGTGACCGTCAGGTTTGGCTCGACGCACTGTTTGAAGTGGTAGCCCGCAGCGAGATGCGTGGTGTTGCGCTGGTTGCCACATGGCAGCTTAAACAACGCGGTGTCACTCGCACCGAGTATGAAGAGCGAATGCAATCACGTCTCAGTGAGCAGGATTTTTCCTATCTCCTGGAACATGGATGGTGACATCACAGCTGGCCGAAGCGCCGAAACCGATAATGTGGCCGCAGAATGGAAAGGTGGCCTGTTGGACTGGTATGAAAACACACGACGGCGCGCCTTTGGTGAGTGTTGAGATACCGGCATGGAATTTAGTACGCGCTCAAACGTCTTAGTTGGTGTAGTCAGGCGAGACTTATGAGCAACGATATCAAAGACGAAGAAA
>JBBKVQ010000213.1:0-20385 GCA_037968515.1 Bradymonadaceae bacterium
CCTATAATGACGTCTGGTTTGGTAAGATGTTGGCATCGCTGGATGCCATGGGAATTCGTGACCAGACGATGATCATTATCACGTCTGACCACGGCGAGGAGTTTGGCGAATATGGCAAATATGGTCACGGTATCAGTGTAAATCAGGAGCTTGTCGATGTTCCATTCATCATTGGTTACAAGCCGTGGACAGGTACCGGCAAGGTCGTGACTCAAGATGTCGAAGTGGTCGATATTCTGCCGACGGTCTTGGACGCGGCCGGGTTAGAAAGGCCTGCGTCAGTTCAGGGGGCCAGCCTGGTCGACCTATTGCTGGATCCCACCGAGTTGCACCCGCGCGCAGCGTTTTCTTATCATAATACTTTCTTACGTGGTGCCCGGGTTGGAGAATGGAAATACCAACTATTTAATGGCGATAAAGATCCATTATTTTATCTTCCAGACAACAAAGATGGCTCGGATAAAAATGATATCAGCGAGTCGAAACCCTTGGTTCGACGCATGATGCGCGACTCGATGGCGTTTCAGGTCGGTCTGGATAAGGTGCTCGATAAATCGAAACATGGTACGGCTAATAATCATTCGGCAGAACTTGCTAAAATGCTCGATTCGAAGGGCTGGTAAATGAAAGACGATAAAAAAATTCATGTGGAAGTACGCGAAGCTGAACTCGAAGACCTCGCACCAATCTACGCTCTGGGTGAGCGGCTTTTTACGGCCGACAAATGGACGAGCCTTCATCGAACTTGGGATGAATACGAAGTCCTGAACCTCTATATGACCGACGGCGAAACCTGTCTGGTCGCTGAGTACGAGGGCAAGGTCATGGGTTTTGTGCTGGGTGCGACGATCGATAAACGGCATTCCTCTTGGAAATACGGCTACCTACTCTGGCTGGGGGTTGCTCCGGAAGCCAAAGGACTGGGAGTCGGAAAGAAGCTGGTGAAACGAATCACCGACCTCTTCATTCAGGACGGTGCGCGCATGATGATTGTCGACACAGACGCCGAAAACGAGGACGCCATTGGGTTCTTCAAAAAGACGGGTTTTTCCAATGAACAACAACACGTCTACATGTCGATGAATCTGACCAAACACCCGTCTTACGACCGTTTGAGGCCTACGAAGGCCGAGAAAAAAGAAGGCAAAACGAACAGTGACGGGGGGAAAAAGCATGAGTGAATTTCAAGCAGTCATCGACGCGATTAGTCCAGAGCGTTTGCTTCATTGGTTAACTGAAACCGTCGATACCTACGGTCCTACGTGGGCTGAAGGGCCAGCGCTGCTTGTTTTTGAGGACATGTTAAATGCTCTTGAGCTGCCCTACAGGAAACAAGCGGTCGACGAAGAACGCTATAACCTAATTATAGAGGTCGGCCCTCAGCCTCCCGCATTGATGTGGGTTGGCCATGTCGACACCGTCGGTCTTTACGACGAGGAGCACCGCGGCGTCCGCATCGAAGGTGACCTACTCTACGGCCTTGGTTCGGCGGACATGAAGTCGGGTTGCGTGGCCGCAGTTGAGGCCTTGGCAGTCGTTGTAAAAAGTGGCCTCGAGCTTAAACAGGGCATTCGCCTCGCGTTGGTGGTGGGTGAGGAAGAATACGGCGACGGTTCCGAAAAGCTGGTCGAATTGGCTCCTGCGCCGTTGGTGGTCGTCGGCGAGCCGACTAATTTGCAGCCGTGCACCGCGCATTTTGGATATTTCGAAGTATTTTTAAGGAGCCGTGGCTCACGCGCGCACTCGGCACTCCCCGAGGTCGGAGATAATGCAATTCACGCGATGTTGGCTTGGTTAATGCGAATCCTGGAAGCCACGCCCGACGAGCCCTGGGCTCACGAATGTGCGTTCACTCCGCGTAAAATCGACGGCGGCACCCCACTATTTGCGGTGGCCGAAGCCTGCGAAGCCGTCATCGATGTTCACCTTCCCGCCAGTGTCGATTTTTCATTGGTGGCGGAGCTCTTGGAGCGAACCTGCCAGGTCACCCGTAATGACCATAGCGGCTGTGAAATGGAATTCGAGGTCGCGTTTGCGTCACCGGGTTTTGATAGCAGTGCCGCCTTCACAGCGCTGGAGCAGGGCTTTTTGAGTGTGGACCTACCGTGGGCACCCGTAGCCTTCAGAAGCCACTCAGACGCCGCCCTGTTTCACGAGAAAGGCATGTCCACAGTCGTCTGCGGTCCCGGCCAGCTCGAGGTCGCCCACCGACCCGATGAACACGTGTCCTTGGCACAATTGAACCAAGCCGCGCGGCTCTACGCGTCGATGTTTCTGCATGTCGCTACGGATAGTGGTGAGCACTGATTGGTCCGCAGGCCCTGCGATTGGTCCGCAGGCCCTGTGATTGGTCCGCAGGCCCTATGGCCTGCCCTGCGATTGGTCCGCAGGCCCTATGGCCTGCCCTGTGATTGGTCCGCAGGCCCTATGGCCTGCCCTGTGATTCTTGCGATTATTCAGACACATGCGAGCCATAGGGCTCGCGGACCAATCACAAAAACAACCTCGTCATCGATCCTTATGCGACAGCCAGCGCCTGAGTGTAGTAGCGCTCGGCACTCGCAAAATCGCCGGTAATCAATGACTCCCTATGGCCTGCCCTGCGTTGGGTCCGCCGAGCTCCCGCCATTTGGAGGGGGCCAGGCCGCCTTATGCGATCGTGTTTATCCCAAATACTTTGTAGCGTTCGACGATTGGATCCGTGAGCAGACTATGCAGACCCAGTGGCTGCATAGGGACGTTTGTAAGTTCGTCGGCATTCCACCAACGTATTTGTCGCGGACGCCCGAGTTCCAAGAATTGAAGGTCGACGTCCGACGTTTTGATTTTCAGGTCGAAACTGATGCAGATTTCATGAATCTGATTTTCATCTGTTTTAAAAAAGTTCTCGAAACAGAACCGGAATTTAAGATCTTCCAGTCGAACGATTAAATTTAGCTCCTCTTTGATTTCGCGGATGCAGGCCATGGCGAAAGTTTCATTCTCGTCGAGCCTCCCGCCTGGCAAAATCCAATATGGATCATCGCCTTCCCTCACCAAAAGCACGCGATCAGACTCGTCCCGACACATCAGCGTTGCTCGGCGCGAAAGTCGTTGTTTGGGTTCTATTTTCATTTCGGCCTACTGCGCTTGGTGCGCAGGCCCTATGGCCTGCATGTGATTCCTTCGATTATTCAAACACATGCGAGCCATAGGGCTCGCAAATCGTTTTCGGCCTATTTTGCGATTCTGCGATTGGTGCGCAGGCCCTATGGCCTGCATGCGATTCCTGCGATTATTCCAAACACATGCGAGCCATAGGGCTCGCGCACCAATCCCAAGCGAGCCTTAGGGTTCGCGGCATTGATCCTTATGCGACAGCCTCCTGGAGCCACGCGTACCGGTCACAGAATCGCAAGCGCGGCTGGAGCCACGCGAACCAATCACAAAAACAAGGCAATTCTCAAGGGAGTGCCGAGATCAAATAAGCGCTCGGCGAGATGGCGCTGGGCGTGTCGGTCGCCGCGCCTGGGCTCGCATCGTAGAGCGCAGCGTGAACCAGCCATCGCCCATCGGGCAAACGACCCAAGGACAAAGGATGCACGCGGGTGGGCAGCGGAAGCTCGAAACCGAGCTCAAGCGGGGCCCATGACGACCAGTCTGCCTGAGCGCGGGTAACCGTTCCATCGTCAAGGACCACGACCAGCTCGTCCGAACCCTGTTCTTGGTAAAACGATTCGACCTTGCCCGCGTGCGCGGCGCTGGGCAGTATTTCCCACGTCGCACCGGCCGGCGTGGCGTCGAAATCGGTCCGCACCAAGGTTTTGGTCATCGGGAAATAAACGACGACTTCGCCGCCGCGGACCTTATGCTGCACGGGTAGAGGGCTCAGCGCTAAGCCTCCGTCGAGCTGGCCGGGAGGAATCGCCGCGATGTTGGGTGTGAATATTCCATCAAGTGAAATGGCATGTACGCCGTCAAGCCCGGGTCCATTCGTCGGTGACTCCATGACCAAGAAGAACGTCCCTGCCGCTGCGTCGACACGAATCGGTTCGCGATATCGCTTATCTGCTGCACCCACGCTTACAGACGGCGCGAAAGAAATACCGCCATCCGTGCTGAGCGCGAAGCCCGCGCCGGTCTCCGCAGTACCCGTAGCAAGCACCACGTTGCCAGCTGCCTCGACGGCCGCCATCCCCGGAATCATCAGCTTGGGAGCATCCGCATGCTCGGGCAAAAAGGACATCAAATCTTGATACCAGCCGGTCTGCATCCTCAACTCGTATTGGTAATTATTGAACTTCACGAAAACCCATGCGCCCGCGCCACTAGGAAGCTCGCGCCAGAAATCAGGGACCCCCCAATAGGCCGAAATCGTCCCCGCGATGCGGTCAGACGGGTTCGCAAATGCCAAACGCTCGCCCGCGATGAACGGGTGTTGACCTCCAAGACCCAATACGATCAGGTCGTTCGCGATATGCGTGAAGCTCGATGCTCGCCCGGGCGTAAAGCCTTGAAGCCGGGAAGCAACTGCCCAGCCATTATCGCTAACCAGTCGGTTTTCGAGTCGGTAAAAGAATGGCCGAGAATAATCTCCGATCACCAGTTTTGATGAGGCATCCGTCGGTTCACCTGCGCCCTCGGTGAGGACAGCGTAACGACCGTCGGCGAGCAGGAGGTCTTCGGTGAGCCGGATTGGGTCGGCATTGCCGACGATATCCTCGAAACCTGCCAGGTCTCCCAGATCGACCGAGTTAACACCTTGTCCAAGCGCGACTCTATCCACAGGCACATTGTCGAACGGCGTCGTTGCGGTGGACGTTCGGTGGATCCAGTGAACCCGAGCGCCAGCGCTAGTTCCGGTGGCTGCTTCGACTTCGACTACGCCGTTCTGGGGAAGGCTCGGGTCCATCATGAACGTGATGCGGTGGTCGCTCCACTCGGTAATCGCCGATTCTGGGACGGTCACGCCGCCAACACTGACTTTGCCGGTCGACCCGAATCGCAGGCCGTGAAGCATCACTGGACTTCCCTCCCACGCGGCCGTTCGGGACGTGGCGAGGAGCCGTGGCGGTTCGGTGTCAGACTCTCGCTTGGTGCCGTACACAAACGCGTTCACTTCGTTTGGGATCACTGCCGTTGTCGGAACGATGCATTGTTTGGCGGCACCACTTTTGACCGCGGTGAAACAGATGGCAGGAGCCTCGCCAGACGAGATGGTCCGCGTTCCAGCGAACCAGCGTCCATCGGGCGAGACGATTCCGAGCGCGTTGCCGGCCCACGGTTTGCCGTCGACCCAGCCGGCCCACGAAGTTGCGTTGTCGATATCAGTTGAGCCCGAAGGCACGAGTAGATTGCGATCACCAAGATCCATCAAACCAAGCGGCTCGAGCACGTTCGATTGTGCTGCGCGCTGCGAATAGGCGGTGCGAAACGGGAAGTCGATACTCAATGAGCCGAGTTCTCGAGTGCGCATGCCGCGAACTTCGCCCGTTTTCGAGATCGCCACCAAAGCGGCCTGCACAGGAATCTCATTCAGCACATTGGTTAGCCGGTCGGATTCGACGACATGGGAGTTGACGCGATAGAGCGCCTCTTTGCCGTCCGCGGTGGTGCCCACAAACGAATAACGGCGTCCTTCGCCTTCATCAAAGTACGCCATCAGCGCATCCGATATAGCCCAGGCATTGGGTGTTAGGGGCGCCTCAGCGGTGAAGACATCGAAGGGCGCAATGGTCGCGCCATCCTGCGGTGGTGTCGTGTCTGTGACCTTCTTGAACAATGTGACAAACCCTGCATCCTCGGCGACCACAAAGGTCCCGTGAACACCGCCTAGAAATTGCCCGTAATCGCCACTGCCTAGCGGCGTAAGGTCTCCGTCGGTCAGTCCACCGAGCGACTCGATGTTGCTGCGGACCGCGCCGCTCGGCAGGTGCGCGTTGAAGCCACCGAACTGCCCGTCAGCCGACGTCAGGCCGGCAACTTCGGCAAGCGGCAGGTCATCGCGAAGAAGTGCAAACTGGCAGATGATGTCGTGCCCACCAGCCACAGCAGAAGCGGGCTGTCCAGGCGATCCGGGCTCGTCGCAGGCGTAGACCTCTCCGCTCGCCACATCGATGGCCCCGGTATCGTACACAAGCCGCTCGCCGTCGGGGCTCCAGAGCAAGCGCACCACAGGACGCGTTAGGCTGAGCTCTTCAAGCGACCATTTGCTTACCGTGGTCATCGTCGGCCCAGAGGCTTCGATGTTAACCTCAGCGAGTTCGACGCCGTCCACCACCGTGAAGGCCAGCCGAGTTCCGTCCGGTGAGACTGCCACGGAAGAGAAATTGGTTGCGGGGTTTGCGGCGTAGACTGGGGAGGCGAGCCCCGTCGAAGGGTCAAAAAGCTGCAGCGAACCGCCTCCAGCAAGCACGATAATCGCCTCCATCTCCACGGACGCGACATCCTTGGTCGGATTACCGGCGTCAGGCTCTTCTTCCGAGCCGCTGCCACATGCCTGAACCAAGAGTAACGCGAAGATGAGGAGGGTTCGTGTCATGGGAATTCACTCTCAAAAATTGAATCAGTAAAGCGCATTTTTATGGCACGACAGTATCGACGCAACTATTTGACTGCAAGAGCGGCGGGACTTTAGCCACTTTTCAATCGGTTAGCTCACCGATTCACGCAGATTTCACACGGCTAAGATTGGACACTGTTAAACTGTCTTCTTCCTTGATTTAGTCGTAGTCACTACGTTCTAAAATTCGGCAAAAAAATGAGATTAATTTCAGGACTAATCGCAATCGCGACTCTAATCACCTGCCTGCACAATTCAATGGGGGCAATTTCGTCGGACGTTGTAAGAATCGCGTTTGTGGGTTGTTTCGCCGGATATGTTTTTGGAGATTTGATCGGCCACCGATACTTGGGCTTGATGGCAAGCTGGTTCGTGTTGGCCGTTCCAAACTACGGGTCTTTGGTTCCAGAACAAGAACACTCGGCATTCATAGGCGTATGCGGTGCCGGGTTCTTGATGATGGTCCTGTTGCCAATCGCTGAGACATTTCGACTTTTGTGGAGCGAATTTCGACGAAGACGCCATCGTTCGGACTGATCTTCGAATGGCGGTTTCGCTTGGTCTCAAAATTGTGGTTGGTGCTTCATTCAAACAAACCAACCAAGTATCTGCGGAATTAATCCCTGTTTTTCTGAAAAACCAAGGTCGATGTTTTTGGGGAAATAAACATGGCCGCCATCATCGAGCCATTTGGTTTCGATATGATTTTGTGGGGCTAACCAATGCTCCACCAAATTCAGGGGAACCATCGGATCGATGCGGCTCCCTACATAGAGCGTCGGTACTTTGATTCGATCCAGCACATGTTTCACACTGGCTGTTTCGTAATAATCTTCGAGGTCTTTAAAACCGAATCGCGGAACAACCACCAACTCATCAAAGTCGCGCAGACTTCGAGTTTTCCCCACGGTAGCCGTAGCAACCTGATGCCGTCCTCGGTCGCTGGCCCGCTGATGCATGGCCCGCAACTCCATCAGAATATATTCGCGGTAGAAAAATTGTTTGGGCTTATCCAGTGAGGTTGCGCCAGGCGAAAGGTCAATGGGCGCAGAAACGGCCGCGATGGCTTTTACGCGGGCATCTAAGCCTTCTGAGGCGGCCTTTAGCGCCAGGTGCCCACCCAGCGAATATCCGATAATTAGAATCCGGGTGAATTTCTGCAGCGCCATATGGCCCAACATCGCCCTCAGGTCAGCGGTCAGCCCAGCGTGGTAGATGTCCTCGCCGCTTCCGTCGGCGCCACGCATGGACATTCGAAGACACGAGAATCCCGCCTGAAGCACCTGGCTGCACGCGTCTCGGATGTAGATGCTGTCGGCGTTTCCCCCAAGGCCGTGCAAGAGCAGAACGAGTGTGTCCGACCCTATATCATTCAAAATGCCGGTGACTTCGACCGTCCCAAAGGCTTTATCTTCGGCGAGCGCTACCAAGTTTTGGCCCAGAGCCAAGGCCGGAGCCCGCAACTTGCCAATCAGTGTTGGACCAACGGTCCATAAATGTCCTCTCATCTTTGCTGCCGGTTTCAAGGTCAGTCGATTCAGCGATGGCCGCCATCTCCGAACTTATCGGTCTCCCACGTCATTTCATGGGTCGTGTTGGGTGTACACAACCAAGAACATGCCGGCCACTTCCAACTTGCCCGGAACAAACGGCAACGCCAATATAGTTCGGGTCAAACCACGCGTAGCCGCAGGCAGGGATCATGAGTCAATCAAAATTTCAAATATTGCATGCGATCCCGGTCAAAAAGGCGTGTGTCCTGACGGACCTGCAAGGCGTGGCGAATCTGTACGAACTTGATGAAGGGGTGCCGCGCGCCCAGTCGTTTCCAAACGACGCAAGCTTTTCCATGCATCCTGATTGGCCCAACGATACTTTGCTTATCGATGCCTACGAAACTCGCTACGATCTGACCGTGATTTCTCCCGCATTTGCTGACTTTTTGCAGGCTCTTGATATCCCCGACCTCGAGTTTTTGCCCGTGATCGTTTTGGATCACTCGAATCGACCGGTCGCCGATTATTTCATTTTGCATCCCATTCAATCTATCGACTGCTTAGATGTCGAGGCATCGAACGCGGAATTTGACACGATGGATGAAGACCGTGTCGAAGAACTCGACGAGCTCGTCCTGTCAGAAAACGATGTTCCCGAAGACCGAGCTGTTTTTAGGGTAAGCGGACTGGCAGGGGCTCTCTTTTTTCATCGAGAAGTAGCGGCCAAAATCTCCGAACAAAATTTCGTTGGATTTGAATTTATCGAACTTTCGGAGTTCAGCCTATAAGGGCTAACCCAAAAGCGGTTCGATTTCTTTGGTGAGGGCTTCTGGAGTCGTTGCAGAAGCGTAGCGGTCCACGATTTCACCATCGCGACGTACAAGGAATTTGGTGAAATTCCACTTGATCGCCTCGGTCCCCAAAACTCCCGTCGCGTCGGCTTTTAATTGTTGAAAAAGCGGGTGAGTTTGAACGCCGTTAACGTCGACCTTGGCATGCATGGGAAAGGTCACACCAAATTTCAATTCGCAGAACTTAGCGATGGCATCCTCGGTGCCAGGCTCCTGTCCGCCAAACTGATTGCACGGGAATCCCAAGACGACCAAGCCCCGATCTTTGTATTGTTGGTAAAGGGCTTCTAGGCCTTTGTACTGCGACGTAAATCCGCACTCTGAGGCGACGTTAACGATCAGAAGTACTTTTCCTTCGTAGTCGCGCATTGTGTGGTTTTCGCCGTTGATCGCGGTGATCTCTGTATCAAAATCAATCTTTGCCATAAGGAACTCCAAGGTTAGACGGCCAACTGCAGTGGCGTGAGTATAATCGGATAGACTGTGTCGTCGTGGACAAAGATGAATCCACGAGCGGTTTCGGTGCGCAGGCTTCGTGTTGGTTCGTCAATTTCAGAACGTTTCAGACGACTGTACGTTACCGTGGGGTAGAATCGCTGCACACCAACTGCAGGACGCGCCATGGACATCAAAGGCAAGAAGATTGTTTTGACTGGGAAGTTTTCGGAGGTTGACCGCAAGGAAGCCGAGAACCAGCTGAAGGCCATGGGCGCTTCATGTTCTGGCAGCGTGTCTGCCAAAACCGATATTCTGTTTGCAGGTGAAAAAGCGGGTTCCAAGCTCGCGACGGCATCAAAACTCGGCGTGGCAGTGTTTGGGGAGTCAGACCTGATGGCGCTTTTGGGCCTTACCGAACCCGAACTAGAGCTCTCGGACGATACCGATATCCTGCAGTTGCTCGCCGACGGAAAGGCGCAGTGGGTAAACAACACTCCGCATAAAACCGATGTCGTGACCTACGGGATGTCGCATAGCGGCGAATATTTTGCCACGGGCGCATGGTGT
This sequence comes from Bradymonadaceae bacterium, assembly GCA_037968515.1. Lineage (GTDB taxonomy): Bacteria > Myxococcota_A > Bradymonadia > Bradymonadales > Bradymonadaceae > JBFFMO01. The sequence goes on from JBBKVQ010000213.1 coordinate 9,894, forward strand.
GGCGACGACTACGACGCCGGCGGATCGCTTGCCATCTGGGAGACCGCGACAGGGCGGTGTGTGAACACGATTCCCTATGTTGAGGGCGGCGCAGGCTGGCCTGATTACCCCGGATGCATCCAATGGTCGCATGATGATCGGCGAGTGGGCTTAGCGTTTAATACCAACGGCGTGGGCTATGTGGATCCGTTTGGTAACGCCCACGAGGTGCAGAACTTCGTGTACGCCACCGACGGTTTAAGTCGTCCTCCGAGCTGGTGTTGGGCACCTGATTCCGCCCGGGTCTTTATCTCATGTTGGGGTTGGAAGGAATCCAGCTTGCCGGGCTGCATTGGTGCGCCGTCGGCGTATGAATCGAATGCGGTCTACATGGCAATGACGGGTGATGAAGGCACCGACGTCGAGGGGGTTTCGCCACTTACCGAGATGGTTTGGGGGGCCGATGGCATCGTGACTGGCTACACCCGCTACGGGTCGGCTTACGCGATAGACACCAATAAAAGGACCCTCGTCTGGAGTGTCCCGGTGCCAGGGCCGGTGGCCATCAGACCCGATGGCGAGGTTGTTGCGTGTTATGATGGCGGGCTGAAATGGCTTAATGGCAAGACTGGTGAGGTGTTGTCGGACCACAATTTTGTGGGCGGAGGAGATCTCTTATTTTCGGCTGATGGAAAGTATCTGTTGGATATCTGCCACAAAGAAAACCTGGACTCGGTGAACCCTGGAGTGCGAATCTACGAAGGGTTCGAGTTGAAGGCCGTGGTGGATTGTGAACCCGGCACGGCCGACTCATGGCGCCGTGAGAACGTGCAGGCCAAGATATCCGCGGATGGAAGTCTGCTTGCGGTTTTATGCGCCGACGGCGTAGTTCGTGCGTTTGGTGTGACGGATGAGAAGCAGGTCTACTCTGTGCCGGCAAACGGCGCCACCGATTTGTTTTTTGCCGCTGGCAATCGGCTGGTGTTGGCGTGCAACGAGCGTCTGATCTTCGTCGAGCCGAGTGGCGACGTCCTGATTCAACACGAATTGAAAGAATTGCCTGACGAGGATCCGCTCAGTGAAACCCTGGCTGCTGGGGACCTTCGGGCTTTTGTGGATGGCGAGGACTGGGGATATGCGACAGGTGGAGTCATCGTCGCGCAGTCGGACCCCGAAAACCGGGTTCAAGCCGTGGTTGGCCACCAAAAGGCCGTGCCTCCCAGCTTGGTTGGCGCGGTTGTTTATAAAACACTCGAGTCGGCTGTTGCTGCGAATCCCAAATCATTTTCAAAATCCGTCCGGGATTTGGTCAAGAAAACCAAAACAAAGTCGAAGTCTAAAGCCAAGGTCTTTCCGACGCCAAACACGAGTTCTGTGCGTGAAGTGGAAGACTATTTATTGGCTCAGTTGGACACTCAAAATCCGTCATATTGTTCTCCCTATCGGGCAGAAGTGGCTGTCACTCGGGTTCTGGCTGGAGATATCGAAGGCGCACGCCTTGCTTTGAATAATTGCGGCCCGGACTTCGGAACCGGGCTGAATTTGGCGCACGTAGCAGCCTACGCAGCCATTAAGGGATATTCCGAATATGCGCAGGAGCTAAAGAAACAGTCCTTGAGTTGTGCGACCGACGGGCACCCGTCGACCATTAAATGCCGAGATAATTTTCTGGCCGTAATGGCACACGCGCTGGGAGAGAAATCGCCACCCAAAATTGCATTGAAATTTGAGGAGGGCGAGTACCAAATCCAAGAGAGGATGGCCGATGCAGCCGTGGCTTTGCTCTTGGTGGGGGACACCAAGGAAGCCTTCGCTCAAATTCAAAGCAGCACCGCGGCCATGTGGTGGCATCATCTATCGGAGTTTATCTGTCTGTTGTTCCAGTCCGACGATTTGCAGGTGTTTAAGGACTTTGTGACCGAGTTTGAGGGCAGCGAGCATATTCAGCATTTTGAGGTGATGGCGCGGCTGGTGGATCGTCTGATGGAGTTGGACGCGCACGAGGAGGCGCTCAACGCCTTAGCGACGTTTCCGAAACTGTCGTTTTCGAGCGAGGTCATTAGAATTGTCCATGCAGTGGCCAGGCTTGGCGATTTAAATCGGTTTGAGGCGCTGGCAAAGATGGTTCAGGACAAGTACGCGGACTCTCCGGCGATTATGGCCGAGCTTTTGGCGGCCCATAATAGTTTCTCGCCAGAAGACAGCGAAAAACGGATCGTGGATTTTCTAACGAAAATGAATCCAAATGACCTGAATCGGTGGAGTTTGCCGGGAATGGTGCGTGGTTTGGTCGCGGCTTTTCGGCAGGCTGGGCTTGCCCTCGATCCTGTTTTGGGTGTTGCCCAAGCGCTCGATGGTTCTCATTGGGCGGTGATTTGGGCGGCGTTGCCAGACGGGCATGATTTCGAGCCGGAAGCGCAAGCTCGGACGTTGAAGTCGTATGACTACATGGGTTCGCCCGAGGCTTTTCGAGCGCTGTTGAGCTCGCCTGAACGGTTCGAGAAACTCTTTGCCCATGCGCTCGAGTCTGCTGGGCGAGACCGTTACAACCTTGGGTATTTGGTCGGGTCGATGTGTACGGTTGGTGATTTCCCTAGGGCGAATATCGCTCGGATGAAGATCTCTAAGAGCAGTCGGGCGATGGCCAACGAAGCCATGATCTATCCGCTGATGAAGGCTGGAGAATTCACTCAGGCACTGCAGCTTGCCGATGAACTCGATCACGGATTTGGTTCCTGTGGCCGTGAATACACGGTGATGCGAGGATTGGTGCGTGGGCCTTGGGGTTCAGGTGGGCGGACATCGCATGTGATGTGATGCCTTGAGAAGTTTTCGGTTTTCGGTCGTTCATTTATCGGGCTAAACCAATAATCGGTTCCATAACCGAATCACGGCTGAATCATCATGAAACGCAGATATTTTGCCTTCAAATACTTTGAAGAACGCCATGTCTTGGCGATGGCTGATGGTCCTTGGGTCACGTTTTTTGACCGATTTGTTAAGGTACTGGACGAGTCTTCTTTGGCGCTCGATGCCAGTGCTTCCACATTATTTTTGATGTACCTGCCGGATATTTCTGTGCTTGGCATAATCACGGACTGTTCACCCGTAGATGTCCCGCTGGACGTCGCGCAAAGCCTCATCTTCTTTGACGAAAAGACCGCCTCGTTCCGTGCTCAATCAGAATCGGACGAACGTGAAGCGACGTGGCCGGAAAGCTTGCGATATTGTGAAGTCCACGCGTCTTCGGGACTGTCAATCGATGCTCTTCGCCTGCGAATTCTGGAAATGTCTTACGGCTTTATTCCGAGCTTCCAGTACCGAGTCGAGCACGTGTATCGATCTCATTTTAAACAGCTTGTCGCTGATCTGAATCAAGACGATGAGCCATTTCAAGGCAAAGGTCGAAAAGAGGAGTTTTCGAATTTATTTAAATCGTTAACTTTACCCTCCTTATCAAAACACGGGTTTGAACGGGACACCCCAAGGGCGATGCGCTTGGTGAAGCGGAGCGAAGAACTTTCTGTTTTTATTGATTTTTCACATATTTCATTTGGCTCTGGGGCATACCAAGTCTCGGTAATCTGGATGGACGGTCCGGACTCGCCGTTTGACGACGAACGTCTTTTGGGTCGGCTTGAACCGTGGTTTCCTTACCACTCGAACTTGGTGATCGAGAGCCATAATCCACAGGTCTTGGCGTATTCGGTCAAGGAGTGGTTGCGCGTTTTTGAGCTGTATGTTCTTGAATACATTTCGAATTATCGGACGCTGGACGAAGTGCGAACTTGGTTGGAAAAGGACCGCAGTTTGTGCGCCGACAAGGTGCGCGTCGATCTGCCTCCGAGGTCACCACACCATGCGTATACGTTGTCGACTTCTGCTGCGAGTTTGAAGCGATTAAACATGGACAGGTGACTATTCGTGCTCGTCGTCCTTTAATATCTCTCCTGGCGTTGTTAGCCGCACGTCGGTCTCCCATTTCCGGCGGGGCAGCTTCAACTGTCGCCCAAGCCCCGCGTAATCCGAGCCACCAAGCCGTGCAAGGGGATCGAGGAGCTCCGCACTGATTCGACCGTCCTTCCAGACACTCGGGGCAACGTGGATATGAACCACTTGAGCGATGACGATGTTCATCTCGCCGATCGTGACGGTTTGATGGTGGCGACACTCTAGATGAGCCGGCGCTTTGGCCACGCGGGGTGGTGCCACGATTGTCGACGGTGCGGGCTCGAGCCCGCACCAGACAAACTCGTCCTCGTCTGGCGGGAAGTCGGTGGCGCTCAGGTTCACTTGCTCGACCAAATCCATCGTCGGGATGTTCACCACAAACTCGCCGGTCGCCTCGATATTGGTGAGGGTGTCCTTTCGTCCCGTCGAGCAAAACGCCACGACCGGTGGGTTGTAACCCATCACGTTGAAGAAAGAATGGGGCGCAAGATTTGGCACCCCCGTCGCAGAAAGCGTTGAGATCCACGCGATGGGTCGTGGAATCACCAAACCGGTCAGCAGCTGGTAGATGTCACCGCTGGACCACTCGTCGGTGGTCACTTCAAGCGGCGATTCCAGCACTGCCGGCGGCTTTAGATGGGAGCTTGTCATGCCGGATCTCGTTGGATGTTGAGCATCGCAAATCGCAATGTCAGGCGGGAGCCTGTTAGTCCGCTCACCGCTGACTGCTCACTGCTGACCGGCTTCACTGGCAGGTCATGCCTTGCGCGGTCGTCGTGATCGCTGAGGTTCGTGGGTTTGCAATCGCGCCACCGGTCAGCGTCAGGGCGGTCGGCGTGAGGGTCACCTGTGCAAAATCAGCAGCGCCAATGGCGTTGGTTTCCACTTCCTCGACGGCCTCGGAGCAGCTGGATTCTGGCGTGAGCGAGAAAGGCAGGTCCACAATCGTGTCGTTTGCCGACTGGAAGACGGTTCGAAACTGGCCGCCGGCCTCGAAGACCGGATTGGATAGGAATCCTGCCCTAATCTGGCTCTGAAAGGGCAGTCGTTTTGCGGTCGTGCCGTCCCAAGTCAGCAGCATTCCAGTGCGGTCGGCGCCGTAACCAACGACGACGTCGCGTTGGTCGCCCAGTTTAATATTGGTGGCCGTTCCTGTGGTGTTAAAACGTAAGCCGGTCACGGCTCCGTTGGCGGTGAATCGCATGATTGCGGGCTGAGTGCCGGCTCCTGAAGCAACCCTGCCGGCGACCACTACGTTGTTGCCATCGCGAACTGCGCCAATGGCCTCGGTGTAGTCTGTCGTGCTTCGTCGGGCCCATGCCACCGTGTTGTTGCCGACCGCAGCCACAAGTGACCGTCGGATGCCGTTGCGAATGCCGGTCGAGCCGACCGCGACGACCTGATTGCCGATCACAGCACCATCAAAGAAGATTTCATCGTCGCCGGTCTCGAAGCTGGTGGCCCAGAGCACGTTCAGGTTTTGGTCAAAAGCCACGACCAGCCCGTCGCGATTATCGCCATTGCCCGACTCGCCGACGCCAATCCAATGGGCGACCTGCCCGCCGTTAAAAAGGCCGTAGAGCATTTCGTCGCCGGTCGTTCCATAGTTGAATGCTGCGCCGAGCCCTGTTGGGCTTGCGCGTACCAGCAGGGCGTCGTTGTTGTTTGCTGCGCCAACGGAGTATCCGCGAGTGAGTCCGCCCATGAGCACTTCGTTTCCGCGCCGTGCTACTGCCGAAAACTGGTCGTTGCCGGGGTCGCCAAATCTGGAAGACCACACGACGCCCGTGCCGTCATAGTGCACAGCGACGGCCTCGCGGCCTTCGTTGGCCACAAACTGGTCCGGCGTGGTTCCCACGGCGATCACGCCGCCGCCTAAACTATCTGCGTCCCGGAATAGGAAGGGGACGTTGGCCTTGAACAGAGTCGAGTCGGCTGGGGTCGGAAACACCAGGTCCATATCCATCTGGGCGTCGGCCATAGCGTCGGGTGTGGCGTCTGCGCTCATGTCGAGTGTAACCGAGGTGTCCGCCTGAGCGTCTTGACCCATATCAGCAATAGACACGTCGGCGCCCAAGTCGGTGGTCGTCATATCTGACGCCATGTCGTCACAGGCGGCCCCAACACATGGCGCGATGGAGCATTTTGAGCCAACACAAGCGCTGTCGTCGTCGCTGCATCCGGTGGTGATTGCGAGGCCGAGAAGGGCCGTAGTTGACCAAATAATAATATTTTTCATTTTTGTCCTTAGTCCAATTTGCCCGGGACCTTAGCATAAATGGCAGAGATTCAGTAGCTTAGATTGCCCCGCTTGGAGCGATTGATTTGCGATTGGAAGCCGGGCACACTGCGTTTCTTTCTGATTGGGGAGGAGACTTGGTGAACACTGTAAAACGATTGGTTCCAATTATTTTCGTAATATTTTTGGGGGCATGTGCTTCCGACTCAGACGTCGATTGCTTATCAGGGGCGTGCGATGCCGATTCAAACATCGATTGCTCAAAAACATCGATCACAGATTGTGAGTCGGAGGGATGCACGCTGAAAACCGGGAATATCTACGACGATAGCGAGTTCTGCCTAAAGGCTGCGCAGACTTTTGGGTGCGAGGATCAATATTACACAAGTAATATTCTGCTAATCGTGGGGACCAAAGACGGCGCGTGTGCCTTGTTTACCAACGAGTTGCCTGAAGGTTGGCTTGAACCAGACCCACGCGATTGTTCAGAGTTTGTGGTGGCCGCACCACTTTGTGAGAACGCACCGAAGTGTGAAGACCTGAGGCCGTCCGATTGTTTGGCTCCTCGATGTGTTGTGCTGGAAGGCCGGCGTTTTGTGGGCCCGATGGATGGCGTCGATAGTGTTGGTTGCTTCGAGGCGCCTGAACCCTTGGGCTGCATGACCGCAAATTCCAATTGTCCCAATAATATCCCAGCCACTCTTCATGAGGGTTCCTGCTATACGTTTCAGTCAGGATGTTTGCCGAAAGGTTGGGAAGAAAGTTCGGATTGTCCGGGTCTTAACGATGAAACATGTGAGTGATTTGTGAAATTTTTACGACTGTTTTTTCCCATTATTTTCGCGATCTTTTTCGGCGCGTGTTCGAGTGAACCCGTCGATTGCATCGAGGTCTCGCTGGAGGACTGTGCGTCCGAAGGCTGTAACGTCCAAAACGGGAGTCAGTACAATTTCGATGAGTTGTGCCTTGAGGAGGCGAAGCCGATAGGGTGTGTTGGGATCACATCTAATAATACGACCGGCGTCGGATTTAAAGATAATGAATGCGCGCTGTTTCCAGATACGAGTCTGCCGAAGGGTTGGAGTAGACCTGGAAAAGGTGATTGCTCGGATTTTGTGGTTCAAGCACCGCTGTGTGAAGGCACGCCGAAGTGCGAGGACCTTGCGCCATCGGAGTGTTTGGAACCTCGTTGTTGGGCCATCGAAGGGCAGCGATTTGTAGGCACGATTGGGGGCGGTACCAATAACGCAGGTTGTTTTGAGGCGCCTGAGCCCCTTGGCTGCCAGCCGGCAAATAGAGCATGTAACAGCGTCATGACTGGGGCTCTGAACGAGGGAGAATGCTATTTGTTCCCGTCTTCATGCCTGCCTGTAGGCTGGGAAGAATCTCCAGACTGCTCTCAGGGCACTTCAGATAGCTGTGAATAGGGCCAAGGCAAGAGCTTGGCGGACCGGTCGCAGGGTCTGCTCACCGCTGACCGCTCACCGCTCACCTTGCCCTTCCCATGCAGGTGCATAGTTTCTTCGCCAAGAAAAAGATGTGAATTCATCCAAACTAAGTCTTGGAGTAAGCGTTATGCGATTTGAGAAATTCACGATTAAATCGAGAGAAGCTTTAGCCGACGCTCAGGAGATTGCAGAAAAAGCGACCAACCCTGAGGTCACACCGATTCACCTGTTGAGCGCCTTGATTGAACAGGAAGACGGCATTGTCTTGCCCATCATCCACAAGCTGGACATCAACGCCGAAACCCTCAAACGCGGAATCAGCGAAATTATCGTAAAATTGCCCAAGGTTCAGGGCGCTAACGTCTATATGAGCAATGATTTCCGCGAGGTGTTGACCAACGCCCAGACGGAAGCCGATAACCTCAAAGACGAGTACGTCTCGACCGAACATATTCTTTTGGCGTTGATCGACGGAAAAAATAGTGCGGGTCAATTGCTGCGTAAAAACCTGATTACTTCCGATAATGTCCTGTCGGCCATGAAGGAAGTTCGCGGGTCGCAGCGGGTGACCGACCAAGATCCCGAAGGCAAATATCAGGCACTTGAAAAATACACCAAAGACCTTACGGCGCTGGCGCGTCGCGGCAAGCTTGACCCTGTGATTGGGCGCGATGAAGAGATTCGTCGCTCGCTTCAGGTCTTGAGCCGTCGAACCAAAAATAACCCTGTGCTCATCGGTGAGCCCGGCGTGGGTAAAACAGCCATCGCCGAGGGTATCGCCCTAAGAATCGCCGCTGGCGATGTCCCAGAGAGCCTGAAGGACAAGAAAGTCCTGTCGCTTGATCTGGGCTCGTTGATTGCGGGCGCGAAGTTTCGCGGAGAGTTCGAAGAGCGTCTAAAGGCAGTGCTTCAGGAAATCACGGCCTCGGATGGTCAGGTGATTTTGTTCATCGACGAGCTTCATACGCTCGTGGGTGCCGGAGCCGCCGAAGGTTCCATGGACGCGTCCAACATGCTCAAGCCCGCGCTCGCCCGCGGAGAGCTCCGAAGTATCGGTGCGACGACCTTGCGTGAATATCGAAAATACATTGAAAAAGATGCCGCATTGGAGCGTCGTTTTCAGCCGGTCTTGGTCGAGGAACCCACCGTCGACGATACGGTGACGATTCTTCGTGGCCTTAAAGAACGTTATGAAGTTCATCACGGTATTCGAATCGCCGACGCTGCTTTGGTGGCCGCGGCGTACCTTTCGGACCGCTATATTAACGACCGTTTTTTGCCCGATAAAGCCATCGACCTTGTCGATGAGGCCGCAGCCGGCGTGAAGATGGAACTCGAGAGCATGCCGCAGGATATCGATCGCGCGGAGCGTCGAATCACGTCGCTTGAAATTGAACGCCAGGCGCTCAAAAAAGAGCGTGATGACATCAGCAAAAAACGCATGAACGAGGTCGAGCGAGAAATCGCTGAGGTCCGCGAATCTGTGGGCGGAATGAAAGCTCAGTGGATGAGCGAGCGAGATCTTATCAAGGACCAGAGACAGCTTAAGGAGAGGCTCGAGGAGCTTCGGCTTGAGTACGATCGGGTTGAACGTTCCGGACAGTTGGATCGCGCAGCCGAGATTCGTTTTGGTCTTTTGCCCGCAGCCGAAAAGTCGCTCGCTGAACATGACGAAAAATTGAAAGCGATTCAGGCCAACGGCAGCTTCCTTCGCGAGGAAGTCACCGACGACGATATCGCTCGAATCGTCGCGCGTTGGACGGGTGTGCCCGTCACGAAGATGCTCGAAAGTGAACAACAGAAATTGTTGCAACTTGAAGATCGTCTGCATGAACGCGTGATTGGTCAGGAAGAGGCCGTGGAAGCTGTTGCTGACGCGGTGCGACGGGCTCGAAGCGGTCTTCAGGACCCCAACCGCCCTGTCGGCTCGTTCATCTTTTTAGGACCTACTGGTGTGGGTAAAACCGAGCTTGCTCGAGCCCTTGCTCTTCAGCTTTTTGACGACGAAACGAATATGATTCGGGTCGATATGTCAGAATACATGGAGAAACATTCGGTCTCGCGTCTGATCGGTGCGCCCCCCGGTTATGTCGGTTACGACGAGGGCGGCTATCTGACCGAGCATGTACGCCGTCGGCCGTATTCGGTGGTGCTTTTTGACGAGATCGAAAAAGCTCATCCAGACGTGTTTAATGTTTTCCTTCAAATCCTGGACGATGGTCGCCTGACTGACGGAAAAGGCAGGACAGTCGATTTTAAAAATGTCGTCATTATCATGACTTCCAATGTGGGCAGTCATTTTATTCAGGAGTTTGGACAGACTGATTGGAAGAAGACCGAAGACCTGGTGATGAACGAAATGCAGCAAACGTTCAGGCCAGAATTTCTTAATCGTGTCGACGACGTGATTTTGTTCCATTCGCTGAGTCGTGAACACATGACTCATATTGTCGAGATTCAGCTGAAAAACCTGAGAGCGCTTTTGGCCGAACAAGAGCTCAAAATCAAGCTGACGGATACTGCGAAGGTAGTCCTTGGAGACCACGGTTACGACCCGGTTTACGGGGCTCGTCCGCTCAAGCGCGTGATTCAGAAGGAAGTCCAGAACAAGCTGGCAAAAATGCTGCTTGGGGGCAAATTCATGCCCGGGGACACCATTTTGGTGGATGCCGTCGACGACGAATTGGTCTTCGAACGCGAGGCGTTTGCAGCGGTCGGATAATCACTGCAGTGAGCAGTGAGCGGTGAGCAGTGAGCAGTTTCCTGCTCATGCCGCGTGTCCAAGAAATCGATGCCACTTCAGTTGGGCGTAAGTAGGCTGCGAGTCGGGAGGCGCCGCGTCCCAGGTCACAGAATCGCATGCAGGCCATAGGGA
>JBBKVQ010000214.1:0-13730 GCA_037968515.1 Bradymonadaceae bacterium
AACATGAACCATGAGGTTCCTCACGAGCAGCTGCCAACGCGAGGTCGTTGGTGGATTCGACCTCGTCAAAAGACTTGATCATTCCATCTCCACACGCATCGAGATATCCGCCGCGATAACTGAATGGGTCAGCGCCCCCGACGAAATGAAATTCAATCCAACGTCCCGAAGTTCCGGGAGACGTTCGATCGTCACATTTCCTGATGCTTCAATAATCACTCGATCCCCCGAATATTCGCGAATACGGGCCACCGCCTTTCGCATGTCCGGAGTGCCCATATTATCGAGCATGATGATTTCGGCGCCCGCGGCCAATGCGGCTTCGAGCTGGTCAAAATTCTCGACCTCGACTTCAACTCGCAGGGTATGAGGGGCGCTTCCTTTGACCATCGCCATGGCCTGCGCCACGCCACCGGCAGCCGCAATATGGTTGTCCTTGAGCATGACGCCTCCCGATAAAGAAAACCGATGATTTGCCCCACCACCCATCGCGACCGAATATTTATCCAGCTCTCTCCAGCCAGGTAAGGTCTTCCGGGTATCGCAAATTCGAGCATCACTCGGCGTCAACGCCTGAACATACGAACGAGTCAGTGTCGCGATTCCAGACATTCGCTGCAGGAAGTTCAGCCCAACACGTTCGGCCTTGAGCAAATTGCATGCGTCGCCTTCGGCACGCGCAAACACTGTCCCATTGGGCACAAAGTCACCGTCCTTGACGTCGAAGCTCCAGCGAATCTCGGGGTCGACACGCGCAAACACCGCCTCGAAGACCGGGAGACCTGCAATCACAAGATCAGACTTGGCACGCAGATTGGCTCTCGCAGTTTTGCCATCAAAAAAGATGTTGGATGTCACGTCGAAGGTCAGGTCGTCCTCGTCCAGAGCGAGGTCGATCAATCTTCGAATATGCGGACTAACAAATAATTTCATTCTAAAATCCCATGGCCTGAGCAAGGTGGGTCGCGCAAAGAGCAGTGTCATCATCAAGCCGAACTCGCTCAGCATCACACTCGCTACACGTGGACTCCTCTGCATATGCAGTGGCACCAATTTCCGAAGCAACAAGTTCTTGAAGTTTTTCCGCAGGGGTTTTAGCTCGAAATTGTGCCGGGTCCCAATCGGTCCCCTTCAACTTAAGCGCGCCTCCGCGGGCGATTTTTCGTTTTTCGCGATTGCTCGTCATGACCACCTCCTTTGCGCTGCGCACTCTAGTCAATGAGGCCAAAAATGTTAAGCAGGCTGCGTAAACAGCTCAATCAGCTCAGCCAGTCGAGCTCTCGCGACTTCCTGTTCGGTGCGCTCCGCGAGCAACAAACCTTGGTTGAGTACCCATGGAAAATCTGGATGCCGAAATCCGACAGATATTGCGGTCTCGGCAGAAAAAAGACACTCGTCAAACTGGCCCAAATCACGCCATGCGAGCGCACAAACTGCCAACGCAGCATCCACCAATGGAAGCCGCGACTCGAGTCCCGCCTTTGGATAAACCGCCCGAATATCCTCGAGGATCGCGCGGGCGTCACCAAAACGGTGAGCCCCCAACGCGATCAAACCAAGATTGAATTGCGCAACGTGGGCAAATCGATGTCCAAGCAACTGAAACCATGCATGAGCCTGACTGGCATATTCATGAGCGACTTCCCAATCGGATTGCGCCCGCGCGATTTCGGACCTTGAATTTAGAATATCCGCGCAAAGCGCCGACGACGCCACTCGCCGTGCACTCGTCCAAGCCTGATCGAGGACTGCTAACGCATCGTCAAATTTATGTTCGGCAATCAACGAAATCGCAATCAGGGCGAGCGCTTCTGCGACTCGTGCCTCGTCTTCGACCACCTGAAAACACGCTATGGCTCGGTCGTAGGCTTGGTGAGCCGCTTCGTAATCTTGACCACGATCGCTCCACCAACCCAACATCAAATGGTCCTGTCCGGCATGGCTCCAATCCCCAACCTCCGCGTGAGATGCCGCGGCCTCCTCCATCATTTCCCGCGCGGGCGTCAGGTGGCCGGCATTCCAGGCAACGATCGCAAGCACGCGGAGCGCACTGGCGGCGATATCAAACAGCTCATGATTCTCGGCATCCTGAAGCAACTGACTTGCCCGCAACTCCACGTCGGGCTCGTTGACCGTCATCGCGATCCGCAACGAAACGTAATCTTGCGCGAGCCGATCGTGAACAGTCCCACCAAACGATAGTAAATCCGAGTGCTTAGCGACCAACCGAGCCATGATATCGGACTCACCGAGATGAAAACCAAGCGCAGATCGCCGAAGCGGTGCCAGCGCAAGAGCCGGCTCGTCAGCCAACATGCAAAGGTCGGCGTACATCAAAACCGCTGACGAAGTTGCACCCGCAGCGTTAGCAAATTTAGACGTCTGTTCGACGGCAACCCGCGCGATATCGACTCGATCGGGCTGCTCAGCCACTAGAGTTCGAAGAAACGACACTTCGTCGTACGCAGAAAACTGCCAGTGGTGAGAACGCGTCAGTACCCCCAAAGACTGCAGGTAGGCTTTGGGCCGATCAAGGTCGAACCCCAGGCTGGATACGGCCGCCTTCAGAATCTCTGGACTGGGAATCCGGCCCAGCAGGGCCCCAATCATCGTGACTTCTCGCAGATTCGGAACCGGCGACGTCGCAAAAATATGTTCCCAATCCAGCGAAGATTTTAGGACTTCGCGCGGCTCGGAAAGCGTCACAACCCGATTCCCAAGCATTCGAGTCAGACGTTGAACGCTTGCAGGTGCCTCGTCATAGGTGGGGCCGCATACATGCAAGGCAATGAGCACCGGAATATGAGGAAACCGGGCGATCGAGAGCAGCAACCTCAGATCAAGATGACCGAGTCCCAGGTTGTCGATGGTCAACAAGATCGGACGTTCACGCGATTTACGAACAATCCCCTGAGCCGCCACCTCGGCGACCTCAATCCCAAGATGCGTCCCGGCACCACGCTTGACCGCCGCGCGAATCAAATTCGCCTGATGGTCTGGAACGTCCACCCCCTGATTTGTTAGATACGCTGTCAGATCTTCGGGGCTCGACTGACTCTCTAAGTCAAAAACCTTTTCCAAAATCTGAGCGACGGACTCGCCATGGCGCCCGTCGGTACCGAGCACGTCAATACGAAAGAAGTCTTCGTAAGAAGCCTCCCTTACGTCCTGTCTGAACGCGGCTTCGCTTCCCGAAAATGCGACTACGTGCAGTCCCATTCCCGACAAAACCTGTTCCCCCAAAGATTTCACGAGTGGCCCAACCCGCGAAAACATTTAAATCCCCACAACTTGAATTTATCGATCACGATACATCTGCTCAATGCGGCCAAATTATACACGGACTACCGGATAAAACAGCAGTCATTGCGATATCCACCAAGTTTGCGTATCTGTGGTGGCTCTATCCTAAGCGAATCAATGAACTTGGACTCCCGTTGAAAATCGCCGTGATTTCAGACCTACATTTAGGGCCCGGACCGATGAACCGATGCTCGCAAAACGCAGGCAAAATAACGCGATGGCTCGATTTGCTCGAAACCACTCACGACCGCGTCATTATTGCCGGCGACCTCTTCGACCTCAGTCGCCCGCGAAAACTCGGGGAATGGGAGGACCACCTTGAGACCATTCATTTTCAATGGGGCGATATTTCTCGACGACTTGAAGCGATGGAGGCCGTTTATGGGAATCATGACCGCGAGCGCGCATTATTAGGGGTTCCTGAGCACATTGTTGTTCCGACAGCTTCGAAGCCGATCATCATTCTTCATGGTCACCAATTTGACCCGCTCTTGAAACGAATTCCGGGCCTCGAAAAATCGGCAAATTTTGCCGCGGGCTGGCTCGTACGACTCGGGCTGTCGCCCTTAGCCGAGGCGATGGGGACCGCTGTTTCGTTAAACGAACTTGTGGAATCACAGTTTCGACGCCACGACGCCGACGACCTTGATCTTTCTCGGCAGGGAGCACATCGGCAGTTAAAAGACGGTTTTTCTATGGTCATCATGGGACATAGCCACCAACTAAGGCTTATTCATCTGCCCGAGGGAGATTTTGTGAACACTGGCTCTTGGGTCTGCGGACAGGCCGAATGGGTGTCGGTCGATACCGATTCTATGGAAGCGCGCCTGTTTCGTGACGGCGGCCATATCCGCGCGTAGTCGGTTGACACCACGAGATCCTCAACGCTACGTTTCGCGCGGTTTAACACGATGCAGAGGTTGCTTTGAACGACGTCGCCCAAATTTTCGAAGTCGGTCCACGGGACGGACTTCAAAACGAGTCAATCATTCTGCCCGTCTCACAAAAAGTCGAATTTATCGAACGACTTGTGGCGGCTGGAACGACCAACGTTGAGATTGGATCGTTTGTACACCCCAAATGGGTGCCGCAGATGGCTGACACGGAAGCCGTCGCTCGAGCCATCAATCGAGTCGAAGGCGTGAAATATTGGGGCCTCGTTCCCAACGTCAAAGGCCTCGAGCGCGCCATCGAGTCAGGCATGCAACATGTCGCGGTCTTCATGTCGTCGAGCGAAACCCATAATCAAAAGAACGTGAATTGCACCATCGAAGAAAGCTTCGAAAAAATTCACGAAACCATGGCCATCGCGTTGAATGCAGGCGTTCAAGTTCGCGCGTACATCTCGGCAGTTTTTGGATGTCCGTACGAAGGCGACATTAACTTCGACCGTGTTTTAAGCATCGGAGACACCCTACTGGATATGGGTGCCTGCCAGATATCCTTGGGCGACACGACCGGCATGGGACAGCCTCTCCAGGTCCGAAACGGTGCCAGACAGGCGGTCGCACGATGGGGCGTCGACAAAGTGGCCCTGCACCTTCACGATACCCGCGGCCTCGGCCAGACCAACGCCTTTGCCGGGTATTTGGAAGGAATCCGTAATTTCGACAGCTCCGTTGGGGGGCTAGGCGGTTGTCCATACGCTCCCGGAGCCCCGGGCAACCTCAGCACCGAGAACCTGCTCGGACTTATGGACGCGATGGACGTCCAAACAGGCGTCGACATAGGCAAGATTCGCGAGACCTCGAACTGGCTCGAGTCGTCCATCGGCTTCGCCCTAAAGCACTGATATGAACCCCATCCAAGACTTCCTCGAACTCGCCAAAATTCCAGACTCCGCCAGTAAATCCGCAACGCTCGAGAGCTTTGTCGACCTACTTTTGCAGTTCAATGCGTCCATGAATCTCATCGGTCCCATGACTCGTGAGGTCATCATCGATGAGCTGATTCTAGATTCGTTGGTCCCAGCGCTCATTTGGCCCAGCGGCAACACCGCGGTAGACGTGGGTTCAGGCGCGGGGCTACCCGGGATACCGCTAGCTGTGGCGTTTCCAGATATCCAATTCTGTCTGGTAGAACCTAGGAAAAAACGGGCCCAATTTCTGAAAATTGCGTCGCATCGTCTGAGTCTTAAGAACGTCGAGGTTTTCGAAAAACGCCTCGAAGACCTGCCGTCCAGAACCTTTGATATCGCGACGTCCAAGGCTGTTTTTCAACCCGTCGAATTTCTAGAAAAAATGATCCCATGGGTGAACGTTGGCGGCGCCCTTGTTTCGATTTGCGCCGCCGATGCCGAATCAGACTTGGTCCCTTTTGCCGTTGCAAATGCATTAAAAAAGCGCGCTGAAATCCGCGATTCCTCGGATAAAACCGGGAAAAAAACGGAAATTCAACGCGCTGTTTTTGTCTGGGAAAAGTCCCAGAACTAGGCTCTACCTGCCGCTTTTGGCTGCCGCGTGGGCTTCGTCGACCATGATTCGCTGCTCGACCGGGTCGTGCCAACGCTTCTGCATCTCTGGACTCAGTGATTCCAAAGGGTCGAAATAAAGGAAACTTTTACCCGGCTTGACCGACGGCGCGGTGTACACCGAAATTCCCGTCTCGCGATTATAATGTTCGTACGAGTGCGCCACGCGCTTACCGCCTCCACCGGGGGCATCCACCACGAAGGTCGGGGTATTAAATCCAGCCAGCGTTCCACGAACGCTTTTTTCGATGTCGAGATTCGTCTGAACGCTCGTACGAAGGTCCTCAACACCCTGCACCAAATCATGCTGATACACGTAATAAGGGTGCACGTTAATTTCGCCCAGGCGGCGCACCAGCAGTTCCATCGTCTCTTTGGTGTCGTTAACGCCCGCGATCAAAACCGATTGATTTCGAGTCGTAATTCCGCGCTCATACAAAATGTTCATTGCATCGCGCGTGATGCCGGTAATCTCGTTGGGAGAATTGAAATGAGTGTGCAAACAAACATGTTTATGTAGCTTGCGTCCCAAGTCATTAATCGCTGTCAACGACTCCAGCCAGTCGTTATCGGTGAGCACCTTCATCGGCATGACTGCCGGCCCTTTCGTCGCAAAACGAATCCGGCGAATATTTGGCATATTCAATAGGCGCTCGCCCAAATTCCGAAGATGTTTGGCGGCCAAGTTATAAGCATCGCCACCGGAAATAACGATGTCTTCAAGCTCAGGACGTGACTCGATGTACTGAAACGCTTGTTCCCATCGAGCAGGACTGACCTTCAGGTCGACCTTCTCGACCGTGTCCGTATCTACGCCGATGGCGTAGCTTCTTGTGCAAAAACGACAATAAACAGGACACGTGTTCAGTGGCAAAAACAGAGCTTTGTCAGGATAACGATGTGTCAGACCCGGCACCGGAGCGTCTTCCTGCTCGTGCAAAGAGTCGAGGGTCAGCATCGGATGATTCTCGGTCAGGCGAGAAGCCAGCGGAATAAACTGAATTCGGATCGGGTCGTTCCACGGATCTTCCCAGTCGATCAGACTCAACAAATAAGGGGTAACGCGAACGGCCATCGGAGCAAGTCGGAAACCCTTCTGTGCGTCTTCAATGAAATCAGCAGGCGCAACTCCTGGCAACATCTCCATCAGTTTTTTCTCCTGATAGAGCGTGTTTTTCACCTGCCATTTATGATCAAGGAATGTCTCGGTATCGACATCAAACAGATGCCGCCAAAACTCGCCTTCTCTCAAAATCCGGTGCTTAAGGCTGGCCGGGTCGATCGATGGTTTTGTGGTGCGATGCTCGGGAGGAGCAGCGTGGGATTTCAAGATGTCTTGTTCAAATTCTTCGGCGGTACTCATAACTCTCCTATTGCGACACGTCGTGCGCAGCCAACGGATTCGTCGACAAGAAGAATTGCTACGTTGGCCAGCGACACACCAAAACTGCTCCCACGGCTCGTCACGATCCGCTGTTTCCAGAGGGTCGTCTCGCAGGTTAGAAATTGGTGCGGCGGGCCGTAACCGCAGACAGAGTCCACACTCCCAAAATTTGGAAGCCCGGCCCGGAATTTGTCGCACATTTATCGTGGAGTGTCAATTGCAGCGGGGGTATAAGTGCCCTCACAACACTGTCTTCAACCACCTTTTTTGGCGGGTATTCAGGGATGAAACGGTATCCAAAACCCGAAATTCTGGAGCGGATTCCGCTCGGCCGCGATGCGGTGATCGAAGCCTCGGCCGGGACGGGAAAAACCTTCACGCTCGAACACCTGATCGTTGAAATCCTCTTGAACGGGCGGGATGGCGGCGGGCGAGTCCCGATCGAAAAGATTCTCATCGTGACGTACACCGAACGGGCCACGATCGAACTACGCGAGCGAGTCCGAGGCCTGCTCGAACGTATCCTGAGTCACGTCGATGCGCCGTCGGATGGCCCTGTTTGGACCCTAGATGAGGCCGACCAAAAATGGATCGAACGGCAACTCTTTGCGTTCGAAAAAGCCCCAATTCATACCATTCACGGATTCTGTCGACGTGTTCTGAGCGAAAATGCGTTCCATATGCGCAAGCTTTTTGACCAGACGCACGTCGACGCTCAAGTGATCTTCGACCGCGCCTTTAAACGTGCACTCCGCGAGCGCCTCGCACGCGATCCGAACCTGCAGCCCTATCTGGTGGCTTGGCTGCAGTTCGACGACGTCGAAAAGCTCTCGGCCGATTTGTCACAAGTTCTGCGAACCACAGCGCTGGTGCGCCCCAAATGGAATGAGGACGAATTAAAGCGAGCAGCGCGGATGATCGCGGGCGTGAACATCAACTGGGAGGACTGGGTCGACGGTTATAACGCCCACGTCATGGCCTCGCCTGAAGAAGCCGACCGCCGTGCAGGGCGAATTTTACGGGCGATCAACGCTTGCCGACGCTTTCAAACCTTTGGGGATCTCTCGGAATTGCTGGTCGATCTGAATCCAGATGTCGAAGAATTCCAACGTGAGGCCGACGAATATTCGCACGAATTTGGCGCGTTCGTACGCACCCTTGCTACCGTTCGTGTTGCCACACTCCAGACCTTTATGGAGCCAGTTCGGGACGTGCTTGAACAAGAGAAAGCCCGCGGATTTTTCGACTTTGATGACATGCTGCGATTGGTGTGGGAACGACTCGCCGACACGCGCGATCCCAACGCACGCCATCTGGTGGGGATGCTGCGAGACCAATATCGCTTTGCCCTCGTTGACGAGTTCCAAGACACCGACGAGGTCCAGTGGAACATCTTCCGAAGAGTCTTCTTCGAGAGCCCAAGCAACCGCCTTTACGTCATCGGCGATCCAAAACAGGCCATCTACTCGTTTCGTGGCGCCGACGTCATCACCTACATCAGCGCGCGAAGCGCGATCGAACAGGCGGGAATCGAGACCATCAACTTGACTCAGAACTTCCGGTCCACACCGGAGCTTATCGAAGCCTACAACAAAATCTTCGACCAGAAGGAAGAACAACCGTTCTTTCAAGGTAAAATTACTTATGACCACCCCGTGACTGCAGGGCAGAGTGGTCGAAAAGCCGTTGATACGGATGGACAGTCAATCATACCCATCCAGCTTGTTCGCATTCACGCAGACAGAAAAAAAGTTCTGGCATATCAGATCCGGGACACCTACGGACCTTATATTGCATCCGAGATCCGCAAGATTTTGGGCGCGCCCTGGCGTGTCGAAGAAGCCGACGGAACCTCGCGAGACATCGAAGCGCGCGACATCTTCATCTTGACGCGTACACGGAACGAAGAGCGGCAAATCGGCGAATACCTTCGTCGGGAGCGCATTCCTTTTTCATTCTACAAATTGGAAGGACTCTATCAAACTCCCGAGGCCTACGAGGTCCTCGACCTGTTGCGCGCCATCGACGAACCTCATGTCGAAGAACACCGGTTCCGCGCCTGGGGCACTGCGTTTTTCGGCATCGAACTGAGAGACCTCGCGGCCTGCCGTGATTTGCCCGAAACAGATGCCCTGGTGGACCGCCTGATTCGGTGGCATGAAATTGCGCAAGTCCGAGATTTCGAAAGGCTCTTCACCGATATCTTGGATTCGAGTGGGATCATTCGTCGTGAAATCTTCTTCAAAGACTCCGAGCGAGAACTCACGAACTACCTGCATATCATCGAACAACTCGTCGAAGAGGCCCATGCGTCGAATCTGGACATGCGTGAACTGGTGCAACGCCTTCAGAAATGGGTCACAAAAAGCGACGCCCCCGAAGGTGAAGATAAGAATATCCAACGGCTGGAAAGCGAAAAAGCAGCTGTGCAGGTGATGACCATGCACAAGAGCAAAGGCCTTGAGGCCGACGTTGTGTTTCTTTTTGGAGGCCTCTGGAACGGCTGGATGGATTTTGTGGACATGCATATCCACGATCGCCGCATCAAACACATCGGCCCCCCAATGCATCCGATGGCCATTGACGCCGCACGGCAAGAGACCCGCGACGAGAACTCCCGGTTGCTCTACGTTGCGGTCACCCGCGCTCGAGCGCGCGTATACCTGCCCTACTTCGACAAACGCGACTGTAACGAGCTTTCGGGCACTTACTCGGTGCTAAACGACCGCCTTCAACAGATGCGCGGCAATCTGGAAGCGGGGCTCTTTGAGGTCCGGGAGATCTCTCCCGATAACAGCGAAACCCGCTCCGGTGGTGGAAGATCGGTCGGTGTACACTATGAAATCCCCAGCCAATCAAACGCAGCTCACGAGGTCTCCCGGTCCTACAAGTCAATGCGTGGAACACCCTTGGTAGTGAGCTCTTACAGCCGCATGAAACAAGCCAAAGGCGGGTATCGCACCGCGATCGACATGGAAGAGTTCAAAACCGAAAAGTCCGAACAACCTGAGGCATGGCGACTGGAAGTTGAACTGCCAGGAGGGACAGGTCCGGGAGTCTTCATGCATGCACTGCTGGAAGACTCTGCGTTTTCTTCCGCAGCAGATTGCACCTTCGAAGACTGGTGTGCCCTGCCCGAGATCGACCGGATTTTCGAAGACAACCATCGAAAGTACGCCATCGACAAAGCCTATAAACCTCACGCTTTGTATCTGGTCTACCAGACACTCACTACGCCAATGGCGCTTCCGACTACAGAGTCCCGCGTCGCGGATTTGGTCCGTGAACGCCGCGAAGTTGAGTTCGTCTTCCCCATCCCCGAAACATCCCATCCGTCTCTAAAAAGAGGTCTGCCGGACGGTACGTTCACAATCGAACGCGGATGGATAAAGGGATTTATCGACCTACTTTTTGAGGTCGATGGCAAAGTCTATTTTGCAGACTGGAAGACAGACACATTGCCCGTCTACGACGAGGCTACGCTCGAAACCCATGTGGCGCTGAACTACGACCTGCAGGCAAGGCTGTATTCCCTAGCTGTCACACGCCTCTACGGTCTGAAAGACCGGGAGTCCTTCGAAGCAAAGTTCGGCGGATATGTGTACTTCTTTTTGCGCGGCATCCACGGCGACGGTCAGGGCGTGTTCGCCCGACGTCCAAGTTATGATGATGTCTGCTCATTCGAAGCAGATCTCGAGTCGACGCGATTCTAACCCTAGCGCGACAACGACGCCCGAACACCAATTCGGTTGGTACTGCCGACCATGTCAGATGTGATGATCAGCGAGCGAAACGGCCGCATATAAGCCGCCAAGTCTTCATTGCCGGCCTCGGCGAGCAGGTTCGAGAGGCTGGTGGTATCGAGGTAAATGCCTGAACGGTCGACCTCCTCAAACAGGACCGGCAGACCTTTTTCGATCAGACTTCCGTCCAGAGGACGAGCTGCCCTTTCGTAAGCAATCGCGTGGTCAAACGCCGCCGTACTGTCGACAAACACCACGTGGTCTCGCCCCAGAATCAGCGCCCACGACAAAGCACCGTCGTCCAGCCACGCGTACTGAATCGTATCCCCAGAAGGTTGGCGATTGAGTTTTCCCTTCGATGCCTGAGTCCACGCGTCCAAAACCCGTTCCATGCGCTGGCGGTCAGCGATCGGAATCAGTACCGCCTCACGCGTGGCCCGCAAGGTCAGAACATCAAACGCCAGCGTGGGATTATCGAGTCGGAGCACCTTGGGCTCGAACCCGTAGATTGCCGCAACCGCATGTCCGTTGACGTTGGTCATGATGTCGCCCACCAGATCGATCGAAAGTGCGGAATCTAAATTCTGAACCCAGGCATCGAGTTCGATGCGTGACTCCGCAGGCAACAAGCTGCGCAATAGGTCGTAGAACTTCCTGGGCTGGACCGACAGCCTTACAACTCCGAGGACGCCCGGGTCCACAAGGCCGCCGACCACAGGTGGGGCGCCTTTAGCACCTTTCAGTTCCTTTACAAAAGTGGGTTCGCGAGGATCCGCACGCGACATCAAATCTAAGTCCAAAAAGCCTGATTCTGCGGCAAAACTCGCGGTGAAACCGATCGGACCCATTTGGTTTCGAAGCCGCTGAAACACTGAAGCTGCCTGACCAACACCATAGGCCTCGGGCATCCACATCGCCGGCTGAAATGAACCAGCCACAGTAGCCGTGCCAAACTCGTCAGAAAACTGCCGAGCCCAAGGCTGATTCTCGTATCGATTCTCGGCCGGCATCGTCATGAGTTTTCGGAACGCATCCAAGCGGTCGATTTCTTGAGGTTTTGCTGGCTGTAGGCGGCTCGCTGGCATGAAGAGCACATCGGTTTCACGAATCGCGATCGACATCACGTCCCCACCTTGCGGCAACTTCAAACGCGTAACACTCCAACCATGTTCATCAAGAACTTCCACCACAAAAGTTCCCGCGACTCGACGTGCATCGATCCACTTGGCCAAGGTCTCCGGGGCCACCAGGTGGGCATCAATCACCCAATATCCTTTGTCCTCGAAAAAAGTGGCTTCGCCCGCGATGTCCACACCAAGTAATGCCCAACTTTTTTCATCAAGGGGGTCCAAGCCCAGTACGCGCGACCATTCCTGCCGGACGATCGGAAAGCGAGTTGTGTCCGGGAGACGATCAACAATTGCCCGCGAAACCTCGAGAAGACTCCTCATGCGGCTCGTCTGGACGACACTGCTTGCTGTCGCTGGCACCCATTTAGTCGAGCTCAGCGCCGTGGAGCCCGACGGGGCATTCGAGTGACATCCGTTGGGTTCGCAGCCCATCAGGAACATCAAGAAAACCAACATACACCTACGCATTGGACCAGCCCCGCTGTACCAAATGCATCACGATTCGGTCGGCACTCCCGCAGACACATTCCACCCCGAGTTCTTCGCAAAGTGCTCGGATATCGTCCGGAAGACCTTCATCACCGATCAAAAAAACTGCGCTGAGACGGTGGCACAAGGCATTGATCAGCGGCTCATAGAACGCGGCGCGCCGGCTCGTACCCACAAATACAAATGGCAAATCGGGGAAGTCATCCACGATTTCTAAAGCGAGCATCATCTCGACGACGTTGACGTGCTCGGTCGTCAGTTTCCGCAAGCGGAAATCAAAATCTCGGAGTTGCAGATATCCTTCAGGGAACCTTGCGTAATGAATCGCGGCTTCAAGATGTTTGCTTAAATGACGGGGAGCGTTGCTCAGATAGAACATGGGGTTCGACCGAGTCACTCCTTGCTGGACGCGTTGCAGAAAACGATCGACTCCTTCCAAAGCTGGCCGCAGACGTTGAGTTTCACCAAGCACGATCTCGCCCAAACACTGCGAGAACCGGTGAACTGGATGGTTAAGGATAAGGCCATCAATATCCACCAACACGCCGACGTGAGCTTCGGGGTGGGGAACCAAACATCGTCCAGTGACCCGCTCTGCCCGGACCATGGCTTCTCCGCCCAAATCGATTTCAGTTTGAAAATCTGGATCGCCAAGCGAAGGTTGGGCCGACAAAGTCGCGTCAAAAAAACCTTCTTCGTCTGTACTGGTAAGGACTTCATGATCGCCACGCTTGATCAAAACTGGCGTCGCAGGTTGAGACTCGATCAAAAAGCGATACCAACACGACACCAGAATATCGAAGGACTCGTCCTGAGCGCCTGGCATCGCCACATTCGACCGCTCAGCGACCCTGCCTCGAACTCGAATCCACTCCTGGGTTCCGATGCCCAACTGGGGCTTCAGCGCGACTCGGCTCCACTCGGCCAGATGATGGCGAAGCGCAAAATCGAAACTCCCAACCAAATCTTCCGCAAGTCCGATGGCATTAATGCCATCAATGACCCGAATTCGCTCGATCGAGGCCCGCACACGCTCTACGTAAACCTGCCGACGTCGAGCGTTTATCTGTGATTCATCCAAAAACATCATAGGCACATCGTGTTTGCTGGCTTTGCTGGTCGAAAAAGCCCACATTCAGTATACTGCAAGCGTCCTAAGACCGAACGCGCAAAAGTGGTGTGATGTTGAAGAGCACGCTCATCGAGCTTCC
>JBBKVQ010000215.1:0-6737 GCA_037968515.1 Bradymonadaceae bacterium
ACGAAATGCCGCACGTAGAGCGCAAGATTCGCCGCGTAAAAAACGGGCAGAATGATGTCTAGTGTTTGAAGAACGGTCAGCATGTTCATTTGTCTAAACGCCTGTGTGCCTCAACCGGCATGCGCTCCCGTACCATATTAAGGTAGTTCAGGTCGAGATCGGCCGTCACAAGGCAAGTTCGGTCCGGCGCACACGCCTGAAGTTGGCCCCATGGGTCGTAAACACACGAATGCCCAAAGGACGCCCGTTGCCCGAAGTGCACGCCCACTTGGTCAGGCGCCAACACATAACACTGGTTTTCGATGGCTCGGGCGCGCAGTAAAGCATGCCAATGGTCCCTGCCCGTTTGTAATGTGAACGCGCTGGGCACGATCAAGACATTGGCTCCTCGTTTCCTGAGTTCCCGATACATTTCGGGAAAACGCAGGTCGTAACAAACGCTGAGCCCCACCTGGAGTTTAACGCCGTCAAAGTCCATTGCCGACACCACCAGTTCTTCGCCCGGTGTGCAGGAATCGGACTCGCGGTAGGAAATCTGAGCATCCACTTGCGCGTCAAACAGATGCATTTTTCGATAAACCGCGACCGTCTCACCGGCTGGATTCAACGTGACCAGCGTGTTGAACGTGTGTCCCGCAGTCGGCGCGGTTTCCGGAAAACCGGCCACCGTAACAAACATCTTCCGCAACCGAGCGATCTCTCGGTAGTTCGCCATCATCGGGCCATCCAACTCTTCTGCGATGGCGGCCTTTTCTTTGTCTGCACCAAGAAACGGCGCGTTTTCGGGGAAAATCAGCCAACGGACGCGGTCCTCGGCTGCTTGTTCGGCAAGCACGCGGCAGGTTTCGATGTTTTGCTCGATGTCTCGAGTCGAGGTCATCTGAGCCAACGCAATTCTTATATTCATTGTAGCTCCAAAATCTGAAGGCCATATTGGCTTAGAACACACAACATTGCGACGAAGTTCCTGCGTTGACCGAAAAGGAAGCGATCACTACAAGAGACACTGATTTGACCACCACGGGGAGCCCCCATGTACACTCGAAGTAAAGCCCTCCTTGAACGCGCACAACGCGTTATGCCAGGCGGCGTGAACTCGCCGGTCCGAGCATTCCGATCGGTTGGAGGCACTCCGCCGTTTATCTCCCACGCAAAGGGTGCACACATTCACGATGTCGATGGCAACAAATACATCGACTTTGTGCTCACCTGGGGCCCGGCGATTTTGGGTCATGCGCATCCGGAAGTTGTCGAGGTTTGCAAGGCGGCGATGGACGGCGGGTCCTCGTTTGGTGCGCCCACCGAGCGCGAAATCGATTTGGCAGAAGCGGTCGTCGAACGGGTGCCTGGCGTCGAAGTGATTCGCCTGGTGAGTTCGGGGACCGAAGCGTGCATGTCCGCGGTGCGCGTGGCTCGCGGAGTCACCGGCCGTCATAAGATCATCAAATTTACGGGTTGTTATCACGGCCATGCTGACTCGTTCTTGATTGCCGCAGGATCTGGCGCGCTAACGCTGGGAACGCCCGACAGTCCTGGCGTGACACCGGGAACGGCTCAGGACACTTTGCTCGCGCAGTTTAATAATATTGCGTCGGTGCAGGCGCTGTTTGACGCCAACCCAGACCAGATCGCGTGTGTGATTGTCGAGCCCATCTGTGGCAACACCGGGTGTATTCCGCCACAGCACGGTTTTTTGACCAAGTTGCGAGCGGCCTGCACCAAGCACGGCGCAGCACTGATCCTAGACGAGGTCATGACTGGTTTTCGTGTCGCGCGCGGCGGCGCGGCCGAAGTGTACGGCGTCGAAGGTGACCTGTACTGTTTTGGCAAAGTGCTCGGCGGCGGCTTCCCGCTCGCTGCCTACGGCGGCAAAAGCGAATACATGCGGCAGGTGGCGCCGGACGGGCCAATTTATCAAGGCGGAACGCTGTCTGGAAACCCTGTGGCTGTAGCGGCCGGTTTGAAGACGTTGGAACTATTGACTCCAGCGAGTTACGAGCTGCTTGAGCGCGCCGGGAAACGACTCGAGAACGGGGTTCAAAAGATCATCGACACCAACGGTTACCCGCTTTCTCAGCACCGCGTCGGCTCGATGTTCGGAATGTTTTTCGCGCCTGCGAAGATGCATTCGCACGAAGACGTCAAAGATTGCGATATCCCGAAATTCAACAAGTTCTTCCACGAGTGCCTCGACCGTGGCGTTTATCTGGCCCCAAGTCAGTACGAAGCGGGCTTTTTGTCGGTGATGCACACGGACGAAGTCATCGATCAGTCCATCGAAATTATTGAACACGCACTCGCGCAAACGTTTTAAGGACTCGTCATGGAACTCACAAACGAACAACAGAGCCTTCGTCGTGTCGTGGTCACAGGGGCAGCTGGAGCGCTTGGCAGCAAGGTTGTCGAGCAATTTATTGACGCCGGTTGCACCGTCGTTGGAATCGACCGGAATTTCGCCGGTAACGAACTCGTGCGTCATAAAGAGCTGCACCGCCTGCACCTGCTGGGTTGCGATTTGACGCGTGCCGACGCCGTAGAAAGCGCGTTCGAACACATCAAATCATCGCTTGGCGGCATCGACGCGCTGGTTCACTGTGCAGGAGGATTTCGATTCACGCCCGCCCACGAGACCATCAATGATGACATTGACTTTCTGGTCGACCTGAATCTGAAATCGTCAATCATTGCGACTCGAGAAGCGCTGAAATCGATGAAAACCAGCGGCTTTGGACGCATTGTTTTAGTGAGCTCGGCGAGTGCGCTGAAACCCGGATTTGGCGTCAGCTGCTATGCGGCCAGTAAAGCTGGATTGCATGCGTTTATTGAAAGCGTCGCTTTGGAAATCAAAGATCAAGACATCAACATCCACGCGGTCGCACCAGGAGTGATCGATACAGCCAATAATCGAAAGGATATGCCTGACGCTGACTTTTCGAAATGGGTCGCGCCAAATGTTTTGGCCGAGATCATGTTCCTGCTCACCCAGCCCACCATGAACGCTGTTCGCCAGTGTGTTTTGCCCGTCACGGGCGGCTTGTAGAAAGCGCGCGCGCGGCTGCCTGGATCAAAATATCCGGGCGTATCACGCCTTTGAAATATACCACCGGAATGTCCATTTCTTCGATGGCTTTGCCGTGTGTTTTCATGCGTTCAGCCACCACCAGAACCACTGGCATCTTGATGTGGCCAAGGTGTTCTAGACGGCGCGAAAGGTAGGCTTCCCGCCAAAATCCCACGACGTCGACCACGACTTCACGGCCGTCAGGCGACGTCATCAGGAAATCCGCCACCAGAATCTCGCCGCGATCGAGCTCGAGGATCGTTGCTTCGTCCCTGAGCTTCCAGCCGTCTACGTCCTTTGCAAAGCGTGACAAGAGCATCTTCTCTTCGTCCGACCGCCAGTTTCCCTTGGTGCGATAGGTCGACTTCAACTCGACATCGGTCGAGGCCAGCTCAAAAGCGACTGGGCGTCTCGGCTGCCACTCTACTTTGGCCTCGAGCGCCCAAGACTCGCACTGGAATACGACCGGTAGAAAGGTCGCCAGATTTAGCCCGTATTTGCGTGATTGCGACACCAAAGATGCGGGGCCATCGACGGTCAGCACCCAGGTTTTCCCGGCTTTTTCGACACGGTGCATTAGGCCAAAAAACTTCAGCATATGAAAGACTTGGCGAATTCGAGCAGCTCGTTTGTCCACCAATCGGATCGTGAGTTCCGTCGCCTTATAAAGAACCCCTTGCGCGAGGGCGACGTTGTACCGATTCAGCAGCACATCGGCGGTCCACTTGGGTACTGATTTCAGCATCTGACGAGCATTCAAGTCTGCGTACAGACCGGCTTCAACTTGATGAGTTTCAACCCCAAATGCTTCCGCTACGGCTGCCAAGATGGCCTTTCGTTCTGAATTGTTGCGGGGAATCGCTCCCGCGGCCGCCTCAAAAACGCGAGCCCGAACCTCTGACGGATCAAGCTCAGAGGCGACCTCGAACTCCGACCCGTCGGCGATAAGCTTAGACAGACCTCGCCAAACCGCAAAATCGGTCCCATCGCCCTCGAGCCCCTGAAGCATCTCATCGAGCTCCTCTCGGCGCGCTCCCACATGGCCGGTCCAAGTTTCAAGGAGTACCGCGCAGCGCGAAAGTTCTGTTTCCGAAATATCCAGGAAACTGGGGCGTAAAACCCCCTTTCGGACACGCGCCAGAACAAGGTCACTCGTAAGCATCATGTGTCCTTCGGCGGCGACTCACATGGGCTTCCACGGTGTCCGGTGTCACAAGTTCATACAAGATGGCCTGCTTCGAGTCAGCGCGTCGCAAGATTCGTCCTAGGCGTTGTACGTGTTCACGGACCGACCCCGTGCCTGAGAGCACGATCGCCACATTAGCATCGGGCACATCGACCCCTTCATTCAAAACCCGACTGGTCACAACGACCCGATATTCGCCCGACGCAAAACGACGCAGAATCTCGGCACGTTCTTTAAGCGGCGTCTGGTGGGTCAAAGCTGGGCACAGGAGCTTTTCAGAAATCGCATACACAGACAGGTTATCGTTGGTGAAGACAAGGGTGCGGTCGTTTTGGTGCCGATGAAGCAGTTCGGCAACGCGTTCCAATTTCAGCGAATGGGCCATCGCGAGTTGTTTACTGGCCCGAAATGCCCGAAACGCTTCCCGACCCTGCTCGCTGCGAGCTGCCGCGGCCAAGAAATTGTGCCAGCCTTGGCGCCCGCCCATGCGGATTCCCTGAGAACTGACAAAATCTTGGTAACGCGCCCGCGCCTCGGTGTACGAGTCCATGTCCTCGTCACCCATGGCGACTTCGAGCACTTCAGTCGTGTAGTCAGCTAGGAATTCGCCCGACAACTCCTTGTTGGTCTTTCGACAGATCACGGGGCCAACCAGTTCATCAACCAAGTTATGCAAACCATCTGGTCTCTCCGGTGTGGCGCTCAGCCCCAGACGATACGGCGCGATGCAGGCCTCGGCGGCCCATCGATAAGTCGGTGACGGCAGGTGATGGACCTCGTCAAAAATAATAAGCCCGTAGCGATTTCCCAGCCGTTCCATATGAATCGCCGCGGAGTCGTAAGTCGACACCGTGAGATCCTGAGGATCGTACGTTCCGCCCCCAAGGGCCCCAATCGTTTCGCCAAAGTGCTCTGAGAGCAGGCGAATCCACTGTTCGACCAGATCAAGCGTGGGCGCGACTACAAGAGCACTTCGGCCAGCTTCTTCAATCGCTTTGATAGCCACAAAACTTTTTCCCGCCCCAGTAGGCAGGACGACAACGCCGCAACGTTGTGCGCCTTTCCATGCGTTCAACGCTTCGAGTTGATGGTCAAAAGACACCCTGCCCGTTTGTTCGCTAACTTGGATGGGTGAATAGGCTCTTGCCGCGTCCCAAACAGTGTGACCGCCACGCAAGAGGGTCGCTAGAATCCATCGATATCGGTGTGCAGAAGTACGCCATCGGCCCACCCTATCGTCCCAAACACAGTGCGCCAACGGAACACTTTCGGGAACGCCGTCGATCACAAGCGTCCCTGCCTCAAAATGAAGCGAAACGGCATCTTTTGGAGCTTCTGGAAGCTCACGAGCGTCGAGATACGAGACCATCTTTGCGAATCCCTGATACGTGCGGTATAAGTTAGGCAATAGCATATTTCGGGCGACATGACGATCAACCCTTGAGTTACCGCGGTCCTCGGAGCCGTCCCAGTGAATTCGAACGAAGCCAACGACTCCCTCCAGATCGGACAGATCTTCGAGGGAAAATACAAGATTCTCCGCGAACTCGGCCGCGGTGGCTTCGGTATGGTCTATCTCGCCTACCAGCAGCCCATGGACCGGTACGTCGCACTCAAGGTCTTGCGTCCCGGAATTGGCCTGACTGCGCCAAGCGCCAAGGAACGTTTCCTTCGCGAAGTGCGCATCATCTCGAAGCTTAAACACCCTAATACCGTCACGATCCATGATTTCGGCGACACGGTAGATGGTGGTCTCTACATGACGCTTGAGTACGTCGATGGCGACACGCTCAAACAGTTGCTCAAGCGCGAGTTCACAGTTGAAGCCGTTCGAGCCGCGCATATCGCCCGACAAATCGCTAAGTCTTTGTCCGAGGCCCACAGGCTAGGCATCGTCCACCGAGACTTGAAACCAGCCAATATCATGGTGATGGATCTGGAGTCGGAAAAGGACTTCGTGAAGGTGCTCGATTTTGGTGTGGCGCGCCTGCTGGATTCAAGCAACGCCGACCTGACGAGCGCCGGTTTGCCAGAAGGCGAGCGCGAATTGATCGGAACGCCTCGTTATATGTCCCCTGAACAGGTCCGCGGGGAACAGTTGGCAGGCGCCAGCGATGTGTATTCGTTGGGCTTGATGCTTTACGAGATGGTCGCCGGCGAGCCTGCGGTCATGGGCGACACAACGATGGGCTTGATTTCGCAACAGATCAGTCCCGAGGCGCTTCGTTTACCGATGATCGGTTCTTTCGACCCGATGCTTCATGACATTATTCGAATTTCGACGGCCAAGGCGGTCCACGACCGGTTCCAGACGGCCGAACAGCTAGCCGATGCGCTTGAGCAGTTCTTGAGTAAAGAGCGATCGGGGCACCACCCTTTGGGCGACTCGATGCAGAGTTCTGGGTGGAATCAAAACTCGGGTTGGGTGCAGCAATCTGGCTACCAGCCTAGCGGACACGGCAGCGGCCAACACCCTTCTGCCCAATATCC
>JBBKVQ010000216.1:0-24210 GCA_037968515.1 Bradymonadaceae bacterium
ATCGTTCGTTCGAATGTTGCTTTTTCGGTGGTCTGGCTCACTGCCGACAACTCCGCTTTCTGTGGTACTGGGCCGTCGAACATATCACCAAGTCGACCGGCGACCAGCACTTCTCCGTAAATTCCTGCATCCAGAAGGTCCGCAACCATGGGTGCGCCTTCCGCTGCGGGCAAAAGATCGATTCCTCGAGATTCTAGAATCTGTTTCATTGACCCTTCAGTAGCCATACCCACGTCATCCCACGCGGTCCAGTCAATCGACAAAGCACGTGTGGTGGATGAGGCATTGATCAGTTGAGCAAGCTTATTTAAGCACTCGTTTGCCGCGGAGTAGTCTGCTTGTCCGATATTTCCAAATCTTCCAGCAACGCTCGAAAACAAAACCGCAAATTTCAGCGCTTCAGATCGGGTGGATTCCCAGAGTGCGAGGGCTCCAAGAGCCTTGCCCGCAAATACTCTATCAAACCCAGCGCGGTCTTTTTCGTGGATCAATTTTGATTCTTCGACCCCTGCACCATGAATGAATCCCGCGATTTTTCCATGAGAAGCCACGACTCGTGTGGTCATTTGCCGCACGGACGTGGCATCGGCTAGGTCACAAGACACGTACTCAACCTTCGATCCGCTGTCCGCGATTTGAGCGAGTGTCTGGGCGATCTCTTGTTGTGCAAGAATCCGATTCAAGCGTTTTTGAATCATAACAGGCGTCACACGTTCGCCCGCAGCCTTCAGCTCGGCCCTGATTCGTTCTTTTTCGACGTCCAGATCCAGTTCCAGAACAGCAGCACCTTCAAACGAGGTGCGCCCAATCAGGATATAGGTCGCCGGTGCGCGACGCGCCAAATCTTGGACGATTGCTGACGTGATACCGCGTGCACCGCCTGTGACAAGGACGACGTCGCCCGGGCTTGGCAACAGGCTGATGCCATGTGCAAAGATCTCGGAAGGGTCGATATAGGTTGGGCCCCATTGGACGCCGCCGATCACGCCAACTTCCACGCCGTTCGTGTCGTCAAACAGTGCGTCAAGAACCTGCCGGCCAAGCTCAGGATAAAAGCCCTCGCGTGCCACATCTACGACCTTGATCCTGGCCTGGCTCCATTCTCGAGCCAGCGACTTGGTGATGCCGGCGACCGCGCCGGATAACGGCAGTGGCCCGGTTGCCCGGTCAAATCCGAGTCGTCCACCCATGCCTGTGACGCTCAAGAAGAACATGTCCGCAGTGGGTTGCCCCTGAGTCGCGTACCAAGCGCGAGCAGCATTAAATGTATGCAACGTCGCGCGTTCCACGTCGGCGCCGGTGATCGAATCGGCCCCAAACCCAGTCAGGTTCACGATTCCGTCGATTCGACCGATGCCTTTCATGGCCGATTGCAGACGCGCTTCGTCGCCAAAATCTACAGCGACGCCATCGCCAAGCGGAGTGCGTCCGTTATTAAAAACATCGACCTGCGCTCCAAATGCCTCGAGCGAACGAACCACTAAGTCGTTGATGAGCATGGGGCCAGCCAATACGACCACACGTTTTCCGCCGAGTGCTTCATGCAAACGATCGTTATCAACGCGGGCTGCTGTCTTGGCTTGCGCTACCACCGATTGCGGTCGGATCAAGGTAGCGCCCTGGGTTTTTGGGAGGCTTGTTTCAACCACTTCCACTTTCTGAGCCGGTTTGGGAACCCGGTCCTTGGGTTGGTCATCGCGCAATTTAAGCATGCGGTGTTCGATGAAGGTTTCCGGGTGTTCAAAGCCGCTGACCTCTTCGATCCAGCTTGCGTACAGTTGTGGATCCAACACTCGGTTTTCGGTTCGTGCGCGGAAACGCATGAAGGCGACTGCGAGCTGGCTTCCAAACCCTGCGGCAAGGCGAAGAGCGTAGTCGAGTTCGTATTTTCCGCCTTGGCTCAGGCGCAGGTTCCCAAGGTTTGGATCAGGCTCTTTGAAGTTCGCGATTGGCGGCAATCGGCGATGCTGCAGCGCTTTTATCGCCAGTACATCTTCGATCCCAGCGGCCATCGCATGGCCCGTGAAGCCCTTGGTGTTCGCAATCACGACATCGTCGGCGTTATCACCGAATGCCCGGCGCAGCGACGCGATTTCAGCGTCGGCGCTGCCACCGCGGGCTGGCGTGTAGGTCTCATGCGAAACAAATACGGTTTTTGCCGCGGCTTCAGCACGTTTGACGCCGTATTTAGCTTCCACGTCGGTCAACAGGGCGTCGACTTCCGATGCGATATGATCAACGTCCAAACGGGTCGGATGCAGGGCGCTGTTCACAAAACGTGTGCCCAAGACTTCTGCAATCGGCTCGATGCCACGTGCTTCGGCAAGGCCCGGAGCCTCGACCACAAGGGCGACTGCACCCATGCCGATGATCATTCCGTCACGACGTTTGTCGAAGGGCAGCGCGGCGTCTTCAACGCGTGCCTCGGTGCTTGCTGCCCCAGTGGCAAGGAAGCCCGAGCCGATCCATTCAAACAGAGTTGAGCCGCTGGCGTTATCCGCGCCCAAAATCACAACGCGTTTGCATCGTCCGAGCGTGATCCAGTCTTGCGCCATCGCAATCGCGGTGGTGGTGGAAGCGCAGGCGCTGTTGATCTTGGTGTTGGGGCCGCGTGCGCCGATGATTTCGGCAAATCGCGAGTTGGCGATGCCAAGCATGCGCAGCAGCAACCGGTGATTGAACTTATAGTCCTCTTGGGCCGAGGCCGTGACTTCTTCGATCAAGGCATCTTGGCCGGCGAAAGCTGACGCGAAAATCACTCCGGTTTCAGCAGCCAGTGTTTCGGGGAGCGACCAGCCCACCGTCACGCGTTTTCCGGTCGTCGTCAGGCGATACCTTGGCACGAGCGGAAGTCCGGCGTCCTTTAGCGCCATTAAACCTGCGGCAATCGCGAGCCGGCTGGTTTCGTCGAGTGACTCGATCATTCGTTCCGAAAGCCCCCACTGAGTAAGGTCGAACGGACCCGCTTGACCAGAAAGTTTGATCACGTCGTCTGTCGACGTCACTTCTTCCATGTCGCCGCCGCCGTCCTTGAGTTTCACAAGTCGCACGATGTGTTTTCCAACGATGGCCTCGCGCTGTTTCTGTGGAACGGCCTCGATGAAGTTGATTCCACTGAGCAGTCGCTCGACAGCGTCGTCGGCAAAAACTTCAGAACTGCCGGGAAGGCCAAGAGCACAGCCAGTAATGGCAACGGGGCGTTGTGCTGTGGGCACAAATGCTGTGGTTGGCGCGCTTGGCTCTTGCCGGGCTGCGATTGGTGCGGAAGCCTTAACTGTGGTGTCAGGCTCCTGCTTGGCTGTGACTGGCTCTGGTTTGGTCTCAATCAATGCAGCCTGTGGGGCTGCGACTGGTGCGACTGGTGCGCCCGGCACCGAAGGGGGAATATTCGGTGTCTGCGCGGCTGCGCCGGGAGCTTGGGCGACCGACAGCCGTTCTAAGACGTAATCCGCCAGTCGAGCAAGGGTCGGGTATTCGGCCAATTTGAACTGATCATCGCGCTCAAATGCGTAGATTTCACGAACCGAAGCCATGATTTCAGCCTGCTTGACCGTGTCGATCCCAAGGTCGGCTTCCAGCTCAAACTCGGCTTCGATTTCGTCGGGGTCGTACCCGGTTTTGTCACACAGGATTTCGATCATTGTGACGATGACCTGGTCGCGGCTTTGCGCTGGCGCCGCAGTTGGTGCCGGGGTCGTTGGCATTGGGACCGCCGCCACCATTGCTGCTGGCGCGGGTGCAACAACGGCCACCGCCTCGGGAGCTTTGGCTGGGGCGACGACAACTGGTGCTGCAAGGGCCGGGGTTGCCACCGAAGTCACCTCGGCACCATGTGCCATTCGTTCCACAACGTATTCGGTTAAATGGTTCAATGATGGGTATTCGGCCAGCTTGAACTGGTCGTCTCGCTCGAACCCGAAGACATCCCGGACCGAAGCCATGATTTCGGCCTGCTTGACTGTGTCGATGCCCAGATCGGCTTCTAGCTCGAACTCAGGCTCGATTTCGTCGGGGTCGTAACCCGTTTTTTCACAAAGGATCTCGGTCATGGTCGCGAGTATCTCGGTTCGGGACACGGCCGATGGGGTTGGTGCGACTGGCGGTGCTTGCACTGGAACGGGTGCGACGACGGGAGCCGGTGCGGCGACGACTGGAGCCGCTGCAGCCACGATGGGTGCAGGAGCCGCAACGACCGAGGTAGCGGTCAGCGCAGGGGCAGGGGCCGAGGCGACTTGCTCCTGCGTTCCTGTTCCCATGCGACCGATTACGTAGTCGGCCAGATGGTTCACCGAGGGGTACTCAGCCAGTTTGAATTCGTCGTCTCGCTCGAACCCATAGATTTCGCGGACCGACGCCATGATTTCGGCCTGTTTGACGGTGTCGATTCCAAGGTCGGCCTCGAGCTCGAATTCAGGCTCGATTTCATCCGGGTCGTATCCTGTCTTGTCGCACAAAATAGCGACCATTTGGGTGACCACATCTTCGCGAGAAACCCGCGCGCGGCTTGAGCTCATTGCGGCAAGCGGTGTCTCGACGTCGACGTGGACTTCCGCGCTGTCCATCGCACCTGCGACCCAAAGTTGGGCCAGAGCCTCCAGGAACGAAGCCAGTTCGCCCTTCTTGGGATGATTGGTGAACAGGGCGACATGTTCGCGGTCACCGAGGATCGCTTGGATGAACGCCTGTTGCGCTCGTTTGGGGCCGACTTCGACAAATGTGCGTGTTCCCAAGTCGTACATTCTTTCGATCATTTCGATAAATTCGACCGGGGCGGCCACCTGCTGGGCCAGCAGGTCCCGAATCGCTTCTTCCGACCCTGGACTGCCCGGATACAGATCCCCTGTGACATTGGTCAGGATAGGCAGGCGCGGCACGCCGATTTCTACGCTGGCAAGGTGGCGGCGAAGCGGCTCGGAAGCCGCAGCGACAACTTTCGAGTGGAAAGCATGGCTTACCGGCAGCTGAACGACCTGATAGCCGAGTTCCTCGAAGCGTTTCATCGCGGCGAGCGTTGAATCGGTTAATCCGGCGATGATGGTTTGTCCGGGACAATTCTTGTTGGCGCAAACCACGTATCCGTCGGTCTCAGCCAACACCGCTTCGACCACATCCATCGGCGCCGGGATGCTCGCCATGATTCCACAGTCTCCGTTCATGGGTGTGGCTTTGGCCATCTCGGTTCCCCGAGCGGCGACCGTCAGTAGCGCGTCTTCAAAAGACATCACTCCAGCAGCGACACATGCGCCGTATTCGCCAAGGCTGTGACCGGCGACCATGTCTGGACGCACACCAAAGGTCTCGAGAAGTCTTGCAATGGCAACGTCGATCGCCAAGACAGCAGGCTGAGTGACCTCGGTCTGGCTGAGTTCCATGAACGCGTCATGTTCACTTTTTTGCGACAGGTCAGGGGCGATCAAATCCGACAGCCGCTTTCCAAGGATCGGCTGCATGACCGCATCGGCTTCGTTCAGGGTCTGCCGGACGACCGGATAGAGTCGAGCAAGTTCAGCTCCCATGCCCAGATACTGTGATCCTTGGCCCGGGGACAACATGGCCAGCAAGCCGCCCATGCGTCGCTCGGAGTAAACGATTCCTTGGTTGGCTAGCACTTTCCAGCCCTTCTGGGTGTGCAGGGCGCCCAACGATTTGGCGAGTTTTTCGTTCAGGTCGTTCGTATCACTGAAGGCTATAGCGATTCGGAATTGCCCCACGGGCGCTCGCCGACCCGCCCGCAGCATGTGGGGGTTCGCTGACTCGATGCCTTGTTGCAACACATCGGTCGAAACGCGCGTCACGGCGGTGATGAGTTCTTGAGGCGATGACCCCGATAGGGCGATGACGCCAGCGGTGTTCGGAGCAGATTGATGAATCATAGAAATCATTTCGGGCAGGGGCGTTATGGTTGTCGAACGGTGCGAGGTCGGGAGGTACTCCTCCATGACGATATGGAAGTTGGTTCCACCAAATCCAAATGCGCTGACTCCAGCTCGTCTGGGCTGATTATCCTCGACGAGCCATGGTTCGGTCTGGGTCTGAATGCGAATCCGCGAGCCTTCTAGCGCAAGCTCAGGGTTTGGCTGGGTCACATTAATCGTGGGCGGTAAGACGCCGTCACGAAGCGCGTAGGCGACTTTGATCATGCCGGCTGCACCTGCAGCTGACTTGAGGTGGCCAATCATCGATTTCACGCTGCCCAGCCGAACGTCGCCGACGTAATCGCCAGGAGACTCGTTCATCACTGTGTGCAAAGACGCGACTTCGGTTGGGTCACCGACTGGGGTCGATGTTCCGTGAGCTTCGATAAGTGTTGCGGTTCGTGGGGACAGGCCAGCGTCGTCCCACGCCCGTTGCATGGCTCGTACTTGGCCCTTCGGATTTGGCGCGGTGATGCCTTTGCCTTTGCCGTCACTCGAACCGCCAACGCCTCGAATCACGGCGTAAATGCGATCGCCGTCGCGTTGGGCGTCCGACAGGCGTTTCAGGACCAGAATTCCTGCACCTTCGCCCATCACAAATCCGTTGGCGTTGACGTCGAAGGGACGTGAACCGTCGGGGCTCAAGGCGCCAATTTTCGAGAATTTTACAAACGACGCAGGCCCCATGGTGCGGTCGGAGCCACCAGTAACCACCATATCGAACTGGCCGCTACGCAAGCCTCGGACCGAGGTTTCAATCGCGGCAAGCGACGATGCGCACGCGGCATCGACGACGAAGTTGGGCCCACGAAGGTCGAACGACGAGGCCACTCGCCCTGCGATGACGTTGGCAAGTTCCCCTGGCATCGAGTCTTCATTGACCTCTCCGAGGGTTGACTTGACCGCGATCTCGGCGGCGCTCAGCGCCGTGTCGATCTCGGCTGCCGACAACTTTCCGCCAGCAACAAGAGATGCCTTAATCTGAGATTCGATCTCGGCATAGTGAACCCGCAGCGTGGTTTGGTCGCGCAGGTCACCGCCCAGCGAGTTCCCCAAAATCACAGCGCATCGATCGCGGTCGAATTCGGTGTCGAGGTATCCGGAGTCGGCAAGTGCTTCGCGAACCGACGTCAAACAGACCAGCTGAGTGTGGTCAATTTTATCGATGACGCTTGGAGGCATCCGGAACTGTTTACGGTCAAATTCGTACCCGGTGATCCACCCGCCGATCTTGGAATAGGTTTTGTCTGGAGCTTCGTGGTCATCCGAGAAAAAATGCTCGGTGTTCCAGCGGTCGGCGGGAACCTCCGAAATCGAACTCACGCCGGCTTTGATGTTTTCCCAGAACTGGGGGGCATTTAGGGCGCCTGGCATCACGGCACCGACGCCGATGATCGCGATCGGGTCGTTCGCGGCAAATGTGTTCTGCCGTTGTGGAGCATCAGTCGAGAGTGCCGACTGCTGATCTGCCGCGATCGCGAAGTACAAGGCTGAGCCAGAGTCGGGTTTTGCTCCGATCACTAGTTTATGATTTCGACGAACCGCAAAATTTGCCTGGTCGGTGGTCTCAGCCAACACAGCGTAAGTTTGACCAAACTTCTGGAGTTCTGCTTGAGCCAACGTGACAACAAGAACCGCGCAGGTAGGCCATTGGGCGGTATCTGCGTCCCAAGTAACGAAAACTGGGTCTTCGTGGCCCACTGGGATTGTGGCGGCAGAATCGAGCCACGGAATGCGGCCGTTTTGCACGTTGATCGACGCTGCTTTTTCAAGCTGTGCGCCACGAAGGTTCTGAAGTCGTTTCATCATTAATTCATCCAGTGTTTTGGCAGCTAGAGAAAAAGTGACTCGCGAATCACTCTATATTTCGCGAGGTTCCGTTTCTTAGTTGATTGACCAAATAACATTTGGGGGTTGTATACTGATGTAGGACACGTCGCAAGTGATCGAGGCAAAAAAACTCAACCCCCAAAGGTTGATTTGCTTGATGGACCCTGAGTCATCAGTCATTTTCGGGTCCAAAAACCTTGGAAGACAGGTGGATGATAGAGTTGCCACTCCCAAGGAGCGATGATAACGTTAGGGAAACGTTCACATGAGATTGTTGATGTCGAATCAAGAGATGGGTCTGCGGACTGTTTTTGTGAACGACCGCGCCACAACCAGACAGTTGCGTAAGGCGAAGTTGGCGGTGGTTGATGGTCCACAGAAAGGCAAAGAATTTGTCATCGCGAAGAGCAAGACCTACGTGGGGCGCTCGACGGTGAACGAGGTGACGATTCAGGATACGTCGATCTCGAGCACTCATTTTGAGCTTCGCGCCGAGGAAGATGGCTTCTTGTTGCGCGACCTTGGGTCGACCAATGGAACGTTGCTCGGTGGCTGTCGGGTTCGCGAGGTATACTTGGCGCCCAATGTCACTTTTCGCGCCGGAAACACGACGTTCCGCCTGGTGCCCAGCGAAGAGGTCGTCGAGATTCCGCTGTCGGCAGAGGAACATTTCCAAGGCGTGATTGGCCGTTCAGTTCCGATGCGCGAAGTCTTCGCGATGCTGGCAAAAGTGGCTCCCTCTGAGCTTACATGCCTGATCGAGGGTGACACGGGCACAGGCAAGGAGCGCATTGCGCGAGCCATTCATGACGCGTCGCGCCGCGCAAAAAAGCCCTACGTCGTGCTGGATTGTTCATCGATCCCTAAAGACCTGATGGAATCGTACGTTTTTGGTCACGAGAAAGGCGCCTTTACAGGCGCGGTCAGTCAGAACAAAGGGGCGTTTGAGCAAGCCAACGGCGGCACGTTGTTCATGGACGAGATCGGCGAGCTGGATATCACGCTGCAACCCAAGTTGTTGCGCGTATTGGAAAACCGCGAGTTCAAACGAGTGGGTGGAACCCAAACTATTCGGACGGACGTCCGCGTGATCGCCGCGACAAATCGCGACCTGCGAACCATGGTCAACGACGGCCAATTCCGAGAAGACCTCTATTTCCGGCTCGGTGTGATCAACTTAGCGCTCCCATCCCTTGCAGAGCGACGTGAGGATATCCCGCTGCTCGTCGAGGCGTTTTTGGCTGACGCAGTAAGCCGCCGGCCAGATCTGCCGCCTATGCGGATGACCGCGGACGCGATGGATATGTTGATGTCTTATGCCTGGCCCGGGAATGTGCGCGAGTTACGTAATGTGATCGAGCGTGCGGCGAATCTGGCCAACGACACAGCGATTCAACGCTCCGACCTTCACCTGTCCGGCTCAATTTCGATGGGTATCGCCCAACCCACGCCGACAGCGCCCGTGTCCGATGATCCCAATACCTCGCTTATCTCGGTCGATCTGGACTTGGACTACAAGGCTGGAAAACAAGTCGTGCTCGAGCAATACGAGCGCGACTATCTGACCAAGCTCATCGGTGAGTTCGAGGGCAATATCTCGCAGGCGTCAAAGCATGCTGGCCTCACGCGATTCCATCTGCGTGAGTTGCTCAAAAAACATGATTTGAAATGAGTCGTTAGGGGACGGCAGGGACGCCGGTCGTCGACAAGATTGCTTTCAGATCGTCGTCGTCGAAACGAAGCCCGATGCCCAGAAAGTACTCGGTGCGTCGGTCGTTGAAGACGTCGTCAACCCCGCCTGCCACGTAGGCCGCTCCGAAAAACTGGTAGGTAGCGAAGGTTCGCATTCGTGGGCTGACATCGCGTCCGAAATCGAACAGGTCAGCTTGAATCTCGAGGCTTCTGTCTTCCAGGAAAATCAAGTTGGCGCCCAGCCCGCCGGTGCTCTCGATCAGACCAAACCGACCACCAATTCCAAACCATGGATTCACCTGATAAATCTGCGCGAACTGTAAGCTGAACTTGAACGTGTCCGTCGTGACTTCGCGAGTTTCGCGGTACAGGCCATCTGGGTCGTCTGCATTGGTCGTGTTGACGTCAGTCGTGACGGTTTCCGTACGGCCACGGTAATCATCAACCAGCTCGATGAGGTAATACTTGTTGGGTGTGGGCTGCAGTCGCAGGCCCAAGATGTTCTTAAATTGTCGGGCGTTGACATGGTACTCGTTACGCAGCTCGATGATCGTACGCAACCGGGTGACTCGGCCCAAATAATCGCTGGCATCGGTCAGGATGGCTTCCGTCTTTTGCGCGATTGCAGGGTTATTGACCAGTTCGCCGATCGTGCCTTCGCCTTCGTTGATCTTGTCGGTGATGTCCTGAATGTTCTGAAGGCTGTAGTTCAACGAATCCAGCGTCGATTGCAGCCGTGACAACGTTCCTTTGAGCGAGCCAAGTCCAGATTGCAGATCGGAGGACGACTGCCCGATCACGTAGCGAACTTCCTGAACGATGGCTTCGGTGTCACGAAGGATATTTCCAATCGAGTCTTTGCCCGACGACGTCAAATCTTCGACATCATAGGTGATGCTCTCGATATTGGTCACGATACGGTCCAATTTCGGAGAATTCTCGCCCACAAAAACGTTCACTTGCGTGACCATTTCGGAGAGATCGTGGAGCAGAGTTCGGAGGCTTTCTTTGCCTTCGTCGGAGCCGAAAACATCGGCCAGCGAGGCTGTCACTTTCGCGACGTCGGCTGCGATGTCATTCATGCGCGACATCAGTTGTTCGATGTCTGTGCCCAACACGACATTCTTGATCTCGTCGCCGTCAGCAAGCTTCTTGCCCTCAAGACCCGGCGTCACTTCCAGATAATAGTCGCCGATCAGACTCGCTTGTTTGGCCTGAATGGACGCGCCGTTCTTGAACCCACCCTCTTTAAGAGGAATGCCTTCATAAAGAATTACGTCACGACGAATCGAAACGTCGACCCGAGCGTTGGAACCCACGAGTGAGATTTTTTCGATCTGCCCAACCGAGATTCCAGCAATGGTAACAAACGACTTTTCGGCGAGTCCAGAAGCGTTCGGAAACGTAGCGAAGACCTTGATTCGGTCGTCGCCACCGGCATCGGTACCCACGACCGACATCATAAACAACGTGACTGCCGTTCCAAGAACGACCAGCAGACCCACCCTAAATGGAGTTACGAAGTCGGAAGCTTTCATTACCAAAGCACCAAGGTCAACACGTAGTCGATGAACAAGATCGCGATGCTGCTGCTCACAACCGAAGAAGTGGTGGCCTCACCGACGCCGCGCGCGCCTCCGGAGGCGTAAAAGCCTTTGTAACAGCCAATTAATGCGACGACCAGACCAAAGGCTGCGCCTTTGACGGCGCTTGCAAAGAGGTCGTAACCGTTGATGAAGGCCTTGATCTTCTCGACAAAAATGCCGGGGTCAATACCCAACGTCTTCACGGCGAGTATGTACGCGGCGAAAATTCCCACGAAATTGAAGATCAGTGTGAGGAACGGCACGGTCAAAATGCCGGCCACGACACGAGGCACAACCAGATACTGGATTGGATTCACCGCCATGACACTCATGGCGTCAATCTGCTCGGTGACGCGCATCGTGCCGATTTCTGTGGTCATCGAGGAGCCCGTCCTTCCTGCCACCATCAATCCCGTCAGCACGGGGCCCAGCTCTCTAACCAACGACACGGCAACTGTCCCGCCAACGAGTGTTTCTGCGTTGAACATGCCAAACGCGATCACTGATTGATAGGCCATAACCAAGCCGGTGAAGAGTCCGGTGAAGGACACGATAAATAGGCTGCCAACGCCGACTGAATCGAGCGCTTGAATAAACACGCGCAATCGATAAGGAGGCCGGAACAACCACGCAGCGGTCTGCCCAGCCATGATCGAGATTTGGCCGAGATCTTCGACCGAAGCAATCACTTGACTTCCGATCCATTCAAACGGTGCGCGAGCGTGCCGGAACCGCTCCTCAACGCTCTTTTTTTCGACGGAATTTTCCACGGGACGTCATTATCATAATGCGGATCGAAAAGGTATCCCCGGCCTGCCCATCGGGCGACGGTGGTTTGCAGATGATGGTCTCGCTGTGTACCGTTCCGATGTCCGTGACTAGGAAATTGATGTTTCGATCATTGTTTTTTGTGACTCTTTTGATGTTCGGGGCTACCTCGGTTTTTGCGCAAGCCGCATCCGCACAAGACGTGGCGGAGTCCGATGATTCGGAATCCGATTCCGACAGTGAATCTGACGATGCGACCGATGATTCTTCGGACGACGGCGCCGATGAAGACTCCGACGAAACTTCTTCCGACGATTCGGACGACGAATCAGAAACCCTCGCGACAGAAGAAGGCCGAGAAGATTTTAAGGATGTTGAGAGCCTTAACTCACTCGAAGAGACTTCGCTCAGAGCCGTCGTTTACGGCGTGGATGGCGGGTGGCCGGGGGCTATCTTGGCGCCTTTTTCGGGGACGTGGACTGCAGTCATTCAGGATGCAGGCAAGGTGCCGGAACTTCAGCAGGGAAGGGTGCCGGTCGGGTCGGAATTGCTCTCAATTCCATCGGTCCGAAAACGCTTTGAAACGACGTCCATGTTGGGGCTTCGGGTCCATGACCAACCTTCCGTCCGGGCATATTTAGATTTTTTTGATGGCCGCGGAAAACCCACATTGGCGAAGTGGATTTCGCGGATGGGCAGGTTCGAACCGCTGATTCGCGAGACCCTGCGTGCTGAAGGACTGCCAGAAGACCTGATTTTTGTAGCCATGATCGAGAGCGGCTTCAGTCCACGTGCGACCTCGCCTGCATCTGCCGTCGGCGTCTGGCAGTTTATCCCGACCACCGGGTCAGAGATGGGGCTTGAGATCAGTCGATACGTTGATGAACGTCGTGACCCAGTCAAGGCCACGCGCGCCGCCGCGGCGTATCTAAAACGCCTTTACAAACGCTTTGGCTCTTGGCCGCTTGCGCTCGCAAGCTACAACGGCGGCCCAGGACTCATGTCCAAGAATATCCGGCGATTCAACTCCAACGATTTCTGGCATATTCAGCGACATGGCGGGCTCTACGACGAGTCTCGGCGCTACGTTCCTAAAATCATTGCGGCAGGCTTGGTCACCAAGAACGCCGATGTTTTTGGATTGCAGTCTGTCGTTAAAGTAGACGCTTTTGACTTCGATTTGGTGCAGGTCCCGGGCAACACTCGGTTGAACGTTTTTGCTGATGCCGCAGGGTGCTCTCTGAACGATCTGCGTGAGCTAAACCCCGAGTTGTTGGCACCGCAGACCCCTCCCAATACAAAACTCTACGAACTGCGAATCCCCACGGGTTCGAGCGCAAAGTTTGTGGCGAGTTATGACGGTATCCTTCAACGCGAAGGCGCTGAGCACACTCTGCACACTCTTAGATTTGGCGAAACACTCGCCGACGTGGCCGCCGAGTACGAGATCCCAGCGCGTGTTTTGCTTGTCACCAACGGACTCAAATCCCGACAGCGTGTGCCCTACGGGACGCTGCTCGTGATTCCGGTTCAAGGTCGCGGCACGTTTAAAGACTCCAAAACCGCTTTAACCACACTCATCGTTCCAGCGTCGATCACTGCCGTCGAAGGCCGCGTACGACGGCTCTATCGCGTCAACTCAGGCGACACGATTGACGCATTGGCGCGCGCCTCAGGGGTTAAGCCTTCCGATCTTGTATTATGGAACTTCTTGGATCCACGCGCCATCCTACAGCCCGGAATGGTACT
This sequence comes from Bradymonadaceae bacterium, assembly GCA_037968515.1. Classification (GTDB taxonomy): domain Bacteria; phylum Myxococcota_A; class Bradymonadia; order Bradymonadales; family Bradymonadaceae; genus JBFFMO01. Next base: position 13,541 of record JBBKVQ010000216.1, read on the forward strand.
GCAGATCTTTGTTTCGGTGCCGGTGGATGAGACCAAAGTTTCTCTGATCGACCCCGACAAAGTGAAGGTTGTGGTCGCGGGAACGCCGGAAGCCGCTAGGGTGCAACGCAAGAAAAAGACCAGCACAGGCCGGCGTTTTTATCATAAAGTACGTTCCGGTGAGTCGTTATGGACGATCGCTCGAAAATACCGAGTGACGGTCGCCGACGTTAAAAAATGGAACCGGTCGATTCGCCGCAATGATACGTTGCAGCCGGGTCAAAAACTGGTGGTTTATCCGGGCAAAAGGAAACGAAGAAGATGATCATTCCCCTCAAAAGTAAGGTGTCGGACAACTGGTTCTATCTGATTGTCGACGGCGGTGAATGTGCCCTGATCGATCCGATCGATTCAGCCGTTGCGATTGACTCGGTGACAAGCCGAGGCTTGACGCTCAAGGCGGTCATCAACACTCACTGGCACCCTGATCACGTCGCGGGAAACGACCGTGTTTGTGCCGAGTTTCCCAATGCTAACTTACTTGTGGCAGCTGACGAGCAGGACAAAATTGCCGGTCTGATATCCACAAGAATCACTGGCGGTTTGGCTCATGGGGACGTGGTAAATATTGGCAGCTCCGTTTGGGACGTCCTGAGCACGCCTGGCCACACGCACGGACATATCAGTCTGCAGTCGGGGTACGACTTTTTGTCCGGGGATACCGTGTTTGCCGCGGGCACTGGGCATTGCAGGGCAGGTGACCCGCAGGTCTTGTTCAAAACCTTTGATGAAGTGATTCGCAGTCTTCCGACCCAAACGCGGCTCTATCCGGGCCACGACTACGCCGTGCGCAATTTGGAGTTTGCGCTGAGTATCGAGGACGCCCCGGCCACGCTCGAGGCACTGGCGGCGGCGCAAAAGAATCTCACTGGATACCGGCCGGTGATTTTGGCCGACGAGTTGGCCGTAAACCCATTTTTGCGTGTGTGGGATGAAGCATTTCAAGACATTGTCAGGTCACACGCACCCGAGGTATGGAAGGCTTGGTCGCAGCGCACGGCCTCGTCGTCGGAGACGGCTTTTTGCGTCCTGCGGGAGCTTCGAAACTCATGGTAAAACTGACAAATATCAAATTAGCGATTTTGCTGAGCAGCCTGCTGGTTTTGGGATTGGGTATGGCGGCGCCTTGGTCGATCAACGAAGATCGTGACGTTCGTGAGTCTGTCGGCGTGTTGGGAGGCGAATGGGTGGGACGAACAGCCCCCGAATTTGAACTTCAAGATCCCGAAGGACGGACCCATCGACTCAGCGAATATCGCGGAAAGGTGGTGTTTTTGAACTTCTGGGCCAGCTATTGCGCGCCCTGCAGAGACGAAATGCCGAGCATGGAAGCGCTGGTCCGCCAGTATGCTCCCCAAGGTATGGTCATGGTTTCGATCAGCCACGACCCCGAAGCAGCCGACATGAATGCCTTCATGCGGGCCTTCCTTCCCGGGGAACGTTCGTCGATGACCGTGCTCTGGGATCCCGAGACCACGACGTCCAAACGTTTTGGCACCGAGCTGATTCCTGAAACGTACATCATCGATCGGGAGGGGAGAATCGTCGCTCGTTTTGTGAACGCCTACGATTGGACGCGTCCAGAGGTCAAACAGCTTATCGAAAGCCTGCTGCGTTCAGACGAGCTTCAGTTCTTCTGATTATTCGCCCCGAGAATCGACGTATTCTTTGAAGTCAGTCACGGCGAGGTCGATGACGATTTGGTCGGTCACCGACTTGATCCGTGAACAGTCGACCAGAATCTTGAGTGTCCCAAAAATGGGAGCCTTAAGTCCCATCTCTTTGGCGGTGGCCTTCTCGACCCTCAGCTGGACGTCTGTAACCATCCAACGTTCAATATCGATCACCATCTCGACCACCGTTCCGATGACATGGCCATCCAAATTGGTGACCGTCTTTCCAATGAGCTCATCTGTCTTGCGGCGGTCCATGGGTGTTCTCCTGTAGAGTGGGGCACACCAATATCCGAGAAGCAAGATCGAGGCAACGCGTTGAGCGAATCGAAGCAATCAGCGCGGCGTTTTGCTGGCGTGGACACCGAACCTCCAATGATCTTGTGTACCTGGCCAGCTCCACCAAAAATCCGGCGTCGTCGGTGTGAAGGGTGTCGATATGAGTGATCCACCCCGAAATCGGCAGTCTTTTTAAGCACGCAAAACGAGCAATTCGGATGATTTCTGGAGGAGCACGCGTGGTCAGCCAAAGGTCCGCATGGCTTCCCTGAGCCTCTGTGTCCCGAAGGCCACAGCCCAGTGTGCACGTCTGAGATGAGAAAAAACGCCGCAAAAAATCCATTAAAAACCTCTTTGGAGACGAGAGGTTATCGGACACGCCTTGGAAAAGTTGCGAAATCCTGCGTGTGAAGGAGGCGATGTTGCGCCGCAGAAAGGGGAGGTGTAGCATGCGGGGAGGTAAAAACGCTTCAAAACTAAGGACAGACCGCGTGCGCAAGTTATTTGGCCTGAGCCTCCGCGGGCTCAGCGGCTGCATCTTCGTTTCGGCCGCACTCACTGGGTGCGTGTTGGATTTTGAGAAGTTTCCAACCGCTCCCTCAAAACCGGTTCCAGATGCCCAGATGGGTGACACCGACGTTTCGGAAGACGCGGGCGTGTCCGATTCAGGCTTCGATTCAGCCGATGCCCTGCCTGATTTATCGGGCGTGTCGGTCGATCTTGGGATCACCTGTCAAACCGATGGGGAATGTGGCATCGACAAGGTCTGCTTGGGCGGCTTCTGCACCGTCTCGTGCAGTGCCGTGGCGCCTTGTAACGATGGCGTATGCCTGGCAAACGACGGCGATTTCGTGTGTGTTCCCACCTGTGCTGACGCATGCCAGGTGAACGCTGCGCTCGGCTGCGTGACCGGTGTTAGTCCTGCTGGACCTGAAACAGGATGCCTCCCTGATGCCGATGGCGACGGCGCGGCAGACTCACAGGATAATTGCCCCACCCAGGCCAATCCGTACCAGAAGGATCGGGACGTCGATGGACTTGGCGATGCCTGTGACCCAGAGCCACTTTGTGTGGCTGGTTCCGTGGATGGTGTTTTGAGCGTTCCTGCGATTGATTTCGAGGTGACAGGTTTCACCGTTCCAGAATGGACGGACCGTTCCCTCATTCCAATTGTTGGTGGATTTCTGGCCGATGGGACCCCAAACACACGCACAGTCTATTTGAATTTGAAGACCGGGGAATTCGAAGACGGGCCCGATTTCACCGCGTCGCGCGGTACCGATCATGGAATCGTCGAATTCGGGGTGGGTTATCTGACCACCACAGGCGCCGACCTGCCTGGCGGCCGGCAAAGCGGTCGGTTTGTCGAGCTTACGACCGAACAAACCATCGCGGGCTCCTATGACGCGACGCTCTATCAGCCACGCGCTCTATCATTCACTGACTCCGTGATGGCAATCGTAGCCCGCACGGCCGAAGGAGACACCCGCGTTCACCTCAAATATTACGACCCCATTAGTCAGACGCTCTTGGAGCGGTATTCGTTCAGCCTTGCGACCGGCCTCGATTATCATGTGATGCGGGATGCCCTCCAGCGAGGCTACGTCTACACGGACGGCCGAAATCTCGACCAGATTGGGTATTTGGTGAACACCACGCCCGAGTCGCTAGGCATCATCGCCGTCGACTTTCCAGATATCGCTGATCCCTTCCGCCCGTTCATCACACCCGGAGCAGGGGATTCGGTCTATGTCTGGGAACGGACCAATGGCACCGCATTTCTGAGCCAACCGCAAACCAGCAATTTCGTTCCGCAGCCTGGTATGGACCTCGCCTTGGAAGGAACAGAGCTGCATTGGGTCTCGTTTTCAAGCGGTCCCGCGGTCGCGTTGGTGGGTAAGGACGGTGCAGGCAAGCTGTTTGCTAAGGTCTATTCAATGGCGTGTTGGCCTGCTGCGAACACGGCGGATACGGACCTCGATGGCGTTTTTGACTTCGAAGACAACTGCCCATTCGTCTCAAATTTGGATCAGCTCGACACAGACGCGAATGGCATCGGCGATGCCTGCAGCACAGACGCTGATGGAGACGGTTTAGTTGACCTCGATGATTTTGTTTTAGATGATCAGGGCGCGCTTGTTTCTCTGGCGCTCGATTCCGACAACGATGGGTTGGACAACGTCGATGATACCGACGACGACGCGGATGGAATTCCGGACCTCACGGACCGCTTTCCAATGGATACTGATAACGACGGGTTCAGCAATTCAGTTGATCGAGATGACGATGGCGATGGATATGGCGACACCTCGGAAGATATTCTGGGTGGTGGTGCCGTTAATCCACTTGCCTTTCCTGGCTCAGGGCGTCTGATGTGGTCTAGGACGGCAGCTGCAGCCCGCAGCGTCGAGTTCACCGAAGTCGGTACCAACATTACCCTTCCGATCGCGATTGGAGTCACTCCGCACTTACCCCGCTGGCTGGGGCGAGACAGCGTGTACGCCCTGGATGGAGTGCCAGGGGTTACGACCAAGTGGAATCGGCTCGACGTCCAAACGGGAGTTTTGGTTTCCTATGATTTCGGAGCCCCTCTTGGTGGTGTGGATCCCATTGCTGAGACGAACGGTGCGACCGTGGCAGCATCGCTCTTGCGTGATGGCCGATGGGACATCGTGATTGGGCGAGTCACCCCGGACTTTATGCTCACCATGTTGAACGTGGGTGTGGAAGTACGAGGCATTCCTGATGCGCAAAATGGTCTGGTAGCCTTCGCCGGCGGACCGCTCGGGTGCACCACGTGTGACCTCGCGTACTACACGAATCAGGCCGACACGATACCGGTTTGGCCCGATAGATCCGAAGTCGAACTCGTGCGTTATAATGGTGAGTTTCTGATGGTTGCGAATGGCTCGTCAGCGCCGAAATCAGTCTGGACTACGGTTAGCGGCACGGTGACGGAACTGATTCCGCCCGGTATGATTTCGGTGACCTCAGCCGTTCGAGCAGCCGCGGGTCATGTTTTTGCCGTTGGGGAAATGACCTCGGGGTCGTACGAAATTTGGCTCTATAACGTTTATGTGAATAAGTGGTTCACCGTTTACACTTCGCCCGACACTCTCGACGAACTTGATTGGACCTTTTGAAATGGCCGAACAATTCCCCCAACAATTTGGACCGTACACGCTGCAAGAGCTGATTGCTCGCGGCGGAATGGCGGCCGTTTACCGGGCGACGATGCCCGGAGTTGGGGGCTTCGAGAAAACGGTTGCGATCAAGAAGATCCTTCCGCATCTGGCCGAAAACGAAGAGTTTATCGCAATGTTGGTCGACGAGGCTCGCATCATTGTGAGTCTGAATCACGCCAATATTGCCCAAGTCTATGACCTCGGTAAGCTTGATGACACCTACTACATCGCGATGGAGTATGTGCACGCGGTCGACCTTGCCGATGTCCTAAAAGAGCTCAAGGCCGCTGGGCAGACCGTACCAGTCCATCACGCCGCGTACATCGCTGGCTGTATTTGTGCGGGTTTGCATGTCGCCCACACCAAGACAGACGAACACGGGCGACCGCAGTACATCGTTCATCGGGATGTCAGCCCACACAACGTTTTGGTCAGTTTCGGTGGCGACGTAAAAATCATCGATTTTGGTGTCGCCAAAGCTCGCGGCAAAGAGAATCACACCAAGGCGGGCGTGATTAAAGGCAAGCTGCTCTACATGGCACCAGAACAAGCCATGGCCAAGGATATCGATGGCCGCGCAGACCTCTTCGCTGCTGGTTTGATCCTGTACGGGATGCTGACGAATCACCTTCCTTTTGAGGGCGATAACGAATTTCAAATCTACAATAATATCTTGTCTAAAGACGTGGTGCCGCCGCGCGTTTTTAATCCGGATGTGCCCGAAGAACTCAATCAAATCGTGATGATGTTGCTGCAACGCGACCCCGATAAGCGTTATCAAGACGGTTATTCGGCCAAGGCAGATTTGGACAGGTGCCTTCATGCCTTGGCCCCAGGCTATAGCGTCGCGCGCCTGAGCACGTGGATCGAAGATAACTTCACAAAAGTCGCGATCGCCAAGCGCCAACGTCGCGACAACCCGTCTGGTCGAAATCTGCCGGAAACACCTGCGCATTTTAATAATACTGGTGCGGGCGTGCCTGAAGGTGTGAATCAAACAGGTGGGTTCGGCGCGAATTTGTCTGGAGGATTTCCGGTCGCAAGCCAAGCGGGTTATCAGTCGGCGAACGCATCGGGTGGGTTTCCAGTGGCCAATCCCTCGGGGGCTTACCAAACGGCGAATATGTCAGGTAGTTTTCCGCAATCGAATCCAACCGGTGGTTTTTCGGCCGTGCCCGGACAGTTCGGTACGCCGTCTGGTGGCTTTCAAAATCCTGCAAACGGCTTTGGTTCGGGACAATTTCAGGCCGTACCGGCGCAGGCTGGCGCTTTTCCGGGGGCGAATCTGCCTCTAGCTGCGCCGCCTCAGGCTGTCGCGCAGCAGGAGCCGAGCAAAAAATTTCCGTGGGTACCGGTGTTGGCGATCAGCATCATGTTGATTTTGATCGCAGTGATGGTTTTTCTTGAGGTTCAGAAGCGACAAGCAGCCGCAGACGAAACCGTCATCGTTCCTCCGACCCAACCCATCAAACCAGCGGTCGTGGAGCCCGTTGAAGTGGTTGAAGCTCCGGTTGAGCCACCCGCCGAAATCGAAGAGGCCCCGGTTGAACGTGTGTCGATTCAAATGGCGTCCGAGCCAAGCGGTGCGACCATCTATTTGAACGGCGACCCCATCGGGCCGGCCCCGGTCTCGGTTCCATTTGATGTCAGTGGTGACATCGTTTTGTTCGAAGCGCGGCTGGAAGGATTCGAAACCGCTGTTCACGAAGTGACCCCCGACGTTGATCAAGAGTTTTTGTTTGAACTCAAGTCTGCCAAGGCACCCGAGCCGGCGGCTACTAAACCCGACAGAAAAGTCGAGAAGAAGGTGGTCAAGAAGAAGGTCGATAAGAAAGACACTTTGAGCATCCCGATTCTCGACGACGCTCCAAGTAAAAATAAAAGTAAAAACATCATCAATCCCTTCGAATAGAAAAACACTGATGAATTGCGTTCGGATTCTAATCTTTGCCGTCGGCCTCTTTGCCGCATTCCCATTGGGAATGGTCACTGTGACGCCTGCTTTCGCCCAGGGGCGTGACCTCGAGAAAGCCAAGGATGCGTATCGTGCTGGGAAGGACGCATACGACGCCAACGACTTCGTTACCGCGGCAGAAAAATTCGTTGAGTCGTTCGAGTATTCGGGAAGAGACGAACTCCTTTTCAATATCGGGCAGGCGTTTCGACAGGGCGGCCGCCTGGTAGAAGCAGAGCGGTATTTTCAACAGTACCTCCAAGCAAAACCCGAGGCCGCCAACGCCGATGATGTCGTCAATTACGTGATCGAAATTCAGCAGCAAATCGCTGCCGAGTATGGAACGCTGATTTTTGAGTCCGGTGCCGAGGCAACGATCAAGGTCACCGGAGTGAAATCACCGTGTAAGACGCCCTGCACACTCACACTGCCTGCGGGACCCGCGACCTACAGTGCGAGTTCACAAGGCCAAAAGGACCTTTCGGGCACAGTGGAAGTCGCACCGTCCAAATCCATGACCGTGAAAGTTGAATTCGAGGCGGTGAAAGTGACAGGTTTTGTCCGGCTTGAGTCGGACCGCCCTGCACGAGTCAGCGTTGATGGAGTTGCGATGGGCGAACTGCCTTTGGCCGAACCGCTGGTTCTAACCCCTGGGGTTCACAAGATTGAGCTTCGGGACGGTGACACGTCGTGGAGTGGCGATGTCAGCGTCACCCGTGACGAAACTCTGAGAATGATGGTGCCCCTCGATGCCGCAGGTGGAACAAGCTGGAAGCGCGTAACCGCATATGTGTTGGGCGGGACAGGCGTCGCGCTAGCGATCGGAGGGGTTGTGATGGGCCTCGAGGCTTCCTCTACTTTCGATACACTCGATAACCAGGAAAGGTTACGTGGTTTTGCCGACCAAGATTTGGTCGACCAGGGCGAAAGTCAGGCGTTCACCGCCAACCTTTTGTACGTCGCTTCTGCGGTCGCCATCGGAACGGGGGTCGGTCTCTATGTTTGGGATATGATGGACGGTGCCCAAGATGAGGTCTCACCGCCGTCCGAAGAAGACGAACCGGTCGAGAAAGAGTCCGAACCAGTTCAGGAAGACGACTTGCTCTTTTAAAGGACGTAAGTGACGCCCTCGATTCCACGAAGCAGCCTATAGACCTCCACCACGCTCTCGGCGCTTTCCATCACCGCAGTGATATTGACCGATAGGTGATTCGCTTGAGCGCTGACGCGTGATTCTACGTTTGGCGTGCTGTGTGGTCCCGCCACGATAATCACGCTCTGGACCACCTGGGCCATAAAGACCTCGGTGTTGGGTCCAATTGCCTTGAACAAAAACTCCCCGGGAAAATCATGCACTGCGCGAAGGCGCTCTAGTATGGTTTCATGATCTGACATAAGACCTCCGATCCTTGGTTCCTCTACTCATCGTAGAGGGCCTGTGTTTTGGCGTAAAGTGCCTGAAGGACAACAATGACGCTCCAATCGCCCAGCCTGATACTTGCCACCCAATCGCCTTACAAGCGTGAATTGATGGAACGCCTTGGAATTGAGTTTCAAACGGCGGCCGCCAATATCAACGAACAGCACTGGCCTGGAGAGTCCGCTTTAGTGCTGGCCACCCGTTTGGCAGAAAAAAAAGCGAGGGTTGTGGCCGAGCAAAATCCGGGCGCGTTTGTGCTGGGGTCGGACCAAGTTGTTTTCATTGACGACATGATCTTTGGAAAACCGGGCACCGCTGCGGCGGCGGTCGACCAACTCATGGAATTAAGAGGGTTAACCCACACGTTGCTGACGACGTTGGCGTTGGTGTACCCCGATGGGCGCATGGAGACCGAGGCAGTTTATACGTTCATGTCCATGCGGTCGCTGAGCGTCGAAGCGTTGACGGCGTACGTTGAGCTCGACCAACCCTTGGATTGTGCGGGCTCGTACAAAGTCGAGGAACACGGCGTGCGTTTGTTTTCGAGGATGGACGGTGATGACTACACAAATATTATTGGTTTGCCGCTTACCCGAGTGGTCGATTTGTTTGAGCGCGCGGGGTTGATGTGAACGCTGCTCTCGATCGATATCGTGACATCGTGGACGATTTTCAGGCGTTAACCGACGCGCTGGATCGCCCGCTACCCACAACTGGCTGGGTCAACACGCTTAAGACGGATGCGGAAACGCTGTTCAAGGGTTTTGAGGATGCCGGGGTGGACTACTCGCGGCTGAATTGGAAACCCGATGGATTCCGGCTTGAAGGCGTCGATGCCAAGAGCCCTGGCCGTCGCATAGAGTTCCTGTTGGGTCATATGCAGATTCAAGAAGAAGCTGCGATGTTGCCCATGTATTTCATGGAGCCCGCGGAAGGCGACCGAATCGTCGATTTGTGTGCCGCGCCCGGGAACAAAACGGCGCAAATTGCCGTGGCCCTTCGAAACCGCGGAACCGTGATTGCAAATGACCGGCGGGTGGCGCGAATGCGGGCAATTAGAAACACGTCTGATCGCCTCGGGCTGCTGAATTTGGTGATGACCAACTGCGACGCCGCCAATTTCCCCACGCCGACCGAACGTTACGATCGAGTGCTTGCCGACGTTCCATGTTCATGTCAGGGCACGTCCAGAAAGAACCCCGATGCGCTCTATGAAACGCCCGCGGATGTCTTGCATGCTTTGGTTCGGTCACAACGCGCCATTTTGGAGCGGGCCTTCCGCATCTGTAAGCCTGGCGGACGGGTCATCTACGCAACTTGCACCTACGCGCCCGAGGAAAACGAAGCAGTGATCGATGATGCGATTGCGCGACTGCCGTTCGAGCCTGAGTGGATTCCTTGCCGAATTGATGGCGTCGTATCGTCGCCCGGCCTCGAATCATGGGAGGGGCGGCAATACTCGTCCGGAATGCATAACGCGATGCGTGTTTGGCCCCACCAGAACGACACCGGCGGCTTTTTTGTGGCAGCTTGGAATAAGCCGGAGAGATGGTGATGGAACGAGGAATCATTGAGTTTGAGTTCGAGGACATGAACGAGTCGGTCGGCGTGATCGCGACTTGGTTCGGTATTCCTTTGGATTTTTTCGACGACTACCGGCTGGTGCGCACCAATACTAAGGGCCTGCACATCGTGAACGCCGATATTCAAGTCGAAAATAAGCCTAAAGCTGAATCGATCGGGTTGCCTTTTGTTCACACAAATATGGCGGTCTGGAAGCTCACTCAGCCCGCGAGTCTGTTCCTTGGGCCGCACTGCACTCGAAATCTCATCATGCTTGATCGGAAGCAGGCCTGTGATTATCTGGCCCGAAAACCGGTCATGCTTACCGACGACAACCTGCACGAATGTGATGGTCCGGGTTACGTTATGGTACGCTTTGGTGCCATGACGCTGGGGCTCGCGTTTAGACATCGCGACGACCCGATGGAACTTCAAAGTATGGTGCCCAAAGCGTGGGCGACGGCGGATGGCGTAGACCCGTTCTGAGGCAAATGTGACCGACGAGACGCTAGAACATGCTGACACCCGCTTTGTCTTCGTAAAGGAGCTCGGGCGTG
>JBBKVQ010000217.1:0-12745 GCA_037968515.1 Bradymonadaceae bacterium
CTCCATTGAACTGGTCGAAAAGTGTCCCAGAATAGTTTTACGTAGATGATTCCCTGCGACGACAATAACGGAAGTATCAGCGGGAAAAACTTATCGTTTGCGCCCATCTCGTAACCGAACCAGACAGTGTGTTCGTCCAGTACACTCCCAAACAGCACAGCAATAATCGTCGATATGGTGACCAGAACGGAAACATGTGCATCAAAGGGCAAACGTTCCTCCGTTGTTTAGACAGTCGCAGCGATTGCCCGCGCAACACGTCGTGCAAAGGTGTAAATCGGAATCTGCGGTGGCCCACCGATCGACGTCGGAAACAGCGACCCATCCGCAACCCAAAGGTTTTTCAGGTGATGATGCATGCCTTCAGGGTTCACCACGCTCTTGCGCCGGTTGTCTCCCATCCACAGGGTCGACATCGGGTGAACCGCGGTCAGCGACGGATTCAGCGGGCCAAGGACGCTACCAGTGATGGCATCTAAGTCAGCTGCGCGGGTCACCCATCGTGCCGGCCTTGTGGGCACAAAAACCCGCTGTGCCCCTGCGGCGAGCAGTATGCGTGCGGACTCTCGCATGCCCAAGGCCAGTTGGTCGTAGTCCGACTTATCGAGCCGGTAGCGAATATGAATCTGTTCGCCCTCGCCGGGACTGACCACGCCTGATGTGTGGTCGTGCAACATCGTGATGAGCACGGCGGTGTTTCGGTATTCACGCATGAGCTTGGCATGTTCCGCGCCAAAGCCAGGCATGAAGCCGGCGGCCGCGCCTGGATGGGCAAAACCAGACACGATCCAAGCTCGATTTTTTGCGGTAGGGCCGAACTCTAAAAACTGCGTGCACTCGATGGCTTGGGGGACTCCAAGCCAAGCTTCTACGGGCTCGGCAAAGACACCGGCGACAATCGCGCCGGGATGCAGATGCAGGTTGGTTCCGGCAAGTCGGTAAGGGTCTGGGACATCGCTTTTTTTGACCAGTGCGGCCGAACCCGTGGCGCTGCCGGCCAGCACAACATGTTTGGCCTGTACCTTGAAGTCGCCGATCGTCGCACCAGTTCTTGGATCCACGCAGACTCCCGCCACGCCCACAGCTTCGCCGCGATGCATCAGGATTTTTTCGACACGAGCCTCCGAGAAGACGCGGCCTGACTTGGCGATAGCGGGGCGAATCAGCGTGCGTTCGGCGTTTTCTTTGCCGTCGTTTGGGCACCCCAATTCGCAAAATCCTGACTGCCGGCAAAGGTGGCCGCGATTATGATTGAGGCGGCCGCCCTGGTAACCGAGCGCCTTGATGCCCTGAGCCACCAGCAGGTTATTTCGGTTCAGCTGATCGTCTGGAACACGATGCACGTTCAGCAGTTTTTCGACGTCCTCAAAATCGTCTTGAAGGCCTTTTCCGGCCAAGTCTGTAAGGCCAAAGCGGACGACCCAATCGTCGAGTAATTCTTCGGGGAGGCGTTTGCAAAGGTTCGTATTATGCAGCGTTGAGCCGCCCACGCCCTTGCCTTGCAGTACGCTGATACCAAAGTCGTCGGTTGCTCGGCCGCCACCTTCGGAAAAAAGCTGCGGCATCATGACGTCCTCTTGGACGGTCATGTCTTGGGTTGTGAAATGACGTCCGAGTTCGAGGCCGATGACATCAAACCCAGCGTTGACGAGGTCGTGAAAAACCATGCCCCCGCCGGCGCCAAGCCCTACGATCACAACGTCGGCAGTCAGCTGTCGTGGTTGGACAGCGACCATGGGCTTAGAGCTCATGCAAGATCCTTCAGGCGATCAGGCACGCCAGGGTTGGATTTGATGTCGTAGCCAATGGGCCCCCAGGTGCTAGGTCGAGTCCAATAACCCATCATGCACATTGTTTTAATGGCATGAAAGGCGGCTCGTTGTTGTGCGAGACGGGAATCTGGCCACGACTCTAAAAAATCGTTCCGTTGGGTTGTATCGAGCGCCGAGAGGCGAACCCGGACTGGGCCCATCGCGAGTGGTGCGGCCTCGAAGAGGGCCAGCAGGGCGCTCATGCGGTCTATGGTGGGTCTGGGCATGCCTCGTAAGAAGCTCAGGGTGGCTTCCAGAGCGCCGCATTCTTCCGGAGATGGCAACTCTGCGTCCTCAGTGGCGCAAATCACCGTTTGCAAAGACTCAAGTGTGCGGATCTGCCATGGCAGCAAGTCGCCGGTCGCGGGGTAGCGTTCGCGAAGCACGCCCGCGGCAATTTTCCCGCCTTGAAGAAGGCCCACCGCCTGGAGGTGGCGAAAGCCATCGGCGGCTAGGTGTTTCAGCAAATTCATTACTTCTCGTGGGTCGTTGAACCGTCGCCCCATTCTAGCACTTCAAGGGTAACCGTGACGACACCGCGTTGGATCATATCGAGGTCTTCAGCCGCGATACGTGAAAGGTCGATGACCCGCCCGTCGCTCCATGGGCCGCGGTCATTGATGCGAACGACCACTGTTTTTCGAGTGTCGACGTCCATGACGCGGACAAGAGTTTGGAAGGGCAGGGTGCGATGAGCGGCGGTCAGCTTTTTTACGTCAAACGCTTCACCAGAAGCCGTAGGCCGGCCCTGAAATCGTTTTCCGTACCAGCTGGCCTCGCCTGAAATCATGTGGGTTCTGCCCGTGGCATCCACGATTTCGTCGCGTGCGGGCGCCGCGCCGCAACCGATCATCAGCAGCGAGGCGATAATGATGCCCCGAAATATCAGGGACATGAGGGCGTCAAGACGAGGAACTTCAGACGCTCAGCGACGATCAACTCTTTGGCCTCGTCACCATTCAGGTTCGCAAACTCGACGTGGATCGGATTGACGTTTGTGGTGATCGAGATTCGTCCGCCCGCGTAGGTGTCCTCGGTATAACTGTGTTTCCAGAAATAAGACCCGACGATGACGTCGGCATACCCATCGACCGACAGATCTTCGAGCGCGAGCGTTGTGGCGTCCACGCCGATGACTTCGCTGTAGTACTTCGTGAACGCACCGGCGCCGTCATTTTTGAGTACGACAAATTCTGGGAAAATATCGCTGCCGCCTTGGTCGGTGGTCTTTTTGGCAAGGAAGGCCAAGTCGTAGATGCCGTCCTGATTGACCGAACCAGCCGTCATGAGCGTGTATTTTTGCTCAGCGTTTTCGGGGGCCAAAGCGATGGGGGTCGAGGTGCTCGATGCATTTGGGCGAATCGTGCCGATGAGGAACGCGTCGTTTGTTTGTCCAAGCACGACGATGTCTTCGCCGACCGCATCATCAAAATCAGCACTTTCAAAAGCGATCGCGCGAGCAGTAAGTGGGAAGTTTACTGGGGCCGAGAGGTTTCCGCCTGTATTGAAGAATACGGTGATCGCGTCTGGACCACCCTGCAAGACCGCAAGATCGACGTCTCCGTTGCCATCCAAATCCGCGGCAATAATATCGATTACTTGGCCAGGTACGTCCAACACGTCGGTCGAAGGATCGTGAATCAGGTCGCGGCGATTGCCTTGCAGTTGATTGCGAATCAGGCTGATGTCACCAAGATTCGAGGTGGCGGCTTCATAGAACCCGTCTTTGTTTAGGTCAAAAGCCACAATATGTGTCGGGCCGACTCCCGGTTGAGCGGTGTCGAACTGCTGCAGATGGGCGTTATTGCCATCTGGCATTGGCACCGATTTGAAGAACACCGCGCGGTCGGCCAGGTAGTTCAAAACCGCGATATCGGTCACGCCGTCGCCGTCAAAATCCCCGGTGGTGAGGTCGCGAATCACGATCTGGTCGTTGGCAGTGGCCGCGGAAAAATACTCGTTCTGGTAGTTCACTTGTGCACGGCCGGGCCCGCCAGGGATGCATGAATCACAGGCGTCGCCGTTGCCGTCGCCGTCTGTGTCGGCTTGGTCGGGGTTGGCTACAGGCCGGCAGTTATCGCACGCGTTTCCAACCCCGTCGTTGTCGTCATCACCCAATTCCAGCACATCGGGGCAGAGGCTCGCCGAGTTGTTGGTGGTGTTGTTTGTGACGTTATTCGTGTCGTTATTGGTCACGTTATTTGTGACGTTATTCGTGCCGTTATTTGTCGTGTTGTTCGCGTTATTGGATGGTTTTGCGTCATCTCCGCAGCCAGCAGCGGCGATAAGGGCGAGCGACAAAATAGCGAGAGCTTGAGTTTTCATTGGAAAATCCTGAGTCATCAATAATCTGGGCGGTAGTATGACGATCGGGCAACTCAGGTGCAAGCATGAGGCGGACACCTATGTTCACTGGTCGATGGGCATAATAGGCTGTCGCATAAAGGGTCGATGACGAGGCTAATGTTGCGATTGGTACGCGAGCCTTATGGCTCGCATGTGTCTGAATAATCGCAGGAATCGCATGCAGGCCATAGGGCCTGCGTACCAAGCGCAGAATCACAGGCCCAACAGCCTCCTCCAGCCGCGCCTGCGATTTGTGCCCGGGTCCGTGTGGATCCAACCGCCAACACATGTGGGAGATTTGTGGGATGTGAACAGACTGAAATGCGCCAAACTAAAAGTCCACACATTCAACGACCAAAGGATCTTATGAAGACCCAAACAAACGTCAAAGCCGGCCAATACGGCACAGGAACACGCTCAACCGCCGGAACGGCAAAACAAAAAGCCGAATTGCTTTAAGGATAAACCATGAAGACTCAAACAAATGTCAAAGCCGGCCAATTCGGCACAGGAACACGCTCGACCGCTGGAAGGTCGTCAACAAAAGCTGAATTGCTTTAAGGAAAACCCATGAAGACGCAAACAAATGTCAAAGCCGGACAATTCGGCACAGGAACCCGAAGCTCAGCGGGTCAGTCCAACAACAAAGCCGAATTGCTTTAAGGAGAACCCATGAAGACGCAAACAAGTGTAAAAGCCGGACAATTCGGCACAGGCACACGAACAACGACCACTCAAGCCAACAACAAAGCTGAATTGCTTTAAGGAGAACCCATGAAAACTCAAACGAATGTTAAGGCGGGTAATTTGGGATTCGGGACGGGAAAGACGGCGTCACAAGCCAACGGCAAAACCGAACTGCTGTGAGCTGAAACTTGTCCACACCTTTTCCACGCACCCTGCGAGCACTTGACGCAGAATCGCTGAAAACGCCGCGCATTGCGGCGTTTTTCGTTTTTCTCTGTGTGGCCGGCTGGCTGTTTTGGGCGGGCACGGCTCGGTTCCCGGTGAGCGTCACCAGCACTTCGGCCCAAGTTGTAGCCGTCGAGCCGCTCGCTGAGATTCAGTCGGCGATCTCCGGCCCACTGACGTTCGCCATGCTGTCGACCTCACGACGCGTCGAAGCCAACGAAGTCGTCGCACGCTTGGACACCGCCGCACTAGAAATCGAAGACAAAAGACTGACCAAATTGATTTCGATCGTCGAGATAATCGAAGTGCCCGCGGCGCGCTCACAAGTCGATATGCTGCGCGATACTCAGGTCACCGGACGACTCACCGCCGCAAAAGCCGCAGAAAGTCGTGCCCAATTAAACGAAATAAAAACAGCGCAAAATAACGCGACGACCGAACTCAAACGCCTGCAGACCCTGCTCCCACTCGGCGTCGCTTCTCAGGCCCAGGTCGACCAACAAAATACACTCGCCCAACGCTTGGAATTCAACGCCCAACGCTGGCAAGCCACCTTGCAACGCGCCCAAGCCGAAGACACGCTGGACCGACGAGTGATCGACGCTGAGATCGCGCAAGTTGAAACTCAAATCGCGACCCTAAAACGCACCCTAGAAACACTCAAAAGCGAACAAGAACAAAACCGACAAGAGATCGAAAAGCGCACGTTACGGTCGCCGATCGCTGGAACGCTGAATGCGCCTCAACGACTTCGCCCAGGTGTGATCGTCGCGGCCGGCCAAACGCTGGCAACGGTGGTGCCTGATTCAACCGTCGAAATTCTTGCGACCTATGATGTCCGCGGCGCGTCAGGCCGAATCGCCCCCGGCCAGCTCGCGACCCTCAAGCTCGATGCATTGCCATGGACAAGGCACGGCGTGGTCGAGGCCGTGGTTCGCGAGGTCTCACAGGTGCATTCGGACGGTCAGATTTTAGTTCGGTGCAATATTATGATGGCCCCCGACAACACCAAACGCCACGGGCTAGTGGGCACGCTCGAAATTGAGATCGACCGGGCCACACCGCTGCAAATCCTAATCGAGAGTCTGATATCGTGACCCGTCTGACCTTACCTCCCGAGGTGGTCCAGACGTCGGCGATGGACTGCGGGCCTGCGGCCCTAAAATGTGTGCTTGAAGGCCACGGCATCGCCGCAAGTTATGGGCGTTTGCGCGAAGCGTGTCAGACCAGCGTGGATGGAACATCGATCGATGTGATCGAGGCGGTGGCCTGCCAATTGGGGTTGGTCGCCGAACAAGCTCTGATTCCAGCGGACTTTTTGCTGGATCGCGATTCCACTTCATTACCTGCGATCGTCGTGACCGCACTACCAGGCGGACTGACTCATTTTGTCGTGGTTTGGCGACGATTGGGGCCTTGGTTTTTGGTCATGGATCCGGCTGATGGACGGCACTGGGTTCGCGAGGCCGACCTGCGACAACGACTCTATGATCATCGCATGGTCGTTGATGCTGCAGATTGGGAAGCTTGGGCGCGCAGCGACGAACATCTGGCGAAACTTCGCAACGCAGGGCGGCGCCTTGTAGGGGCGGAATTCGAAACCCACCTTCAGGCCGCAATCGCCGTTCCAGGGCATCTTGCCCTTGCGACTTTGGATGCCGTGATTCGATTTGTCGGCTCTCTGGCACAGGACGGGCTGCCCAAGCGTGCGGTCATTCCAACCCTTGCAGGCCTTCTGCGCCAAGAAAATCCGGCGGACATCATTCCTTCGTGGTGTTGGGCCGCAAGGCCAATCTCCGACGATCAAGTCGAAGTGCGCGGAGCAGTCGCAGTCAGCATTGCAGGTACCACCGGTGCGCAGGACGAATTGCCCGCAGAATTGCAGGCCGTCGTGACCGAGCCAACTCTGCGCGTGTGGTCTTGGGTATTTTCCTCCGTCGGGAAAGACACACGTGCGAACTTGGCGATCGCCGCGGCGCTTGCCCTCTTAGTTTCAGCCGGCGCCGTGATCGAGGCAGCCCTAATCAACGCGTTTTTCCAAACACACGCTCAATGGACCGGGCTTTCGGATAAACTGAGCGTCGCAGCGACCTTCGTTGCGTTCATGACCCTGATGGCGCTGAGCTACGCAGCCATGGGCCTGCTGACTCGGTCGGCGGGACGCGTAATCGAAGTGAATATGCGGCAGGCCTTGCACCTCAAACTGCCACGCCTTCGGCCGCGCTATTTTGCCAGCCGGTTGCGATCGGACATGATCGAACGCGCCCACGCGCTAAGCGGACTGCGGTCGATTCCCCAGCATCTTGTCGAGGCGTGGTCTGGTGCATCAACCCTTTTTGCGGCATCGCTAGCCGTGATCTGGCTTCGCCCAGAACTCATCTGGATGACCATTTTAGCGGCCATTGCACTGGTCGCCATGCCCATCCTGCTTCAACCCATTTTGCAAGATCGCGAACTGCGAGCTCGTGTGCACGCGGCATCGCGAGGACAAACGGTGTTGGACGCCCTCTTGGGGGCCGTTGCGATACGTGCTCACGGCGCACATCAGGCGTTATCGGCCGAACACGAAGGCCGGCTGGTGGACTACGTACGCGCTCAACGAACCTATGTGTCGGCCGCGGCATGGGTAAATGGCACCCAGTCCATGGTCGCTGCAGGCATCGCGGCGGCGCTCGTTTATGGGTCCTGGACCGGGCAGCACGACATGGCAGCAGCGCTTTTATTGGTCTATTGGGTCCAGCGCATGGGCGCCGGAGCACAAGGCGTGGCCCAAGCCTGTTTTGCCTACCCTACCCTCAAAAATGTCCTCATCCGATTGGATGAAATCTTGCGCAGCGAGGTCGTCGCCCCTACGCCGCTGATCGAAAATAAATCCGGTATTATTTTTCAAAACTGCGATGTCGTGGCCAACGGCCGCGCCATACTTCAAAACATCAATTGTGAGATAACCCAGGGCGAACATATTGCCTTGGTAGGTCCAAGCGGCGCGGGGAAATCGACGTTTGTACAGGCTATTTTGGGCCTGCACGAAGACATCCACGGGACACTCTTAGTCGGCGGAATGGCTCCCAGCCCTGGGCGATCCGATATTATGTGGGTCGACCCCTCAGTGCAGCTTTGGAACACCGATATTCTGCATAATGTCCTTTATGCAAATCCCGAAACCACCGACGTCATGTCGATGATCGGCGATGCCGAATTGACCGGGGTGGTCGCTCAATCGGCCCACGGACTCCGAACAGAGGTCGGCGAGGACGGACGACTGCTGTCGGGCGGCGAGGGCCAACGGGCGCGACTGGCACGCGGGATGGGGCTAGATAATCCGAACATCATCATTTTGGACGAGGCCATGCGCGGTCTTCCTCGCGAACAACGCATGCGAATCGCGAACACAATTCGTGAAAAATGGCCAAGCTCAACCATCTTAGAAGTCACGCATGACGTGGCTTCGACGACCCAACACAAACGAGTCTTGGTCTTCGAAAATGGTCTTCTGGTCGAAGACGGTTCACCCGATCTTTTGACACAAAATAAAAATACTTATTTTCGCCTATGTGAATCCGAAGCCGACTTGCGCCAGCAAACCTGGCAAGATCCCACATGGACTCAATGGTCGTTGCAAGATGGCAATTTGACGGTCGTGGACGGCGTCCTTTCTAAGGAAGTATCCGCCCCGTCGACCGCGCCGAGTCCAAGCCTGAATGCCCATTGGCCGATGGAAAACCTCCCCGATTTGGTTCGCGAAATCGGCGTCCTTTTGGACGTATCGATTACCTCCACACCGGCATTTTCCAACGATCCTGAACCGTTTTTTGCCGACCTGCTCGACCTAGGTTTGAGCTTCCATTCGATCGGCACCGACGTTGGCAATCTGCCACAAGTGTTGAGCGCATGCGTGCCCGCTCTATTGGAACTCGACGGACAGATGGTGTTCTGTGTCTCTGCCACGTCTGAATCTGTGCGTGTTTTCACCCCAAAAGGTCATCAGATAATTTCGCTCGATGAACTTCGCCATCTGATCGTCGGAGATTCGATCGACCAACTACGCCAACGGATTATCGAATCAATCGATGGATGCAACCCGACCCCAGTGGCCAACGCCCTTGTGAATCGACGCCTGGCCGAGGTCGCCGCCCCAAGAGTTTGGAGAGTGGAACGCCGCCGCGCGAATTCGTTCTTCGAGCAATTGGGACGAGTCCACGTGGGGGCGTGGCTGTTGGCCCTAATAGGATTAGACGTCGCGATCTACACGGCCACAACCGCGGGATGGTGGATCATTGGGCGCACTTCGCTTTTTGGCGTGGGTGGCGAAGGAGCGCTTATCTCATGGGCCCTGGCGGCGGCCACCGTCGCATTTTTAGGTGCCTTGCATGTCTGGGTCGCCGGCATGATTGCTGTACGAATCGGCATCGCCACGTCCCAAACGATGATGTCTGGCGCCCTTGCCTTTGCGACCGAAAGATTACGCAAAATGGGGCCAGGGCGGCTCATGGGTCAGATGTATGAATCCGAAGCCGCCGTGTCGATGTTGCTCAGCGGTGGACTGGCGGCTGTCAGCGGCATAATGGCTCTGATTTTTTCGTTTTGGGTGCTGTCTAATGGGGCTTTTGGCACGGTCCTGAGCGTGTCGCTTTTGCTATGGATCATCGTTTTAGCGGCCTGTTTCATGCCCTTCGAACGGTTATTGCAAAACTGGACCGAGCACCGGATTTCATTAACCGCGCTTTTGGTCGAGCGCATGCTGGGCCACACAACACGTCTGCTTCAATGTCCGACCGACCATACCTACGCAGGTGAAGACCACCAATTGAGGCATTACCTCGAGTCCGCGCGACGTTTCGACCGTTCATCTGTGACGATGGCAGTATTGTTTGGGCGAGGCTGGTTATTCATCGCTGTCTGCGTGTTTTTTGGCGCGTGGATTCAGGCACCCGACACCACAACCGGCGAGATCGCGGTCGCTTGGGGCGGCATCTTGCTGGCCGGCGAAGCGCTTTCCTTAGCCAGACTCGTATTCTTATCGGCAGCAAACGGCCGCGTCGCATGGCATCAGATTTCCCCATTTATTCAAGCCGCCGCAACGCCATTGGTCCTTGGCGCCAATGTCGTCGGGAGCCGCGAGCCCGGCGAACTGCGAGCGCGAGGCCTGAGCGTCCGTCATTCCGACAGGCGCATTTTGGCGGACTGCGATGCGACCGTTAGGCCCGGCGAACACGTCCTCCTGCAAGGCGAATCTGGCAGTGGAAAATCCACGCTCGCCGCTATCTTGGCTGGCCTAAAAACGCCCAACTCAGGCGTCGTGACCGCGGCGGGGTTTGACACCGCGGCGCTTGGCCCAAACCGATGGCGACGCCATGCGACGTTGATTCCGCAATTCCACGAAAACTACGTGTTCACCGGCACGCTTGCGATGAACCTCTTGATCGGGAAAACGTGGCCCCCTGCCCCCGACGACATGGAACGAGCCGCTGATGTCTGCATCGCCTTGGGCCTTGGTCCACTGCTAGACGCGATGCCAAGCGGATTGAATCAACAGGTGGGGGAATCCGGTTGGGCGCTTTCGCACGGGGAACGCAACCGTGTCTTCATCGCGCGCGCACTGCTGCAAAACCCCGACGTCGCCATTTTTGACGAGAGTTTTTCGGCCTTGGACCCGGAAACACTCAAACACGTAATATCGGTCGTTCGTGAGCGCTGCACCTCAAGTGTCGTCATCGCGCATCCGTAGGTACGCGTGGCTCCAGCCGCGCTGCGATGCCGCGACCTGCGACCGGTACGCGTGGCTCCAGCCGCGCTGCGATTCCGCGACCTGCGACCGGTACGCGTGGCTCCAGCCGCGCTGCGATTCGGCGATTTCCTAGGTTCGCAACTTTTCAACGCCTTTGACCGATAACGGAGTCCCAAACCAAGGAGGTGTAAATGTTCACCGATAATCTAAAATCACGCGGCTACCTGCCACATTTTGACCGAACCGGTTACGTGCATACAGTCAGAATCAGTGAATTTGATATTGTTCCACCTAACTTGCGTCGACCTTCGACCAAGAATCCCTACGGCGCCTGTCGGCTGGGTCACCCCGCCGTTGCCAATACGATCGTCGAAAGCCTTAACCACCTCCATCAGCAAAACATTATCAATTTGTTCGCATACGTCGTGATGCCCAATCACGTTCACATTTTGGCGAGATTCAATGACGCAATTTCCGATGTCATGCGCAATTTTAAGTCTTTCACGGGCAAGGCAAACAATTCGATCTTGGGCCGTACCGGCGAATTCTGGCAACCCGACTTCTATGACCAATGGGTGGAGACTGACGACGATTTCCGAATGGCGAAGTCGTATATTGAGTTCAATCCCGTTCGCGCAGGCTTGTGTGAATCAACCGAAGACTGGCGTTTTTCGAGTGCCTTTTTGCCAACGTGTGATTTGGAGGCGTTGAATAGGGCGTCGTAGCAATAGCAGGCGCGGCTGGAGCCACGCGCACCGAGGCACAAATCGCAGGCGCGGCTGGAGCCACGCGCACCGGGGCACAAATCGCAGGCGCGGCTGGAGCCACGCGCACCGAGGCACAAATCACAGGCGCGGCTGGAGCCACGCGCACCGAGGCACAAATCACAGGGCGCAGACTACAGCTTGACTCCCCACCCGGCCGAAGTAGGGTCAACCTCATGGAAATCAAAAATAAAACTGTCGTTCTTACCGGGGCTCTCACGGGCATGACGCGTGCTGAAGCAACCCTGAAGCTGGAAGCCATCGGCGCGTTCGTTCAACCCTCGGTCACCAAAAAAACTGATATAGTTTTTTATGGCGATAATGCCGGATCTAAACTTTTAAAAGCCGAGAAACTCGGCATCGCAGTTTACGACGAAACGGCTCTTTTGAAGCTGCTTGGATCAGCCCCCTTAGTCGCCGACAGCCAGGATGATGACCAAGAACTGAACGCCGAAGTTTTGCAAGAAATCGAAGACGGCGACACGGTCGAAGTTCAAGGTTCGGGGGCAAAACCGTACGAGTTAAAAAACACTGGAGGCGTCTATTCATGCACCTGCCCCGCGTGGCGAAATCAGTCCGCCGCCATCGATAACCGGACCTGCAAGCACTTGATGTCGGTCAGAGGTGAAGCCGCAGAAGCCGAACGTATCGGCGGAGAACACAACGTCCGGAAAACCTCCAGAACCGAGAGCGATAAACCGCAACTATTATTGGCGCAAAGCTGGGAAGACCACGTCGACCCAACGGGCTGGTGGATGAGCGAAAAGCTCGATGGCGTTCGCGCCTACTGGGATGGTGCCACTTTTTGGTCGCGACTTGGCAACGAGTTTCTGGCGCCCGATTGGTTCACAAAAGGGCTGCCCGCGACACCATTGGATGGGGAGTTATGGATGGCTCGCGGCATGTTTCAAAAAACAGTCGGCATTGTAAAAAGACAGGACCGCGGGAAATTATGGGGCGATATTAAATACGTTGTTTTTGATGCCCCGGATCACCGCGGCACTTTTGAGGAACGCCTGGCGTTTCTGCATAACGAACTCGAACTCGGTGCCCACGAGTTCGCTTCCGCCCTTGAACACATCATTTGCGATGGTTTTGAACATCTCAAAGCCGAGCTCGCCCGCGTCGAAAACTTGGGCGGCGAGGGCTTAATGCTGCGGCAAAAAGCCTCGGCCTATATAGGC
>JBBKVQ010000218.1:0-25774 GCA_037968515.1 Bradymonadaceae bacterium
ATGAGCAAAACCCGGTAGACGCCTTTTAGGCGCAACCAGGGGCTCCTGAGCATCATCGCCAGCACCAATCCGATGCTGATATGGAAAAACACATTGGTGACGGTCCACACGACCGTGACGACCAGCGTGTACCAGAAGCTCAATGGGTCGGTCAGACCGAACTCGGCGCTGGTCAGGATGCTCCAGAAATTCGACAGACCGACAAACGTAAACTCACCTTCGCGATGCGAAAACAACGACACAGCCGAGCCGACCACAAAAGGCGTCACGACCAACACCAGCATCGCGAGCATGGCTGGCGCGACGTAGAAATACGCGGGAAGGTTCCGCTTGGCGCGTTTCACGACCTGGGTTCCCGCCAAAACCTTGTAGGTCCATCCTGCGATGCCAATGCTGAGCAGCGTAAAAAAGATGATGGTTCCTAGGGGGCTTTGTTTTTCAGGCGAAGGCCGCGTGAAAATAAGGACACGTCGTTGCGCTGCTTTTAGAGCCTCTTCGGGTGTCGCAGCCCCCCGCATCACCTGACGAAGCGCTGTTTCTGCTGGCTCCCAAACCGACCGCATTTTGGGGTTGTTTGGCATCGGAATCGACGAATCAAGCTGGCGTCGGAACACCGTCAAAGCCTCGATTCTTTTCACGTCCGGCGAGTCGTATGCGGACAAGGTCGCGACTGGCTGAAGCCCTTGCGTGGCGCGGATGATGCTCGACTCATCAGTGGCCAGAAAAAGCGAAAACTCTTTGGCCTTGTTGGGCTGCGCAGATTTTGACGAGACAAACGCGACATCGACGGTCAGAAACGGACTCGCCGGCAGGCCAGTCTTTGAAACCACCGGCAGCGGGGCCATCGCGTAATTGAGTTCAGGCTTAATCTCACCGAGGAACCACGGTCCGTTGATGGCAAACGCCGCCTTGCCGTCATTAAAAAGCTGCGTGACCAAAACGCCGGTGGATTCTTCAGGGACCACTTTTTGCTCAAGTACCAGATCCCGCACAAATTCTATCGATTCGGCGTTTTTGGCATAGGCCAAGTCCAACTCTCCATCGGCATCAAAAATATGCCCACCAAACCCGAAAAACCAGCCAGCGTGCATGTAGAAATTCGATGCTTGATACACTAGACCGTATTTCCCCTCGGCAGGCACCGTGTGAAGCTTCGCCTGCTCGATCAGCTCGTCGGTCGTGGTCGGCGGGGT
This sequence comes from Bradymonadaceae bacterium, assembly GCA_037968515.1. GTDB lineage: Bacteria > Myxococcota_A > Bradymonadia > Bradymonadales > Bradymonadaceae > JBFFMO01. The sequence goes on from JBBKVQ010000218.1 coordinate 1,194, forward strand.
CTTGATGATGTCGGTATTATAAAAAAGAACGACACTTTTGTAGGCGAGCGGTATCCCAAGGGCGTGTCCCTTGACGGTGACTGCGTCGACGGTGGTCGGGTGGAACGCGGTCCAAGGAGCTTCGGTTTTGGACCAGCCCAACAACAACTCGGACCGTGCCCAATCGCCGGCACGTTCGTGGGCGGCGATGAAAACATCCGGCCCATTTCCGCGCGGGATCGCGCTAGTGAGCTTATTCGCGTAAGCGTCATACGGAATCGAAAGTAGCCGTACCGGCGTATCGGGATGGGCCTTATTCCATATGGTCGTCAGGCTCTTTAGTGCTTCTTCTTCGGCGCCACGATACGCGTGCCAAACCTGCAATTCAGCCGCCCAAGACAAACTTGAAACGAGACCAATCAGGAAAAACGCGAGCAAGCCAGCGTAATTTGAAGCCTTGAACATGGCGCAACGGTGCGGTTAGGAAGCACAAATCTGGTGGACCTTCGGCCGCCTGTCAACCTTGCCCGAACCCATCGCGCTCGTTCTCGAGCGCCTTGCGCGCTAGCGGCCATCTGGCCTTGAGGAGCCCCAGATGCCGGGCGGCAGCCTCAAGGTCGTTTTCTTGGGCCAAAGTTTCGATGCTCTCGGCAGTTTCACCCATGAGCATATCGCCAAACATCCGCAGGCTAGCCTTCAACGAATGGGCCGCCAGGCCAAGCCTTTGCAGGTTTTTTGCCTTCACGGCGTGGTCCATATCGTTCATGAGCAGATCGACATTGCTGATATGTCCGTCAACCAGCAGGACAAACTCGTCCGGGGTTGTTTCGTAGAGCATCTTGAGCTGGTCTAATGGCGGATTATCTTTGGTTTCGGGCACCCGACTGCTGTTTTCGATCGCTGCGCGCAACGCCTCGACCATGAATGGTTTGGTGATGTAGTCATTCATCCCAGCATCGGCGGCAGCCTGGCGCATCTCGGCGTTGACCCCGGCGGTCAGCGCGACGATCCAAGGCTGAGCATCTTTGGGAAGAATATCTCTGATTTGGAACGTGGCCTCTATGCCGTCCATCACCGGCATATGGATATCCATGAAAATCACGTCAAAGCTGCCGGTGCGAGCGGCTTCGACCGCCAGCGCCCCGTTATCGACGACGACCGGGTCGTAGCCAAGCCGCTCCAACATCACTTTGGCAACTCGCTGGTTTGTGGGGTTGTCTTCGGCGACCAGAATTTGCCGCGGGGCAACTTCGGCCATGTCTTCGAATTTTGATAACGACCGCCGGGTGGTTGTGACTTCATCTCCATCCAACGAGTTTCTAAGCGTTTGTCGCAGGGCTCGCAGGCGGACCGGGCGGTCCAACACAAAGTCGGTGCCAAGCGCGTCGGCTTTTTCGTGACCAGAAACATCGGCGACCCAAGAGACAAATACCTTGGGCAAATCGTGAGGCAACAGTGCGGTGGTCGCGTCCACCGACTCCGAAAACACCAGCACGATATCGACGTGTTCAAAGTCGACTTCGGCGCAGCTGGTGTGCACCTGCGATACCATGCTCCATCCCTGAATTCGGTCTCCGAGCACATCGCGGCTGGTGATTTCTGGGCCAACGATCGCCACTCGAATTCCAGGGCGTTCCCAGATCAAGTCGGACGACGTAGTGGCCGCAACAATCATCGGAATGCGAATTTCAAATACGCTGCCCATCTTTGGCGTGCTTTCGACCCGAATCTCACCATTCATCAGCTCGGTGAGGCGCTTGCAAATGACCAACCCAAGCCCCGTGCCCGGTTTGTTCGTTTGTCCCAACTGCCTGAAGGGCACAAAAAGGTTGTCCATCGCACCTTCGTCGAGGCCAACTCCAGTATCTGACACAGCAAAGACCATCACATCGCCGTCCATCTCGACGTCGACGACGACTTCGCCAAAATCGGTGTATTTGACTGCGTTGCTGACCAAATTCGATAAGATTTGCCGTACTCGAATCATGTCTCCGAGCACGCGATTTGGCAGGTCATCTGCGAAACGGCTCGCGATATCGAGCTTCTTGTCGAAGGCCAAACCGGCAAAAAGGTCGAGCACGTCTTCGACACATTCACGGGGATCGAAGGGGAAAATCTCGATCTGGATCGCGTTGGCTTCGAGTTTTGAAAAGTCGAGGATCTCGTTCAGCACCGCCATCAACGACTCACCGCTTTTGGCGATGGTCTGGGCGATATCATGTTGTTCGCGGTTGAGCTCGGTTTCGAGCAGGACGCTGGTCATCCCCAAAACTCCATTTAAAGGAGTTCGAATTTCATGACTTAAATTGGCCAAAAAGCGCGTTCGGACCTCGAGCGCTTTGGTTGCTTCGTCCGTCCGAAGCTCGAGTTGTTGCCGCGCAGCCACTGCTGTTGCGGCTTCTTTTTGAAGTTCGGCGAGCATCAAGTCCGACGCGGTACCTTTGGCTCTGCCGCGTAGGTAGAGGGTTGCCGCGATCGAACTTGCTCCGCCCGCAATCAGCCAGGCGACTATTTCACTGATTGTCCATTGCATGACGACTCAGCGGAACGACCACCACAGGCCCGCACGGGCCTGAGGAACAGCGTCGATGGAACCCGATTCCGAAGTGAAAATTGCCCCGGTATCGAAGCTCCATCCGAAGTGTTCGTTGATGGACGGCATCAAACCAATACCAGCGTGAAAGTCAGTGATATGGTCTTCAACCATGAGCCCGCCGACACCGAGCGACACGAAAGGCCGGGCGTCGTTTTCAAAAAGACCGACCAACACTTGAGCTCGCCAGTCGAGCACGGCTGCATCGTACTGACCCGCACCAATGCTGGCGGCAAGGCCGATGTATTTGGTCGGGATCACAGCGCCTTGAATATGGATCGAGGCGCCGGCTGCGCCGACCTCAAGGGCGTCGAGACCGTCGTAGTAGGCATAGCCCGCCATCAACTGCAGATAGTAGACGTCTGGTTCGATCAGTTTTGCTTCTGTGGGCGCCCCAACTTTGTAGTCAAATGAACCCAGTGCGACCGAGCCATAATGGGCACGAAGAGTGGCTTTGGTGTCGTCGGTGGCACGCACACGAACGGCGTACCCACCTTCGATTGGCATTGCCGAGTCGACCTCCAACCCATCGCCTTCGAAGACCACATCTGAAGGGGCCGACGGGTCGAAGGCCAGCTTAACGATGCGATATTGTCCAAGCGCTAGTTCTCGTTCATCGGCGCGTTTAGCGGTGGGGGCATCAACCACCACGCTTGTCAGGCCCACCAAGTCACCGATTTTGCACTCCAGACTGGTTCCGCCTTCGGTGACAAAAGCAGTTTTTTCAACAAACTCACCGTCTGCCGTCGTGCGGCAAGTCATTCCACGCGGAGCACGCAGCTTGGTGCCAAGAACGACGTGTTTTGCGCCAGTATCGTCAAGGTTGATTGAGCCGTTTGGCATCACAACAAGCGCGGTTCGGATATGTCGCACAGCTGTTGGAACGCTCTCGAACTTGTCTGCGTCTACCGCAGAGACCACGGCGTAATAGGTTCCAGCGGGGACGCCTTTGACCTCAAGCCGTGTTTTGTCGCCGGGCACAAAGACGGACTCTACAACATTGACGCCGCGGGCATCCTTGGCCAGCTCGACATAGTAGGATTCGGCGACCTTGACGGGCTTCCACTCTAAAATAATCGTGGCGCCGATTCCTTTGAATCCCAAGACGACATCGTCCTTGCCGGTCCACACAGGGGTAGGGGGCAGCGGCCGCGGTGGCTCGGGCTTCTGGTTGACCTTGATGCGCGTGCCCATGCCTTCTTTAACGCTGACTTCTCCGCCCGCTTTACCGACGACCTTGGCAGAGCCGCCAAGATGGTTCTCGACGCGAGTCAGACCGTCCTCTTCAACGGTAACCTGAGCCTGACCCGAGCCGAGTTCTGCGGTCGATGAGGGGCTTTCGATTTTGACGCCGGCGAGTTCGTCCAAACGTGAACGCAGCCGCCCGGTCTCGAGGACCGTATGCGCGGGCACAATCTTGGATTTCTCTTGAGACTGGCCGTAAATCACAACCAGTGTGTTGGCCGACATAATCAGCGTCGAGGTGTCCTGAAACGCGATCTCAGCTTTGGCTTTTTCAAGTGTGTTGAGTCGCCAAGCCGAATATAGGTCCATGCCCGTTTGGGCATCATTCCAGTCGGCTTGTTCAGGTCCACGTGCACGAACCTCGCCGCCCTTCTGCCCCAGCAATGCGTCTGGGACCGGTGGAATCTTGGCGATTTTCAGCTTTCGACCGGCAACACAGGCGTGGCTGTCTGCCGAGAGATCGTTGTACGCATGAATGAAATCGTAGCGTCGTTTGTCTCCAAAAAACTTCTCCGCGATACTGGTGCAGGTGTCTCCCGGTTTGACGACATAGTCCTCAAATTCGGTGATCTCTTGCGCCATCGCGGCCGAAGGTACGAGGCTGAGCAGTAGGCCAGCCAGAACAAAACAGCGAACATCCATCATTTCATTTCTCGACGTTGGAGTCTTCGTAGCAAACGCTGCAGTTTGCGTATGAGTTCAGTAGGTTCAATGGGGTTGGCGATCACCTCGGCCGCCCCCGCTTTCAAAAGGGCGGTCGCCAGATCGACGTCGTCGACGTCCATCGAGGCCATGACAGGACGCGGGCAAGCCGCAATGACCTCGGGGTCAGCATTGGGCATCAAGACGACGTTCGCCTTCGAAACATCGTTGGTCAGGTTGAATCCCGACGCACGAAGCGAGGTCAGAATCAGGTCGTCCACGCGCCCGACGATGGCGACCCAGGCGGTGCCGGTGAGCGGCTCGGCATGTTTGCCTTCGATCGTCCGTAGCGTCAGTCCACGTCCGTCTCGCTCGCCGCGCAGAATCTCGGGGCGGCCACGTTCGATGGAGTTGGGGTTTTCTAGCAGTCGGTCGATCCACGCTCGGACTTCAAGAGCGTCAGGACGCTCTGCGGGGTCTTTGGACAACATGGTGGAGATCAGCGCATCCAAAGCGGGCGGAACGTCCAAATCTGGGAACGAAACCCGGGCGCTTGGCGGCGGAACAAACATATGCAGATTCAGAAGCTGCACGGTAGATTTGCCGCGGAACACCGAGTTCCCCGTGAGCAACTCATAGAGCACGCAACCAAAACTGTAGATGTCTGCCGGCGGACCGATATCAGGGGAGCCCATCGCTTGTTCAGGCGCGATATACTGTGGGGTGCCTGACACGATGCCGTTGCGCGTCATGCGTCCTAGCGACTCGTCGTCCCGCACAAATGCCAGCGAAAAGTCGACGATAATGGGGCGGTCACCACCGTCGCTGCGGCGCTCAAGCATGATGTTGTCGGGCTTCAAGTCGCGGTGCACCAAACCCATGGCGTGAGCGGTGGCTAGCGCATCGGCGATCTGGCGCGCGATGCCCAAAACTCGAAGCCACGGTAGGCCGACGCCCTTTTTTCGGGTGTCGTGAAGTGAGCCGCCATGAAGCACGTCCATCACGATGAAGAGGTTGCCCTCGTGATTGCCAAAATCGGTGACGGCGACGACGTTTTCGTGTCGAATTCGCGCAGCGACCTTGGCTTCTCGCTCAAAGCGCACGCGCGAATCCTCGTCCTGAGAATACTGAGGCAGCAAGACTTTGATCGCGACGGCTTTGTTCAATTCTTTGTGCGTGGCGCCCCAGACGGACCCCATGCCACCTTGACCCAGCATCTTTGTGACGGTGTATTTTCCGGCGATCACGTCGCCCGGTTTGATCGTGCTCATAGAACCACCTCGAACACTTCAACCAAGCCCTGATTGGCGCCGATCGGTTCCTCGCCCATGCGCAGAAATTCGTATCCGTTGACCTGCGAACACGTGGCCTGAGTCGTCAGAATCTGCAGCGGCCTCGCGAGCGCTTCAAGCCTTGCCGCAATGTTCACGCAGTTGCCGACCGCCGTATATTCCATGCGAGTCGTCGAACCGATATTACCAACGATGGCAGTCCCGGAGTTGACGCCGATGGCGAGTTCGATCGTGATGTTGTGGTTTTTTTGCCAGCGGGCGTTGCCGATCTCAAGCCAGCTCAGGATTTCTTCTGCCGCGGCAAGCGCGTGCGCGGCCTGATGTTTGTCTTCACGGGGAGCACCCCAGAACGCCATCACACAATCGCCGATGAACTTGTCGACTGTTCCACCGTGTTTGAACACGATCTCGGTGATCATCGTGAAAAGCTCGTTCAGGATCGAGACGATGACTTCAGGCTCAAGTTTTTCGCAAAGTGGCGTGAAGCGGACGACGTCGGCAAACATCACCGTGATTTCGCTGTGTTTCCCGCCAAGGCTCATGTCTTGTTCGCGAGCAACGACGTTTTCGACCAAATCCTTCGAAAGGTAGCGCGAAAGGTCGGTGCGAATCTCGATTTCTTTGCGAATCTGAGCCTCGCTTTCGTCAAGATTCTGCGCCGCATTATTGAGCGCGCCAGCCAGCACGCCCACCTCGTCGCCTGTGGATACATCGGTTCGTGCGGTGAAATCGCGAGCGGCCAGTTTATGGACAAAATCCAGCAAACGTTCCAGCGGTCGCGTTAGCACCCGAGCCGAGATAAACGCTGCAAATGCCGCCAATAATATCGCGATCAGCGTGACCGCGATGACGAGCTCCCGCATGTCAGTAAGCGATGCGTATGCGAACTCGAGGGGGACGTCGACGACTACGGCCGCGTTCATCTGAGACAGTGGTTTGACCGAGGTCAGCGTGGTCCCGCCCTGGCTTTCGCCCGATGCCGCGACGTGTTTTTCTACCAGTTGGGTGATGTCAGCGATGACTTCATTGGGCACAAAAGCACTGCCCGTTTTGGTGATGTCGTCGTGCACCAGAATCTGATGAGCGCCGTTCACGATGTAGACGTGGGAGCCTCGCGGCATGCGTTCCGTCGCGATGGTCGCCGCGCGCTTTTGCACGCGTGTCAAAGGCACGTGCGACACGACGTAGCCAGTGGGGGCGTCGGGTCGGATGGGAACCGTGATCGAAAGCCTGGCTTCCTTGCTAGAAAACGTGACGGAGTCTTCGTCGCCGAGCTTGATCGAATCCGCAGGAGGCTCAAGTACGACGCCTTCTTCGGCGATTCGATCGATCAACAGCCCTTGCTGATCGAAGATGTCGATATGGTCGACGCTAGGGTCGAGTCCAATCAGCGTCTGAAGCAGCGCAACACGGCCTTCGCCGACGAGTTCGGGATTGCCCAAGATATGGGATGTGGCAGCAACCGTGCGCTGAGCTTGCTGGAGTTCGCTTTCAAACGAGCTGGCCACGTCTTCAGCGACAACGAGTCGAAAGTCGCGACTGTCCGTGCGAAGGGTATCGGCGTTGATATCCATCAAGCCAATCCCAACGGCAGCTGCTGGCAGGGCGGCCAAAATGACCGAAACCGCCAGCAGCTTCATCCACATGGGGCGTTTGACGCTCATTTTTCCTCAGCGATGATGTGGAACTCCACGCGACGATTGATGTCCCGTCCATCCGCAGTCTGGTTGTCGCCGATCGGGTGAGATTCGCCGTATCCACGTGAAACCATGCGTGTGGAATCAAGCCCGCGCTTGATCAGATATTCCCGGACCGCCGCTGCGCGACGTTGCGATAGCTCGAGGTTGGGTTTGTCCTTCCCACGGTCATCGGTATGGCCTTCGACTCGCAGGCGCTTGATATCAGAGCGAGCTTTCATCACGCTCGCGACCTGATCCAGCACGCTAAAGCTCTGCGCCTGGATTTGGTCCTTGTTTGTCTCAAAGTATACACGCTCCAAGATATCGATTCGGTCCGCGGTGACGCGTACCTTGGACGCGCCTTCGTCTGGGCAACCGTCTTCGTCTTCGACACCGTTGATGACCTCTGCTTCGAGAGGACACGCATCATCAACATCCAACACGCCGTCTCCGTCGTTGTCCGTGTCGGGGCAGCCGTCTTCGTCTTCGAACCCATCGGGGTCTTCCGCGACAGTTGGGCACTTATCGACGGCGTCGAGGATGCCATCGTCATCGGAATCCGGTTGAGGACAACTTGATGGGAGTGGTGTGGCGGTGCAATCGATGACCTCAAAGGTCTCGCTATCGCCCTCGCCACCGACGTCACCTTCGCCGTCGGCACCAGCTGAGCCCGTCAGGCCTTCGTTCGATTCGTCGTATTTGCCTGTTAAACGCTCTGGAACCCATTCAATGCCGGCAATCACGCGAAAATCCGGGGCGCCCACGCTGGTCGTGATTCCGGTGCCAGCGGCGGCGTGCATCATTAAGCCGAGCGGCAAAAAGACGCGCGGCCCGGCTAAGAACTCGATCGGCGTGTCGCGAGCAGTCGTTGCGGGGCGATCGTTGATCCCGACGGCGCCGAACACACTTCCTGCGAGGCTGAACATGTCGCTGAATGCGTAGTTTGCAGCGAATGACCAACGAACTTGATCGTCGCTGATATAATTCAGTGTCTCGTTCTTGGGGCGCACCAGGTACGAAGCATTGGCGGCTGCGTGAAAGTCAGCGAGTTCAAAGTCCAAAACGAGCCGAGGCTCCACCCGAACCGAGCCGTCGGAAAGCAAGGCCTCTTGCGACCCTGTGGGAAGGTAGACTGTTGCTGTTGTGCCGATTCCAAACCCACCAAAGTTCGCCAACGTCGCGTGCCCATAGATCCGCACATCGCCAAACGCGACGGACGATAATGAGTCATTTGAAAAGCCGGGTGGGCTGTTTTGGCTGCTCTGGGAAAACACCACTGGTGCAGACAGCGCCAGTTCGAAGCTGTCGCCGAGTCCGATGGCGGCATACAGGCTTCCGCCGATGCGGTCGTCCACGACGCGCCATTCGCTGCCGTCACTGAATCGCATGACCACTGGATCATCTTGCGCAACGAGCGTCAGACCTCCCGCAAGGCCAAGGTGACCAAGCGTTTGATTGGTCCTCGTCGAGAAAAAGTGCTGAGACTGAACGGGCACATGTTCGAAGCTGTCAAAGTCGGCTTTGAGGTCGACAGTTGACTGTCCAAACGCCTGTAAAGGCGCCAAAAATAGCATTAAACCAATAGTTTTCATTTTCATCGACGCGACTCTTTCGCGAGTAAGTGTATGTGGTAAGTTAGCATACTTGAAAGGTGTCCCACTCTCTAGTCAATGCGGGAAGCTGTTTTTTGACAGCTTGCCTAATTTGCTGTGCTTGAGGTGCTCTGTGTTTCGAAAGATTTGGGCGGTTGACGACGATCATGACATGCGCGAGATCGTGCGTAAAACCTTGAGCGAAGAAGGGTATCAGGTCGAGACCTTTGAAGCCGGCCACCTGATGTTGGCTCGTCTTGAAGAGGATGCCCCTGATTTGATTATTCTTGATGTGCTCATGCCCGGCGAAAACGGCATCGAGCTTTGTCGAGAACTTCGAAAGACCTCGAATGTTCCGGTGGTTTTCCTGTCGTCTCGCCGTCAGGACATTGACAAAATCATCGGGTTGGAGCTTGGCGCCGACGATTATATTGGCAAGCCTTTTAACCCCCGCGAGTTGCTTGCACGGATCAAAGCCGTTCTTCGACGTGTCGCGACCGCCACAGCGCCGGCTCAGGCCGAAGAAATCTTGACGCGTGGTGCGTTGACGCTCGATATCACCCGACATCGCGCCTACTGGAGCGAAGAACTCGTTGATCTGACCAAGACCGAGTTTCAGATTGTTGAAGCGTTGCTCCGAACCCCAACCCGAGTGCGTTCGCGCGATTCGCTGATGCAGCTTGCCTACGGAGTCGGTGTTCATGTCAGCGCCAGGACGATTGATTCTCATATTCGTAGACTGCGTTCTAAGTTCTCGGACGTGGGCGGTGACCCCGTCGAAACTGTGCGGGGAGTCGGCTATTCGTTGAATCCTGAACTATAAGAGTTTCGTTCGTGTGCTTACTCTGTGACGATTGCGAGGAATTTGCTAAGACATCTTCCCTCTCTTTTTTGCCTCGGTGAAGCCATGGAACTGCTCAAGACATTATCTGAATTACCCGGAGCGCCGGGCCGCGAAGAGCGCGTTCGCGATTTCATCGCTTCGCAAATCGCCAAACACGCCGACGAAATCCGAGTAGATGCGCTTGGCAACCTGATCTGCCTGAAACGCGGCAAATCAAAAACGCCCAAGAAAGTCATGCTCGCGTGCCACATGGACGAGATCGCGTTCTACGTGCGGCATATCGACGAAAACGGCTTCCTTCGCGTTCAACCCCTCGGTGGATTCGACGCCCGGAACCTTTTTTCTCGGCGAGTCCGTATTCAACCGCGTAAGGGCGATGACATCTTCGGGAACCTGAATCCTGCGGGCCGTCCTGTGCATATTGCCACGGCCGAAGAGCGCACGAAGATCCCGCCAATCACCGAGTTTTTTGTCGATCTCGGCCTACCCGTCGATAAAGTCAAAGAGCTTGTCCGCGTGGGCGACCCCGTGACTCTTGTGCAGGAATGCATAGAAATGGGCGATTACGTCACCGGCAAATGCATGGACAACCGAGTCGCTTGCTGGATCGGCGTTCGGGTGTTGGAGCGCCTCAAAAAATCAAAAGATGACGTCTACGTGGTCTTTACAGTTCAGGAAGAAATTGGCGTGCGTGGTGCCACAACCGCCAGCTATGATATCGCGCCTGATGTGGGCATCGCCATCGATACGACGCTCGCCGTGGACACCCCAGGCGTAAGCGAACACGAGTGGATCACTCGTCTTGGTCACGGCACGGCCATCAAAATCATGGACTCCTATTCCGTCAGTGATAATGCTCTGGTCGAGACGTTCATCGCGCTTGCCGAGAAGCACAAAATCAAACATCAGATGGAAATTCTGCCTTTGGGCGGGACGGATGCAGGCGCACTTCAACGCGCACGATCGGGTGCAAAGGTGATTACGCTTAGCGTTCCTACGCGGTATATCCACACCGTGACCGAGACCGTCCACAAAGAAGATCTGAACGCCACTGTTGACCTACTGATCAAGTACCTGGAGAGCTGAATGAGCCGAACTTTTCGTAGCGAGCGCACCGCGTCATTGACGCAGTCCTATATCCGACGCATGACTCGCGAATGCGACAGAGTGGGCGGGATCAATCTTGGGCAAGGCGTCTGCGACCTTCCGACGCCGCGTTCGATTCTTGAAGGCGCGTCCGAGGTCATCCTGGCCGATAAGATGAGCACGTACGGAAAGTTTGAGGGCATCGACCCGTTGCGTGAGCAGATTGCCAAGAAGGCTCGCGATTTCAACAAAATGCCCAACGTGAACGCGGACACTGACGTGGTCGTGACCGTCGGAGCCACTGGCGCTTTGACCTGCGTGATTCAGGCCCTGTTCAATCCGGGCGACGAATTCATCATATTTGAGCCTTATTATGGGTATCACCTCAACACGATGAAGGTCGGTGGGGTGGTTCCGAAGTTCGTGTCCTTGAAGCCTCCACATTGGCATTTCACGCGTGAGATGCTTGAGGCGCAGCTGACCGATAAGACCCGGGCGATCATCTTCAGCACTCCGACCAACCCTTCGGGCAAGGTCTATACTCGTGAAGAACTTCAGGTGATTGCGGACTTCTGCAACGACCACGATTTGCTCGCAATTACCGACGAAATTTACGAATATATCGTGAGCGACGGGGTCGAACATGTCAGTCTGGCAAGCCTTCCCTCGATGTGGGAGCGAACACTCACTCTTGGTGGCTTTTCGAAGACGTTTTCGATCACCGGCTGGCGTCTGGGTTATGTCATCGCACCCGAGATCTTTGCTGGCCCCATTGGCTTGGTGAACGACCTCTTTTACGTGTGTGCTCCTACACCGCTGCAATACGGTGTGGCCATGGGAATGGCGCAGATTCCAAAGGAATATTACGTCGAGATGTCGGCCGATTATCAGAAGAAACGCGATGTTTTTTGTGGCGCGCTGCAAGAAGCCGGGCTGACACCCTATGTCCCAGCCGGCGCCTATTATGTCTTGGCGGATATCACTCGTTTGGGCTTTGACGACGACAAGGAAGCAGCGATGCATATTCTTGAGACGGTCGGAATCGCGTCGGTTCCGGGGTCGTCGTTTTTTGCGTCGGCCATCGGCAAGACCGTCACCCGTTTTTGCTACGCAAAAGATTGGGATTTGCTGCACCAAGCGTGCGAGCGAATCGTCAAATTGGCCTGATCCACCAAGATCCCCCCAAATACCTAAAGTGGTCTTCGATCCGTGCCGAAGACATAGACAGTGTTGCTTTCAGAAGAGCGACTCTGCACAGGAGCACGGAATGCGATTCGAAAACATCGAAGAAAGTTGGGCAGAGCTTCACGAGAAAACGGATGAGGTTCAAGAGGTCGGCTGGGCTGAGTCCACCGTCTTGCGAACCAATCTTGTGGGTCTTGGTGCTGGCGACGTGGTGGACGGCAAGTACGAGGTCGTAAGCCATATCCGCGGCGAGCGCTTTCTTGTGCGTTCGAAAGACGTGAATACACTTTTTGAGCTTCGGCGTGTTTCGACTCTGGCTCCAGGGTCAAGAGCTTGGAAACGCCTTGAAGAGGTCACGTCCACAACAGCGCTGCTGGCCTGCGAGACTTTTGGATACGTCACTGATTTTGGGCAATGCCGCGATTTTGGCGGATACGCCGTTTGTGAACATATTGACGGGGTGAGCTGGTCTGAATTGATTCGCACAGGCACACAGGTCGATCTGGAAGACGCGCTTTCCTTCATGCTCGACGTGGGCGGCGCGCTATCGTCGCTTCACGAAGTTGGCCTTTCATGTGGCATTTTGGATGGCAACGACCTGATGCGCGACAAGAACGGTCGTTGGAATATCCTCGCGCCAGGTGTCGAGCCCGCCAAGACTCGTTTGATGAAGGCTCCCGAGATCGCCGACTACTACGACAGCACGCCGGCCTCCGATCAGTTTTCGCTCGCGTACTGCTTTTTTGGCCTGCTCATCGGCGCCATTCCAGAGTGGCCGCCGGCGCTCGGACCCAGCGACCTTCGCGCAGATGTTCCCGAAGACATGAATGATGCGGTGGTCCTTGCGTTGTCTCGTAAGCCAGAGATGCGCTACGAATCCATCGACGGGCTTCAAGAGGTCGTTCAGCGCGCTCTGCGTGCCTGGCGTGAGCCGGTGATGAGCGGCTTTGATGCCGTCGAAGCGAGTCGCCTGCTTGCTAAACTGCCTGCGGCGACCTCGTCACATGGCTTTGAGCGCATGGCGACCCAGCTCAAGAGCTGCATCATTCGCATGGATAACGCGTCCACGCTTCGTTTCGGATTTGCGAATATTGGGCGCCTTAGGCGCGAATACCGTCGTAACCTGCTGATCGGCTCGCTGTTTGTTCCCATGAATTCGACCGTACCGCTGGGACAAGAGCTGGTCGTTGTTTTGGCGTACGAGCCTACCGGGAGCGAATGCACCATAACCGGCATTTGTTCGCACCAAATCGGGGCACGTGAGGACCGTCCACCGGGTATTGGTGTCCGTTTCGACCACACCCAGCGCGACAAGATTTTGGAGTGGGTACGCGGCATCGATCCGGGCTTGAATCTGCGTCCGGAGGACATCGTTGAGGCAACCAGCAAGGAAGTCGGCGCGGACGCCTCCGCACCGGAGATCTTTTTGATTTCGCGCCTGTTTCGTCCGACAAGTGTCGGGTTCTTGCGCGCCGCATTCAACGGAATGCCCTTTGATTTTGACGAGACCCTCTTCGCCATGATCGAGCACGAATACGTGTCAATTCAAGGCGCGGAAGCGCCGAAACAAAAAGGGCAGGAAGCCAAGAAGCCCTTTGGTCGCCCACGTACAAACCTCTTCGACATGAAGGAACGAAGCCTGATCTACCGCGAAACGGTATCGGCCGATGATGTGGGGACCATTCTTCATCAGGCCGACGTTCACGAAAAGGCGGGGAATATCCTTGCGATGATCGAACTGCTGGAGCGTGCCGCTGAAGCGATCGAAGATCCAGTGATCTTCAACCGGATCGCGCTTTGGAAAGGGCGGTTCCAGAAAGATTTCGGAAATGCCCTTAAATACAGCGACCGCGCGCTCAGCCTTGATCCTAAGAACACCGAGTTTCTGGGCACACAACAGTGGCTCGAAGGGCTTTTGGAGTTCGAGGTCACTCGCCACGTGGTGGTCGTCGAGACGCCCAATTCGACGTTGCGAGCGATTCGATTCGATACCCATCGTGACCGCGCTTGGGTTGAATCCACAGCAACAGGATCCTCGCCTAAAAAGAAGATCATCACTGTAAATTTGGAGCGCCACAGCGTCGCCGACATTGCACGCGGAGGCACAGAGACCTCAGTAGTCCCAGTCGCCATGAGTGCAGCTGGAGAGCTTGAGCCGAAATTTGTGTCGGGACCGGCTCCGATTGCGTGGACCGCTGACGGAAAGTGGTTTGTGCACGGGGGTGACCACGATTTTCACTTGATGATGTCGCAACATGGGGCCGACACTTCGACACACCTGTCACCCCAAGGTGTGTCGGGCCATCGAGCCGCTTTCGCGCCCTCGGGAACAGGTAAGCTGGCTTGGGTTTCGTTTTCGCCGGTCCACGCGTTGTGGCTGTCCGGGCCAAATACATTTAGCCGCAAGATCTGTGATCTTGGGTCTGATGCACATATCTTTTGGACGGCTGATTCCGCAGCGATCGTCGTGGTCGAAGCCGGAACGGGCGCAAGGTACAAGGTCAATCTGAACACGGGCGACCGTCAAGACTTCGAACCCATCCGCGGGACGGTAGGGTTTGCCGTGAGCGATATCGAACACCGCCGTGGGGCCGTCGTGGATACTGATCACGCCGCCATCACCTATTTCGACATCAGCTCTGGTGAGATTCTGGCGAGGATTCAATGCGATGAGGCCCCGACAGCGCTCGTGATTCGGCCAGATGGTTACGCGTTTGGAGCCGAAGGACGAAACTTACTGGTGGTGGATTTCAACGCAAAACACCGTCGTTTAGTGCCCGTGAGGGTTGAACGAAGCTCGTTTGGCACTCCATGGGAGCGCGAAACGCCCTACTGGGTGCTTCTTCAGGGAGCCGACACCATCAAACTCGCCAGAGTCGAGCCCCAGTCCTTCATATAGTTTCGCCTCAAAAAACAGACACCTAGATGGCTTGACGAAGCGCCGTATTTCAGTAGAGATGCGGCGCTTTTGTTGGGAGTCGAATCCATGCGATTGGCGATCGGTCTTCGATACATGATTGAGGGGGCGTTTTACTTCAGCTTGATGAGTGTTTTCGCCAAATTGGCTGGTGCGACGCTTCCTTTTCAAGAGGTCGTCCTCGGGCGTTCGATCGTCGCGCTGGTCTTGAGTCTCTGGGTAATACGCCGCGATAAAGTCTCGGTCTGGGGTGTGAATAAACCACTTTTGGCGCTTCGCGGAATTCTCGGGTTTGGTGGGTTGTGCGCCTTTTTCTACTCGGTCGTTGCCATGCCTTTGGCCGATGCGACCGTCATTCACTACACCAATCCCGTCATGGTCGCGGTTCTTGCGGCGATCTTCCTAGCTGAGCGCCCCAAACCAACGGTGGTCGTTGGCTCGGTGGCCGCGTTGGTCGGAGTTGTTTTGATCGCCCGTCCGGCTTTCCTCTTTGGCGTGGAATCGAACCTTCCCACCAACGCCGTGTTGGCGGCTGTTGCCGGCGCCGTTTTCAGCGCCGCGGCCTATACTGTGGTTCGGCGGCTTGGTCAGACCGACCATGCGATCGTCGTGGTCTTCTGGATTCCGCTGATGTCGCTGCCCTTTGTTTTGCCTTGGACCTTGTTGACCGGAAGATGGCCCACTTGGATCGAGGTGTTATGGATGGTGGGGGTCGGAGTTTCAGAACAAATCGGCCAGATTCGATTAACGCAAGGATTGGCGTTGGAACGCGCTGGCAAGGCCATGACGATGACCTACCTGCAAGTGGTTTTTGCGTTCGTGTGGGGCGCTGCACTCTTTGGCGAGTTTCCGACCTTCTTGGCCTTGGCCGGAGCATCGATCGTTTTTGTGTCCACGATTTGGGTCGCCCGAGGCGACCGGCATGTCGTTTCGCCCCCAGAATCATTGGCTTTTTCGAGTCATATTGACGGCTGACTTAACCTCGACAACACTTGCGAAATTCGAACAGAAGATCACACATGGGGTGTGTTTGTTCCACGAGGCTCTCATGCGTAACGCGTTGGTTTGTTTTGTCTTGATGGGAATGGTTGCGTGCGGTGATGACGGCGGAAAATCGGGCCCCGACATCGTGATCGACGCCAATAATACGCAAAATAACGTCGCGACAAATAATGTTGCAACGAACAACACCGCCAATAATAACGCGCAGAACAACCCCACGAATAACGCAGTGAATAACAACACGACCAATAATTTGGTGCGTGAACACTTCACACTGCCCTTCGTCGGCTTTGGTGATCCCCAGGTGCGCTACACGCCTGATGGGGTCGCTCATTTCGTCTACAACCACGGCGCCGCTCCGGCGCAGCTGGTTTACGGCCAGTGCATGCTGAATTGCGGGGTAGAGGAGGGCTGGGCCTTTGTGGAATTGGCAAGCGCTAATCTTCTGGACGACTCGCAATTGGAGTCGGATGCTTCGGGCCGATTGCACCTAGTTTATTCCATTTTGCCGCCCGGCCTGGGAGCGACTCAGACCTTCTACGCAACCTGTGCTTCGTCGTGCACCAATGCTGCGTCTTGGGCCACGGTGGACCTCACGCCAGCACTAGACGGTACATGGAGCGTCTACCGCGGTTCTCCGATGGCGGTGAGCGCCAATGGCGGGGTCTATCTGGCGACGACAGATGGTTCCACCAATGCGCGGGTTTTCTTGACGCAATGCCTTGGGAATTGCCACGACGGCAACAACTGGAGCGCGGGCCTGGTTCGAAACGGCGGTCGCCGTGCGGCCATGGTAGTGGCAGGCACCAAGCTTCATCAGGTGAT
Organism: Bradymonadaceae bacterium; assembly: GCA_037968515.1. Taxonomy (GTDB): domain Bacteria; phylum Myxococcota_A; class Bradymonadia; order Bradymonadales; family Bradymonadaceae; genus JBFFMO01. Next base: position 18,075 of record JBBKVQ010000218.1, read on the forward strand.
CGACAATGAGACCGGCGGTTTGATTTATCGGACCTGTGCCTCAAATTGTACCAACCCTCAAAATTGGCAGGAATCCCCTCAGCTCTTTGCGTTCGATGGCAACGGACAGGTCCGTTTGGCGGTCGTCGGAAGCGAGCTGAGACTCGTGTATAATCAAGGGCAAGTCACCGATCCAACGCCAGAAGTTGCAGCCCAAAATGGGCGAATTCTTTATTGGACTTGTTCTTCGAATTGCCTCGATCCTGCAGGTTGGTCAGGAACACTGCTCGCCAATCCAAATGACGGGTTTCATCTGGATATGGCCACCGCGGGTGATGCGACCGTCCTCGCTTTCGCCGCGGACAATTTGGACTACACGGTCATGGTATGCCTCGGTGATTGTCAAAATCCGGACTCGTGGGGCGCGACACGGGTGGACTCGACCGAACAAATGGTGGCCGATTTTGACCCGTATTTGGTTCTCTGCGGCGGTGCTACGCCCAATTTTGCGGCTTGGTATGTCGAATCGCCGAGTCTGGCGATTTCTGCCACGAGCGGCGATGGACTCTTCGCCTCGGTTGGAGGGTTGCTCAGAAAGTGCACCTCGACGGGGCAATTCTCCAAAACCAGCGGGATGGGCCGCCTGATACTGCTCAAGTAGATAGGCTGGCACGACGCTTGCGTTGCAACATACACGACTTACCGGGAAAGGCCCGCTTCGCCTCATTTTGTATGGGACGGAAAGGCCGAAACCACTTCGGGTGAAGTGTTATGTTGCAACGCATGTTTCAAAAGCTGTCTCTTTTTCTTATCACCGCCGGCGTGATCGTCACCGCGTCGACGATATGGGTTCACGCGCAGGATGATCCAGCCACGGCCGGCGCTCGAATCGCGTCAAGCGGGTTTGGTGGAGTTCCGGCGTGCGCCAGTTGTCATGGGCTAACGGGCCAAGGAAATCCCGCCGCTGGTTTCCCTGCGCTAGCTGGGCTGAATGCTCAATACTTAGAGCGCCAAATGCTGGACATGAAAGCTGGCACTAGGCCGCTTAATCCGGCCATGGGCCCGGCCGTCCAGGGGCTGGATGCGGCGCAAATTCAGGCTGTTTCCGCATTTTATGCGTCGATACCCAGCGTCGCAGGCCCGGCGGTCGCTGGTGGCGACGTGGCGCGTGGCAAAGAACTCGTAGAGCAAGGAGATTGGGATCATGGCATTCCCGCTTGTGCGCAATGCCACGGGCCAAACGTCATGGGTATCGGCATCAATTTCCCGCGGCTCGCCGGGCAGAGTTCCATGTATGTCGCCAATCAGATTGGAGCCTGGAAACGTGATGAGCGAAAAAACGACGTGAACGGCCTGATGGGAACGATCGCAAAACGACTGAGTGACGCGGACATCGCGGCCGTTGGCGCCTATATGCAATCGTTGGGCGAGGGGGGCGGAAAATGAAAGTCATCATGTTCGTCTTATTCGTGGTGTTGGCTGGTTGTCTGCCAGATAAATCGTCACCCACGCTGTCATCGCCTGCGGCCGTAACGGACAAACCAGCCGAAGTGATTCCCGTTGCGGCACCTACCACAGGCCATATTGCGCCTAAATTGAGCGAAATCCCGGAAGGCCCGTTTGGGGATTCTGTCCGCCGGGGAGCGGCCATCTTTTTTGACACGCCCGCCAACGCAGCGAACTTCGCTGGCAATTCTCAGTCTTGTTCGAATTGCCATATGGGTGGCGGCCGGATCGCTGATTCTAGTCCGATGTGGGCTGCTTGGGGCATGTACCCGGCCTACAGAAAGAAGAATAACCGTGTGAATACGATGGAAGAACGGCTTCAGGGATGTTTCACGTTTTCACAAAATGCTCCGGCTTCGGCTTCCGGCGGGGCTCCACCCAAAGGAGACGCGGTTCTTGTCGATCTGCAGGCCTATATTTTCTGGCTCTCAAAGGATGTGCCCATCGGCAAGGACATGCCTGGCCGCGGATTTCCGACTCCGACAAAACCTGCGACAGGCTATTCGGTCGAGCGTGGGAAAGTCGTGTTTGACGCGCAATGCGCGCTTTGCCATGGCGCCGAAGGGCAGGGGCTTCGCACGGCCGAAGACCACCAGCAGTTTCCTCCACTTTGGGGCCCTGAGTCCTACAACTGGGGAGCAGGCATGCATCGCGTCAACACGTCGGCTGGCTTCATCAAGGCGAATATGCCCCTTGGAAAGGCCGACCTGAGCGATCAGGAAGCCTGGGACGTCGCCGCATACATCAACAGCAAACCGCGGCCCAAAGATCCGCGCCAGGTGGGTTCACTTGAAGACAACGACACAAAAAATCACGACGAAGATTGCCTCTATGGGGACTCGCATGAAGGCAAAACACTGGGCGTGGGTGTTTCCCGCGCTCTTTAGTCTATCGACTGCTTCCGAAGCCACCGCCGCCAATTGGCCAATTTTACAGGGAACCGAAGAGGGGCGCGACGAAGTCGCCATCGAGCCTTTTGGTTTTGTGCAGCCCTCGTTCGAGGCGGTTTTTGCAGACGAGGTCAATGGCCTAACGAGCCAGAATTTATCGCCATTTAATGGGCGTAAGGCTGTGTTCAATACGCTTGGTCCGAACGACTCGACCTCGACCTTCCGCATTGCGCGTGCGCGATTGGGGGTTCGCGGGACGATTCCAAAAACCGAACGTAGCGTGAATTATGTGGTCACGATTGATGCGGGCCAAAACGCATTGGTGGACGGAGACGGCGCGGTTCTGGTGGATGCTTCGGCCACGTATTCTACGCCGTGGACCCGAATCCGGTTGGGGCAGTTCAAGCTGCCACTACTTGATGAGACCAACGAGGCTTTTCACGTCACGACCGACATCATTCGGTTTTCGAACGTCGCGGATCGTCTGCTTTTTGAGCGCCCGGTCGTCGACGGGATTTTCACTGGAAACGCCTACGCGTTTCGCGATGTTGGGGTCGAAGTTTTTGACGCGATTCCCATCGGGTCTTCCGAGCTCGGATACGCCGCCTACGTGACCAACGGACGTATGGGATCGGTCGATATTGGCGATGGGTTCGACGTGGGTGGATGGCTGCAATGGGCGATATTGTTGGATGATCGCCGCACACATCCCGAACGTGATGAGCTGGCCTTTTATGGTTTTGCCGTGACCGGGAACAGAGATCTCGGCGCCGAAACGGTCAGGAGAACACGCGTTGGGGGCGGCATTCAGGTCAGAAAAAACAAGCTCAGAGTCCGGACCGAAGGAGTGTTTGGTCGGGGGGCGATTCCGCAGGGAGCGAGCCCGCCATTTCGCGGCCAACCCGTGGGCGTGCTTGACGGCGACGCGATGGGGACGACATTTCTAGCCGCGTACCGGCTGACTTCTTGGTTTGAAGTCGATGCTTCGGGGCACGCATTATTCTTGGCCCCGGGCGAAGGCGGAGCCGAACGAGACCTCTATGAGGCCGTTTTGGGCCTCCAGTTTTTCGCCTCACCGAAGGCCAAGATCGCCATCAACGGCGTGCTTCCAGTGTCTACCGCACCAGAAGGAAGCGATGACGTAAATTTGATTTTAGACAGCGCTGCACCACGTATCGTGGTTCAGGCTACTTTGGCATTTTAAGGAGCTATGATGAGCATCACAGACATCAAGAAACACCTCGATTGTACATTTGAACAGGCACTTGAGCGTGTTCCAGAAGCGCTCGCCAAAGAAGGTTTTGGCGTGCTGACGACGATCGATGTCAAAGCCACCTTCGCCAAAAAGCTGGACGTTGATTTTCGGCCGTACGTGATCTTGGGCGCATGTGCTCCCAAAATGGCTTTTCAGGCCCTTTCGGCCGACCTAGATATCGGACTTTTGCTGCCTTGCAACCTCATCGTTTACCAAGACGATACTGGCGTGATGGTCAAAGCCATCGACCCTGAGGCTACCCTTGGGCAGACCGGGATCGAGGGGCTTGCGGAAGTGGCAACCGAAGTGAAAGCCAGGTTGATTGCGGCCCTTAGGCATCTCTAGGCTTAAGGCTCAATCACAAGGCTAGGCATATTGGCCCGCACTAAGCGCCAGAAACCTGAAATCCGACTACCTGATACCCGAAGCCTTGTGTGCAGTCGTGACGCGTATTAGACCTATGTAGCCTTCGCGGAGTCACGGTGATGCTCGATCTCAACCCCTATCTTATTCAATATCACAACCGGTTGGACACACGTGCGATCCGCATCGAGCGTGACGCCATCCCAAATGGTCTGGCGGACCTCCACGAACATCTTCCAGCCGGACTTTGGCTGGTTGTCGTAGATGAAAACACTTGGCGCGTGGCTGGTGAGCAGTTGGCGGGCGTGTTGGACGCCGCCGGCAAAAACTGGGTTCGATGGGATGTCCCGCTTTTAGACGGTGAAGAGCACCCCATGTGTGACGACGCTCGTGTCGATGCTTGCCAGGCTGTACTTGCGTCTTCTGGTGCAGTGGCAACCATTGCGGTCGGCAGCGGAACTATCAATGATGTGGCTAAATTGGCTGCCTTTCGGGCGGGCATTCCGATGGCCTGTGTGGGAACAGCTCCGTCGATGAACGGATTCACCTCAGGGATTGCGGCGGTTCTGTCGGAAGGCGTCAAGACGACCATCCCGTGCACCGCGCCAATTGTGGTGATTGCTGACGTCGACGTGATGGCCGAGGCACCTGCGCGCATGATCCAAAGTGGACTGGGAGACCTGCTGTCCAAGCCGGTATCGAATTCCGACTGGGCGCTGAGCGCACTTTTGACGGGGTCGCCGTTTTCGGACGAGGCGATGGGCATCATCGAAGCCGGCTCGGCATTGCTTGATGACGTCGCTGCAAAACTGCCCGAGCGAGATCGGGTTGCCGTCGCGCGCTTGGTCGGATCGCTGATGTTGTCTGGGCTTGCGATGAGCGTTGCTGGCTCGTCCAGCCCTGCTTCCGGTGGCGAACATTTGATCTCACATTTCATCGATATGACGGCGCACGCGTACGACCTTCCGTACGATTTTCATGGCTGCCAAGTCGGCGTCGGGACACTGACCACGGCGTATCTCTACGAAAGACTGAAGGCGCTGGACCCGTCAAAAATCGATATCGACGCTCGCGTGTCGACGCTCGAGCCTTGGGATGCCTATAGGGCCCAGCTCAAGGAACGTTTTGGGGTTCTTTTTGACGCAGTGGAGCGCCACGCTGAACCGGGATATCCGACCCCCGATCAACTTCGTGAAAGATTGACCACCGTCGTGGGGCGATGGGACGAGCTGATGGTGGACATCAGCCGGACACTTCGCACCGAAGCCAGCATCGAAGCCGAACTTCGGTCCGCCGAATGTCCCTTGCGCTTCAAAGACCTTGGAATCGACAAAGAGCGCGCGCGGACCGCGATTTTGCACTCCAAAGATATCCGTAATCGCTACACGATTTTACATCTGTCATGGGAGCTTGGGATGCTTGATGAGTGGGGCAACGAGGCCCTCACTCTGCTGTGGGAGTGAACTCGTCACCGATGATCGGGTCCACAAAACCTGCGGGTCTAAGCCTTGGGCTGCGCTACATGATCGAGAGTGCGTTTTACTTTTCGATCATGTCCGTGCTGGTCAAATTGGCAGGCAAGACCGTTCCATTTCAAGAGATCGTGCTCGCGCGGACCGCTGTGGCGTTTGTCGCCAGCATCGCTTTGCTCAAAGCCAAGTCGATTTCGCCGTGGGGAAATAACCGTAAATTATTGGCGTTACGTGGGGTTCTTGGCTTCACCGGGTTGGGTTGTTTTTACTACTCGATCACCCACCTCCCGCTGGCGGACGCCACGGTGATTCAATACACAAACCCCGTGTTAGTGGCGCTCTTTGCCGCATTGGTGCTGGGCGAGCGCCTTACGCTGGGTGTGGTGGTTTCGGGGGTCTGTTGCCTGATCGGGGTGGTCATGATCGCCCGGCCGGCGTTCCTTTTTGGAGTCACCACTAGCCTTCCACCGATCGCCTTGGGCGCCGCGATCACGGGAGCGTTCGTGAGCTCGGTCGCCTACACAGTCGTTCGAAAGTTAGGCACCACCGACCATGCGCTCGTGATCGTGTTCTGGTTCCCATTGGTCTGTTTGCCCTTCGCAATTCCTTGGGCGCTTTCGACCGGGTATGTCCCGAATCTGCGAGAACTCGGAATTTTGTTGGCCGTGGGCATCGCCACTCAAGCGGCGCAGGTCCGCATGACGCAAGGCCTCCAACTAGAGACAGCGGGACGGGCGACGTCGATGACCTACCTTCAGGTCGTGTTTGCCTTTGTCTGGGGCGTGCTTCTTTTCGACGAAGTACCCGAAGTCCCCGCCATCATTGGCGCGGCGACAGTGTTGGCCGGGATTATTCTTGTGACCCGGTCACGGAGGTTAAATGCCTGATGCACAATTGATCTTTGACTGGATCGCAGCACAGCCGTTGGCTCTTGGCCTACTTTGCATCGCTGGTGCCGCGATGATCGAATACGTTTTTCCGCCCTTTCCGGGGGACACCGTTGTCGTGGCTTCGGCCGTTTTGATCCCCAATGCGGGTTGGCCCTGGTGGGCAGTATTCACCTCGGTTTTGGTAGGGAGTGTCGCCGGGGCGATGGTCGCGTATTTTTTTGGCGTCTGGGTTGCTTCAAGACCTCAAGAACACTGGGTCTCGAAGAAGCTTGGCTCCCCAAAGATGGTTGCCAGAATCGGGAAGGTGAAGGCCGGCTTCCAGCGTCACGGCACCGCATATATTGCTGCTAATCGCTTTCTGCCTGCCTTTCGCAGCATATTTTTTGTTGTAGCCGGCATGTCAGAGCTTCCAGCAGCACGAGTGGCATTTTTCGCGGCCGTTTCGGCCATGCTCTGGAATGCTTTGTTGATGGCTGTGGGGTGGTCAGTTGGCTATCAGTTGGCCGAACTTTCAAGCTGGGTGAAGAACTACGGCATTGCCGTTGGCGTTGCTCTGATTGCGACGTTGTTTTTTTGGTGGTGGCGCGCGCACCGTGCCAAGAAAGCCAGCCCCGATTAGCCTTTATTCATGCGGGTATTGGATGGTTGGCTGTGCAGGTCCAGTGTTCATGCGGGTTGACAAAAATGCCCCAAAAAGTTTGCTACCGGGATCTCGGTGTCCTATAAAGGTAGGGCGTTGGTGAGCCGAGCTTACCGACCCATAAATTTTTTCCTGATTCCCTTTTCCGTCGGCTTGCGGCACCCATTGCAGGACAAGCCGGGAGGTAAGTGCTTTGACTGAACATAATAAACGAAATGGCTCACAGGCAGCCCCTACAACTGTTATCGAACGGACTCAAGATCTGGCGGCCTTGACGCCTGAAGAAGAGAAAGCCCTTCGAATGGCGCACGGTCTTTCTGAGCGAGACGATCATGCCTTGAGCTTTGCGCTCGGTGCAGATCAGGACACGCGCTTGAAACTTGCGATGATGGAAAAGCAACTCATCGAAGCGTTCAAGAAGTCACCGGGTCCGGATCTGCAGTTGGAAGAGCATCATATGGATGCAAAGGCTCGCATCATCGATCGACTCAAGAATAAGTAAGAAACTTTGTTTCTGACTGAACCAGGCGGGATATCCCGCCTTTTTTCGTATTCGGGCCCCAAGTTTCTATTGCGTCGCCGTCGCGCGCCGACTAGGAAAAAGCCACACGAATCGCTGCACTTGATTGCCGAGGATGACCATGACGGAACATGGAATAGAATGGTTGCGAAAACGCGGCGTCTCAGATCCCGCGGTCTTGAAAG
>JBBKVQ010000219.1:0-7142 GCA_037968515.1 Bradymonadaceae bacterium
GCTAACGCCGCGTTGATGTACATTCGCAAAAATCGCAGGCATCGCGGCCATCTGAGCGACGACGCGCTTTCGTTCGTATCGTCGGACACTTCGGTTCACCGAGACGCCGAGGACCGTGAAACCTTGCGTGCGTTACAGGACGCATGGAAGGGTCTGTCGGCCAAACACCGCGAAGTGCTCGACTTAAGAGTCGGCCAAGACGAGTCTGTGGGTGTGATCGCCGAGAAGCTCGACCTGTCGATTCCGGCCGCCAAATCCCGAATCCATCGCGCTCGCCTTGAGCTCTTGGAGCTCGCTGGCTTGAGCCACTAAAGCCCGAAGACCTGCTCTAGCTGGCTTTGGGTCATGTAGCCTGCCTGGCTTTTGACTTCTTTTCCGCCGCTAAATTTCTTGAAAAGTGGGATGCCTCGGACGTTTTGCCGCGCCGAGACCTCGGGATATTGGTCGGTGTTCAGTTTGATCACCAACACCTTATCACCCTGTGCTTTCGCCAATTTCACAAGCTCTGGTCCCGCCATTTTGCAGGGGCCACACCATGGCGCCCAGAAGTCGACGATGACCGGCACAGTCGAGTTTGCAATCACGTCGTCGAACTCGTCACCAGTGACATCCACCGGCGCTTGGCTTCCGGTGAGCTGCGTGTGACAGGCTCCGCACTTGGGCAAATCCGATAATTTGTTCGAGGGGACGCGGTTTTTTTGACCGCATTTGGAGCACGCGAAAATCATGGCACCTCCTAGGGCTTATGCCCTTAGAAGGTGCGCACGAACGTACGTGAATCAATGTCGCGCTGGTGTTGGCGCGCGAAACCTGAGTACCTGAAACTAGCCGAAGGCCAGCCTACTCGATGACAGGGCGCTGCCAGGTGTCTTTGTCGAACCACTCGCAGCTTTCAAGGCTGTAGTCGGCGAGGCATGGATCGTCGGTGATTTTTTCTCCGCCGTGGGCAAAGAAGTACGACAGCTGATTGGCCATGAACGCCTCGATATCAAACGAGATCGTGGGTTCTGGCAGGAAGATGCCGTGGTTACCTTCGACGTTCTGGTAGGGCACGCGCATCGCACTGATGCCGCGGTCTGTCTGAATCGTGGCGAGCAGTGGCTTGGGCGCATCGTAGTTCGGATCGCTTCCGCGCTCAGGGAACTTGTCGGATTCGAACAAACCGCCGTCGATATCGTCGTGGTCAAAAATCGCGTGAGGGTAGTCAGGGAAACGGTCCAGCCAGTAGATTCCCTCGAACACGAAGTTCTCGATCAGGTACTGATTCTGCGACATTCCGTAGCGTGGATCGATTTTCTTGTAGTCCAAAACTCCGCCAATTCGCGCCATGGCGTAGCCCGTGGCCACCGGAACAGCCGAGTCACCTGCCGTTGGGATATACAGCATGTTGGTGTTTCCAACCCGGAAATTGGGGTTCTTTTCGTAAGGAAACAACAGGGGTTGTTGGTGATACGAATGGCCGTAGACGGCTGGGTCTCCAGAGTCCACGAGATGTTGGGCAAGTCCAAGGAATCTGCGCATCTCGGGGGTTTGGCGCTTCAGACCGTAGCCGTCACGAATCGCCGCGAGCGGGGTGCCTTTAGGATAGATGACGTTTTCAAAAGTCGTGTCCATCCCGAACGTATTGATCTCTTGTTTCAACTCGCCGTTCACCCCGCGAATCTCGATCACGATGGGGTCGCCGTACTTACGAGCGTCGCCGCCACGTGATGTGATGTCGTGTTTCGCAAGCTCCGCGACTTCGTCGTCGGTCATCGCGATGTGGGTGGCGAGCGCAGATGCGGGGACGGCTTCTTCGGCCAGTCCTTCGGTTGACCACAACACAGAGACCGAGCCCGGCGCGGTCTCTTGGGTGAAGTTCAACTGGATTTTCTTGGCCACGCCAGCTTCAAACCGTGATGTCCCGGTGAACTCGCCGTCGCGCCCATTGGCGATCCGGATATCGTTGATTCGCAGCTCAGCGTAGCCGTCTACGATGACTTTGAAGGTGTAGTTGCCGGCTGCTGGCGCCGTGATAACGCCTTCGCTTCTGACCAAGAACGAGTCTGGGTTGAAGGCATCTCCAGGAGCTTCGCTGTAAGTCGTGTCTAGTCCCTGTGTGATTTTCGAGAACGCCGGATGAACCCGTCCGCCAGTCTGGCGGAAATAGTTTGAATTCAGGCCGGCCGCAGGTGCTGTCACTCGTTGAAGCGCGGCGGCTGAGTTAAATAGCGGGTCAAACGCCAGCATGCGCTGACGGTCGGTTGCACTTTCGGCGCTTGAGCCGATGGCGGTGCGGAAGTTCCCGTCGCGTACGATGGGGTGGGACTTCAACGTCTTTGGATCCAAGATGCTTGGGCGTTTTTCGCGCTCCAGATTTCGCAGGGTGATTCGGTCTCCCTCGGCAACCCCTTCGATTGTGGCAAAGCGGACATAGACCTCGTCGTTGACCGAGGTCGCCAGCCACTCAAGATGCATGGTTCCGTCAAATACCCAATCGTTGGCCGTTGCGTCCCATTTGCGCTCGCCTCGGCCGATCAATGCCGGGCCCATCACAGGCAGAATCACGGCCTCTGGGACACCACCCTGAGTCGAGCGATGGCCGATATCAAGCAGACCGGAGCCGCCCGAGTTTGGGGCGCCCGCGCGAACGGCTGGTTCGATGCCCGCGAGGATTGGCGAAAGAATGCCGCCAAGCGAGGCTCCCCAGGCGTAGTAGGGCTGTTCGCCGCCAAGGTCGACGATGCCGTCACCGTTGAAATCGCCGGCGATTTCGCCTTTGCCATCGCCGTCAGCATCAAAACCTGCGACCAAGTGCCGCCGCGCTTTCACGAAGGGGTCGTTTTCGTTGACCTTATTCGGGAAGCGTTTGACGCCGTCCCACGACCGCATGAGGCGAATCAATTGCATGTGGTCAACCACACTTTGTCGAACAATATCGCGGGTGTGGAAGATGTCTGCGGTCCAGAAATCACCGCCGCTATCAGGCTTGCCATCGTTGTTAAGATCGCGAGCACGGTTGTGGTCGATGACCGAAAACAAGTTGGTTAGATTTGCACGGTCCAGCAGGCTGCTGACCGTGTCATCAATGACGAAATCTGAAGGAAGAATGAGGCCGTGGCCGGCGGCATCTAGACCGCATGAGGCCAAGCCCATCCGTGCGTTGGCGCTCGCAAACCCGAGGAATTCTGCGCGCGACGAGCCGTAACCATGTCCGTAAAGAACCACGGGAAATGGCGGCTTACGTCCTTCGGTGGTTTTGGGGATGGCGCACCAGAAGGTCAGCTCGTCGACACCCACCGAAGCACGCCCTGTGTTCAGGTCGATATCGAAGGATTCGTCGTCATCAAACTGATTGCGATTAAGGGCAATCTCTTCCGGGGTTCCGAGGCTGCCGTCCTGATCGACCAGGAAATACGGCGTCGGCATCGAACCAGACACCACATAATCGATATAATCGTAGCTATCGAGGAACTTGGATTTCCCCTCGTCGGACAGGCCATCTGCGAGGATATCGAAGATGAACTGAAGGACGATCCTTGGAAGAACCGTCACTAGGTCAGACTCGCCAGGCTTAGTACGGCCCTTGATCTTATGGATCATGGTCATTTCGGCCGGGAACTGTTCGTCAAGCCATGACAGCGCTCCGTGGCCGTACATGCCGGCGCGGATGGCCTCGAGCTCAATCGTCGAACTCTGAGTTGTGAAGGACCAAGCAAACCGGACGTCCTTAAGATTTGCATCAAATCGCGCAGGCAGGTTCGTTGGCAGAATCACCTTAAGCGCGCTCAAATCGTCCGTCTGGCGGGTGTGATTGATGTACTTGAACGGAGAGTTGATGGGGTTTCCATCGGCGTCCACAAGGGCTGAGGTCAACACCACCGCATAACGTGTGGCCGGGCGAAGCGCGTCCACTGGGTGGATAATCAGCGTGTTTGTTTCTCGCTCGTAAAAATCGAGAAGCTGGCGCCATTCCAAGGGATCACCGTTAGGCGTCAGCGTGTTTGGGGTGTCCCAAACCTCGTCGTCGTCGGTGTCTTCCTCGGGATCAAGCTTGCCGTTGCCGTTGGTATCGACCTCTTGAACGGACTCAAAAAGGAAGTTCGAGCCGTTACGACGAGAATCAAAATCGAAGTATTTAGTCGGATCCTTCATCGTGGCCGGGAAACTTCCCGAGCCCATGTCCAAGAATTCAAACTTCCCGTACTCGGAGCTCTTGGGATCGATATTGACCAGATAAACTGCGTCGTCCGAATAATCAGGCGCCGGTCCAACATGCCGGTCGAGGATATTTTGCAGGTCCAGCAGCTTGTTGAACTGCACGGTGATCGGCGCGTACGTGCCGAAGCCATCAAGGCGGTTGGCTTTGGCGCGAATCGTCTGTTCAAGCTTGGTTGCGCCAAGCACCGACACGTTGATGCGTTTGCCTGTTGGGCTCGACGGATCAAGGATCGTGGCGACATCATTTGGGAAGGGGATTTCGGCCAGCGGTTTGGCGTCGAGGTCGAAGATCAGTTCAGCACCGCCGTTATGGTCGGTCAGCACAAGCCCTTCGGGCTCGCGATTATCTTCAAGACAACCGGCGACAAGGAAGGTGACGGAAAGAGTGATCGGTAGCAGATATCTCATGGACAAGTCCCTCACCAGGATAGCGCGACACGGCCGCGAACAAGGTTTTGTGCTCCGTCGCTTTCACCAGCGGCGTTATCAAATGCGGCGCCTGGGAACAGAATGCCGTACTCGGCTTTCAGTTCCAGCGTCAGGTCGGAGATGACTTTTTTGCGGTATCGCGCAGATACATCGACTTCAAATCCCAATTGACGTGAGGCGTTCTCGCGCCCGTTGACACCCGAAAGCACGCCGCCGTTGGCAAACGATGCGTAAGGGTCCGCCATAGGCACCGCAGACCAAGCCCACAACGCTCCAACACCGGTCATGAGACCCTCTGGGTCGCCAAGCTGGAGTTGAGGATTCAAGTAGATCGCGTTTTCAATCGCACCTTCGTTCACCAGGCCATAAACCCCACGAGTGGGTTCACCAGAGCGCTCAGGATCGGTGACACGACGGTAGGCTTCGCGTGTTGCGGCCGGGATATACTGGTCGAACATGACCAGACCAACTTTGTAATTTGGGTCAAATCGGAAGCGATACAAAGTGTCGTCGTCCGAGTTGCCATCGCCCGAGGCGTATCCTGCCAGAACCCGGAAGGCCGCGTGGGCAGGTGTCCAGCGAATCATCATGTCGCCAGCTGCACCCATCCCCAAAATTTTGGTTCGGTCTTGCCCGTCTTGTGTGTAAGCACGTGTGCTTTCGCCGGTGAGCAATGCAGCTTCGGCGCCTAAGCTGACCTCGAATTTGGACTCGGTCACAAACGATTTCCGACCCGAGATATCGAACGCAACCACATCGAGTGTGTTGTTCGGACTTATGCCGGTGAGCTCACGGTCTTCTTGGCTTCGCACAGCAGTGTACACCCCAAGAAACGTAGAGTTTTTAGGGTTTGATGGATCGGAGTCACGATAAAATAATGATCCGACAAACTGCAGCGCCCGGTCACCCTCTAGAAAACTGGCGTTATCGTCGCGATAGACAAAATCACCGCCCAACGCCAAATAGACGTTTTTCAGGACACGTGAGGTCGAAAACGCAGCAAACGGCTTGGTCGCCAGAAGCAGTCGAAGACCGCGGTCGGCTCCGAATTTCTGGTTGAAGAGCATATTCTCTTCTTCAACGCCGTCGTTGGCGACGATTCCAAGGCCAAAATTGCTCTTCTGAAGTCCCAGTCGAAGCTGCGCGATCGACGCGTTCCACGTGATGAACAGTTCGTATGGGTCGATCAGCGCATCGGTGATGTCGTTTTCCGGGCGAGTCCCCGTGATCGCTTGCTCGGGCAGTTCCGGGCTTTCATCACCAAATAGGCGACCTGTGACGCCTTGGACTTCCGCGTCGAAGCGGAAATTTCCGTAGGTCACGTCAGCGTCCAGTCGCAGTCGCTGATACAGGGCCGCTTGAGTCGTCGGATCTCCATCAAAATTGGGTTCGGCGGCGTTTTGGCCCCATACCCTGTACTCAAAACCAACGCCCACTGGGCCTTGGTCGCTTGGAGTGGAGGTCGTGTCCTGACCCAGCGAGATACTTGGGATGCCGAAAACTGCGGCGCAGAGCGCAGCAAAGGCGATACGTGACTTCATGGTCGGTCCGTGTCGAAAAAGCGGGTGCGTAGATCGTTCGGCGGCACTATTGCTTACAAAACTTGCGCTTGCAAGGCGTTGCGAACGGACTTCGCATAAGTCGATATTATATAGGCTAAGTTAGCGAGTTTAGAGGACTTCGAGGACACCGCGCGCGATGCGGATTTTTTCGGTGTCTGGGGCACGCTTGATCCAACCACGAGCTTCGTCCAACTCGCCGATTTCGATCGTCGCAAGCGTTAGGATTTCCCACATTTTGGTTTGAGTCTTTTTGGACATCGTGTCCCCATCTGAGCGTGCCTGATGGCACAGCCGATAGGCTTCGCGAAACTCCCCGGCTTCGAGGGCTTTGCCCGCGTCGGCTACAAGCTCTTTCACAAAGTCAGACTCGCGTTTGACCTGAGGCCGAGGGTCGGCGCTCGCACCGGCTTTCAACCCATTAAAGTTGTCCATCAGGATGAACATCACTAGGAAAGCGCCCAAGTAAAAACGTTGGGTCAGCGCAAGAATTCCCAACGGAATACTGACTCCGATGCTGACTTTCAGTGTCCACTCCATCGCCGTTGCGGAGTCCTTGAAGCGTCGCAACAACAGATGGAAAAGCTTCCCTCCATCGAGTGGGAAGATGGGAAGCAGCAAATTCAACGCACCCCAGAACAGGCTGATCCACGTGAAGTACGTGGCGAAATCCAAGGCGATGGTCGGCAATGGGGCAAAGGTCATCAGCGCCAGGGTTCCAAGTCCTGCTGCGATCTGCGCGAGCGGACCCGCGAATACAATCAACGCATCTTGTCCGTCCTTCGCCGCGGGCTGGTGGAAACAAAGCCCGCCAAATCCGTGCAACAGGATCGAGGGGCTTAGTTTGTAGTGTTTTGCGACCATCGCGTGGCCCATCTCATGGATCACGAGCGACACGAACAAGGTGATCGCAACAATCAAACCGACATAAACCCCGTTGATAACGATATTAAA
>JBBKVQ010000220.1:0-7130 GCA_037968515.1 Bradymonadaceae bacterium
CAGTTGCTGAAGCCACAGTCGGTGGAACAGAAGTCTGTCGTCCCATTGGATGGGTCGGTGTTGCCGTCGTCGCAGACTTCTGCGGCCACGTAGTATCCGTCTGCGCAACTTGCGGTGCACACGCCGTTCACATCGGTGTAGCCGGGTTCACAGCTCAGACAATCAGCGCCGGTATGGCCGATTGCGCAGCCGTCACAAAACGGTGCCGCATAGCCAGGCTCGCACGAGCAAACGACGAGTCCGGTTGAGTCATCACAGGTGCCCTTGCCGAAACAGGTGCCGGCTTGGCACGCTTGGGCAAGAACACAGGCACCGTTGAGCTCGACATAACCTGGGTAGCAAGCTTCACAGCGATTCCCGCCATAAGTTGCGTCGCAGGCGCAGTCGATAACACCGGTGGTGTCCGTGCAGGTTCCGCGGTTGCTACAGGTGTCGCTGGCGCAGGCTTCACGCTCGAGGCATTGGCCATCAGCGGTGGCGTAGTGGGTTGGCTTGCATTCATCGCAGCGTGTTCCGATATAACCATCATCGCAAGTGCAGGTCGAGCCCGTGGCAGCGTCTGCACAGGTGCCATAATCCCCACAAGGGTCGGCTTCATCGCAAGGAATATTGCGCACGCAAGCGTCGTCGACGGTCAGGTAGCCATCAGCGCAGGTCTCGCAGCTGTCGCCGCCATAGCCTTCTTCGCATGTGCAGACGATTGATCCGCTAGCGTCGTCGCACGTGCCGTTGTCCCCGCATGAGGTCGCTTCGCAGGTCTCGGCAGCCACGACGGCTTCGCACGCCGTTCCGTTGAGCTCAAAACCGTCTGCGCAGGTTGAGCAGTCGTCGCCAGCAAAATTGCCAGTGCAGGTGCAAACGGCCACTTTTTCGACGGTGGCGTCTGTCGAACTCGACGTGAAAGTGCTGACCGTACACGTGCCGTTACCCGAGCAAGATTGCACCAGGCAAGGGTCGGATGGCGTTGCAACGGCGGGGTCGTCCGACACATTGCAGGCGGTTAGAAAAATCGATGCCATCACCAGCACAATTTGTGTGCTTGCGTTTCGTAAAATCACGAGAACCTCTTTATTCCATGAAAATGATGGCAAGAAGCTACGAAAACATCATGATTAATGCAAGTTCTACGGGGTAAAAAGGTATGTGACGAGCTTGCAAAATCTGGGCGATCACTGCGGTCACCCGCATTTTTGGCTCTCGGCAGGAAGCGGATTGGTCGCGCTTCGCTAAACCGCTCAGGCGCTGGTGTCTTTAGCCGATGACGTTATGATTCTGTACCTTTTAAAAATCAGGCGCGCCGTGTTTGACCATTTATCGATTGGAGTGACCGACCTTGAACGTTCGGCGAGGTTCTACGACGCGACCCTCGGGGCGCTAGGTTATGTTCGCCTATGGCGCACGCGGCGCGCGGCCGGATATGGCCATGAAGGCTTTGAGGGGGAAGCTCCATTTGCGATCATCGATGTCGGGGAACAATCGGCTTCGATCGCTGGGCTGCATTTGGCGTTCAGTGCACTCGATCGCGAAGAAGTGAAGGCTTTCCACGAAGCTGCCCTCAAATTCGGAGGTGTCTGCGACGGTCCTCCCGGCATCCGCGAAAACTACGATCCGGGCTATTATGCTGCATTTGCGCGGGACCCGGACGGCCATCGCCTTGAGGCTGTGATTCACGAAACGTCAGTTTCAGCGTAGCGCTTTGGGTTCCTTCGTTATGGTGTGGCCGCGCGTATGGCGAGTCCGAAGTAACTGATGGCTTGAACCTCTGCGCCGCATCAAGTAAATCATGCGCGGAATGGAAACTGAGGTTCCAAATGACTCTCTTAGACATCGTATTACACCCAGATGACGTGCTCATCACTCCTTGCCAGCCCGTCGACGTAGTTGACGCGGCGGTGCGTAAGTTGGTGAGGGACATGGCTGAGACCATGTATGACGCGCCGGGAGTCGGCCTTGCGGCGCCACAGATTGGGGTGCTCAAGCGAGTGACCGTGATTGATATCACCCCCAAAGATGAGCCAAAAGAGAACCTCCTTGTGCTCATCAACCCTGTGATCATTCATCGTGAAGGCGAGATCACGTGGGAAGAAGGCTGCTTAAGCATTCCAAGAGTTTATGAAAAGATCGATCGGTCCCGAAAAGTCACCGTCCGAGCATTGAACATCGACGGCAAGGTCTTTGAGATCACAGGCGAAGGCCTGCTCGCCGTGGCGATGCAACACGAGATCGATCATCTTGACGGCATCTTGTTTTTTGAGCGCATGAGTCGATTAAAGAAAAAACGCGCTCAGAAACGATATTTGAAGGTTCTGGAGGACCTAGAATACGAGCGCGAAAATCCTGACGAGGAAGTCGAAGTTTGAGCAATCTACGTGTGGTTTATATGGGCACTCCGGACTTTTCGGTCCCCGCCCTGCGGCAACTAATCGAAGGCCCCCATCAAGTCGTTGGGGTTGTGACCCAGCCAGATCGTCCCAGCGGACGAGGCAAGAAGTTGACCCCGCCGCCAGTGAAATCGATGGCTTTGGAACACGGCATCGAAGTCTATCAGCCCGAAAAATTGCGAAAAAACGACGAGGCCTTTGTGCATATCAGCGCGTGGAAGCCCGACGTCTGCGTGGTAGCGGCTTACGGTCAGATCTTGCCACAGCGTTTTTTAGATATCGCGCGTCTTGGCTGCATTAATATTCATGCGTCATTGCTACCAAAATACCGCGGAGCTTCGCCGATTAATGCCGCTATTATTCACGGCGAGTCGGAATCTGGCGTGACGTTGATGCAGATGGAAAAAGGGCTTGATACGGGACCGATGCTCGAAATCATCAAGACGCCGATTGGGGAGCAGGAGACCGCGCAGGAACTGCATGATAGGCTTTCGGAGCTTGGCGCTTCGACGCTCAACGAGCTTTTGACTCGTTTGAACGCGGGAGAGATTACCCCGGTTTTACAAGACGATTCTTTGATGACTTACGCCCCTTTGATGAAAAAAGAAGACGGCAAAATTGAATGGACCAAGTCCGCCGTCGAGGTCGCAAATTTGATTAGGGGTGTAAATCCTTGGCCCGGCGCTTACGCCGACATATTACGGGCCGATGGGCGCCACGAGCGCGTGAAAATTCACTTGGCGACCGCGGTTGATATTTCAGGAAAGCCGGGCAAAGTCCTTGAATCCAACGGTCGACTTGTAGTTGCGTGCGCCAAAGGCGCACTCGAGGTCTTGCGGATTCAGCCGCCCAATGGGCGTGCGATGGACGTGCGCGACTTCCTAAACGGCAATCGATTTGAGGGGCGCGACCGATTCATTTGAGTTGGTAGGCCTGCATTTGTGTGACCCGACAAACTACGTAATTCCCGATGAAAAAGATTTATACATGCCACGAAGATTAGCATTTGACGTTCTGCAACGTGTCGAAGAGGGCGCCTACAGCCATATTGCGCTGGCAACGGCCCTTGATCGAGCCAATCTGAGCAGCGTTGATCGCGGCCTGGCAACGCAGCTCGTTTACGGGACTTTAACCTGGCAACGTGCGCTCGATGACGTCGTTCACGAGCGGCTCAAGAGCGGCATCAAGTCTGTGGGCGACGAAGGCCGGCTCTTGCTGCGTCTTGGCGTCTATCAGTTGCTTTTCTTGGAACGGGTTCCGGCTCATGCAGCGATCAACGAGACGGTCGAGATGGCGCACGCATTGGTTCCCGAGCTTGTCCCAGTGATCAACGCTGTGTTGCGAAGAGTGTCCCGCGAGATGCCGACTTGGTGGAACGATGCCGACCGTCAGAAGAAGCCTGCTCGGTACTTGGGTCAGCGTTGGTCGGTTCCCAACTGGATGTCGAATCGGATGTTGCAGCTTTACGGAGGCGTCGATCGCGTTGAGCCCCTGCTGGAAGCGTTGTCGCTCTCGCCGCCACTTTGGCTGCGAACACGGTCAGATGACGTCCCAGAAGGCGCCACAGCTCATGCAACGGTGCCGCACGCGTTCATAGCACCAAACTTCAATGCAGAAGTTCTGGAAGGCCTACAGAACGGCAAGTGGTCCGTTCAAGACATCGCTGCTCAATTGGTGGGTCACCTGACCGCGATTGGCCTCGAGCCAGGAGCTCACGTGCTGGATGCCTGCGCTGGGCTCGGTGGAAAGGCGCTGCATCTTGCGGCGCTTGGGATGAAGGTTCATGCGGTTGACCCAAATGCATCAAAAATATCGATGTTGCGGGATGCCGTCGCAAATCAAGGGGTCACGAATATGACCGCCGAGATCGTTCGCGCGCAGGACGTGCGCGGCGATTTTGATGCCGTACTGCTGGACGCTCCATGTTCGGGTTTGGGTACGATTCGTCGCCACCCTGAAACTCGCTGGACAAAAACCGAAGCCGATATCGGCGAGTTGTCTAAAATCCAGCATGAACTTCTGGAGTCGGTCGTTCATTTGGTGAAGCCCGGCGGAGTTCTTGTCTACAGCGTTTGCACTTGGTCACGCGAAGAAACTTCAAAACAAGTCGAATTGTTTTTGGAAAGACACCCGGAATTTTCGATTCAAAAACCGGAGTCAGAATTGTTTGATTGGACTCCATTTTTGAAGGGCGATTATGTGGCTTTGGATGCCGCAAACCATGACGCCGACGGCTTTTTTGCGGCACGCTTGATTCGGAGTAAATGATGACACGACCGATTAAAATCGCCCCTTCGATCTTGTCCTGTGATTTTGCTCGGCTTGCCGACGAATGCGGTGCTGTGATTGAGGCAGGGGCCGACTGGCTTCATGTCGATGTGATGGACGGGCATTTTGTGCCCAATATTACGATTGGTTTGCCGGTCGTTGAGGCCTTGCGCAAACATTTTCCAGACACGTTTCTGGATGTTCATGTCATGATTTCAAACCCAGATGAAATGGCCGCAGCATTCGTGACAGCGGGCGCTGACCTTGTTTCGTTCCATCCCGAGGCCACCGCCAATTGCCATCGCGTGATTCAGAAAATTCATAATGCCGGCGGAAAAGCCTCGTTGGCGATCAATCCCGGGACGTCGCTGGACGTGCTCGAGTATGTGATCGAAGACATCGATATGGTGTTGATCATGAGCGTTAATCCCGGATTTGGCGGTCAGAAATTTATCCCTCAGACTCTGCGCAAACTGCGCGACTTGGGAACGTTTTTGGAGCGACATGGCCGGTCCGATTTGGACGTCGAGGTCGACGGTGGGGTCAGCGCCAAAAACATTGCTGAAATTCACGCGGCGGGCGCAAATGTTTTGGTGGCAGGAAGCGCCATTTTTAATACTGATAATTACGCGGCCACGATCGCTGAAATGCGGCGCGAATTGGCTCCTTAGTATTCCGCCGCTTTGTACTTTGCTAATTTAGGTGGCGCATGAAAACGAGAAATTTGGGGTTATTGATTCGGGAAAGCGCGCGGCTGTATCCCGACCAAGTCGCCATGCGGAGCAAGGTCGATGGCGCATGGCAATCGACCACTTATCGTGAAATGAACGACCGCGTTTCAGCGATCGCTAAGGCGCTTCTGGACCAGGGTATCCAGCCAGGCGACACGATCGGAATTTTTTCTCCGAACTGCCCAAACTGGACGGTCGCCGATTTGGCGATTCTTAGTGTGGGTGCGGTCTCAGTCGCGATCTACGCAACCGATACCGCGAAGGCCGCCGAATATCTGGTTGGTGACGCTGGCCTGCGTCTCGTTTTTGTCGGTGGCAAAGACCACTACGACAAGGTCAAGTCGTTCATCAACCAACAAGAGTCGCTTGAGACCATCGTTGTGTTCGACGAAGGCGTCGACGTCGAGGGCAAAGACACCATCGCGTTTGCCGACTTCATGGACCGTGGACGAGCCTCGAAAAACGACGCCGATCTAGATGCCAGGCTGGCCGCGATCTTACCCGACGACTTGGCGTTATTGATTTACACGTCGGGGACGACTGGTCTTCCGAAAGGTGTGATGCTCACGCACGCCAACTTCTTTCATCAGTTTGCCGCCCTCGATGATCGTTTTGTCGTAGGCCAATTCGACCGAAGCCTGTGCTTCTTGCCGCTCAGCCACGCCTACGAGAGGTGTTGGACGTTTTACGTCGTGTATTGTGGTGCTCAGAATAATTATATCTCGGAGCCCAAGAAGGTCGTTGAATATCTGTCCGATGTAAAACCGACTGTTATGGTCAGCGTGCCGCTGCTTTACGAAAAAATTTATGCCGGCGTGCAGGTCAAATTGGCGGCAGCCTCTTCGTTCCGGCTTCGGCTTTTTCATTGGTCGCTCAAGGTCGGCGAAGAGTACTACTATAAGCAATACGCCGGTGAAGCGCCGGGACCCGTGCTAACCGCCAAGCATGTTATGGCGGACTTTTTGGCGCTCTCCAGAATTCGCGATCTGGTCGGGGGACCAAAGAATTTCTTCTCGGCGGGCGGCGCGCCGCTACCTCGCGAGATTGAGGAGTTCTTTTTTGCGGTGGGGCTCTTGGTTTGTCAGGGCTACGGACTCACCGAGGCGGCGCCGGTCGTCGCCGTGACCCTTGCGTCTCCGCGGGAGCCTGGAGCCCCGCCGAAGCCTGGCTCAGTCGGCAGCGCCTTGCCCGGTGTCGAGATTCGGGTGACCGAAACCGGACGTACCCCTTCGGAGGACGTTGGGGTCGCCTCAACGATTGTGGCTGCAGACCCATCGGAGGTCTGGGTCCGCGGGGACAATCTCTTCTCGGGTTATTGGCCTGACGGCGCCGACGGGCCTGGGGAAGACGGTTGGTACGCCACCGGCGACATCGGTCTCATTGACGCTGACGGCGATCTTACGATTGTCGACCGCGTGCGCGAATTGGTCATTGTGTCTGGATTCAACGTGTACCCCTCGGAGGTCGAGGAGGTCATCGCTGAAGTCGACGGAGTGTCGCAGGTTGCCGTGGTCGGTTTGCCTCACGAGGAAACCGGCGAGGCTGTGGTGGCCTTCGTCGAGCCGATGGCCTCGGCCGACCCAGCTGCCCTGGTGGAAGCCGTCGAGGCTCGATGCCGCACTCGGTTAGCGCGCTTCAAGCAGCCCAGCCGCATCTCCATCGTTTCGGGTCTTCCGCGCTCAGCGACTGGCAAGATCGAGAAGGGTCGGCTGCGCGCCCAGGCTCGCTCCGAGGCACTCGGCCTCGACGC
>JBBKVQ010000221.1:0-3231 GCA_037968515.1 Bradymonadaceae bacterium
GTGCCTGTCGCCAAGGTTGGAACCAAGGCCCAAGTAGGCTAATAAAGGGGTGTCCGCTCGAGAGGTCATTAGGTCATGTCCGCAAACACTTCAATCCACTGGGCGATAGGCCTTGGCATCTTACTTAGCCTTGGTGCAACAGCCTGCGACGGCGCTTACCCCGAACGACGTGATGTCCGGTATTTTGCGCCGTTTCAGACGGTGGTCCCAAAACCGCAACAGTTTCGGGATGAGGGGCCCCAATTAACGGATACCGAAAAGAATGTCTACGAGCCGATCGTCGAGGGTTTTCAGAAGAACCACGAGGATTTGCTGAAGCGCGAAGATATCGCCGGGCAGCTGGAACGGATCGAAAACGTTTATGTCGAGTCTGGCCGCTATCTGGACCTCTATGCGATCTACCAGAAAGACTACAAGGCACTGGGTACTGCAAGTCCCGCGGTGGAGCGTTTGGCTTGGGGAAGTATTCGGCTTGGTCAGCAAAAAGCTGCCAAAGATTTGATCGATGAGCTGATCGCCAAAAAACCGTCAGCGACAGCGCATTTTCTAGAGGGCGCGTATTGGTTGCAATTGGACCCGGCCAGCCCGGAAGGCCAAGCCAAGACTGTTGCCGCTTGGCGCAAAACACTTGCTCTTGACCCAAGTTTCCGCGGTTTTGAGAGCATCACCGCGCCTATGATTTTGGAGCAGGTCACCCGCATGGAAGCCGCGCTTGCGAAGCTGCCGCCTAAAACAACTGAGATCGAGCCTGTCGACGCCGCAAAGAATATCGTGGAGGGCGCACCAGAAGCTGCGCTGGCCGAGCTTAATCCAACAGAGGTGCCCGCCGTGGCGCCGGAGCCTGAAATCCCTGTGGAGGTCGTAGAGCCGGCTCCAGACGTGCCCGTCGCTGTGGTTCCACCCAAGCTTGTGCTCGATAACGAGACCCAGTACCGCATCGCAATTGCTCGCGGCGAGATGCTGGCTTCGGAGGACAAATTCAAGGCAGCCGAAGATGCTTTTCTGATCGCCAAGTCGCTTAAACCCGATGGTTTTGAGGCTGAATTTGGCCAGTTGAAAACGGGCTGGGGAGCCGAAGGCGCGCGGGCTCAGGTGGCGCGACGGATGCGGACGCTGTCGGAGCGCAAGGACCTCACGGCCCGCCAGGCGTACGATATCGGGCTTTTTGTGTTTTCGAAGATGAACGATCGCGATCTATCGCGCGCGATGTTTGAAAAGGTCAAAACGCTGGATCCCAAACTCGCCGAACAGGTCGGAGTCGATGGATTATTGGGACGTATCGGTAAGTGATCAGACTTCTGCCGGTCATGTTGGTGCTGGTTTCGGCGTGTATGAGCTCGAGCAAGCCCGGCGCGGTTGAACAGCCCGTTGGCGATGCCCCAGAAGGTCTTCCGGTCGGTACCCAACCCAAACAAGAATCAAAAGCCGAGGGGTTGCCGGTCGCTAAGCCCCCCGTTTTTGTTGCCGACACCCTTGGCGCCCATCTTGAATTTGCGTCTACCAAAGAACCCATCGTTCGCCTTGGATTTGCCGGAGACGTGCTTTTACATCGTCGTATCCAGCGCCAGGCGAGCTGGAAGCGGGGGTATGGACACCTGTTTAAAGAGGTTCAGGGGCTGATGTCGTCGTTTGACATGATGTACGTGAACCTTGAAGGCCCAACGGCCATGGGGCTCGATGTCGATGGAAACGAGGTCGAAGACCCGGGCCTTAAATTCGATGAAGTCGTGTACACGAGTTTCCCTCGATTTAATTATCATCCTAAAATAATCAGCGATTTATTGGATGCCGGGGTCGATGTCGTATCGACGGCAAATAATCACTCGATGGACCGGGACGGCGAGGGCATTAACCGCACGATCGACGCGCTGGATAAGGCAGGGATGCCCTACACGGGAACTCGTAAAAGCGACCGCCGCCGCGATGTTTTTTACACTATTCAGTCCGTAAAAGGGTTGAATATTGCGTTGTTGGCTTGCACGTATGGTGTGGGCGGACCATCCGATAAATTCCATCAAGTAAACTATTGTTTTCGGGACCGGAAGACCATTTTAGAAACCTTGCCCAAGCTGCGCGCTGAAGCCGACTTCGTCGTCGTGCTTCCCCATTGGGGTGACGAATACTCGCCCGACCCCAACGAAGAACAACGGCGAGTGGCTAAGGAGTTCCTAGAGGCCGGTGCGGACGCCATCGTGGGGGCACATCCACACGTGCTGCAGCCCTGGGAAGGCTATTTGACCAAAGACGGTCGAAAGACCGTGATCATGCATTCCTTGGGTAATTTTGTGAGCAATCAGCGCGAGCTGGAGCGACGCAGCAGCGTCGTGTTCAATCTTGATATTGTGCGCGACGGTCAAGCTGTTCGCATAGCTGCGGTGGGCGTGTATCCGATCATGACCGTGATTCGAAAACATATCCTGTCGTTGGGTCGGCTTCAGGTGCGCGAAGATGGCACCGATGAATGGGACCATATATTTTCATTGTTTCCCGCTCAGGCTCTAAGGACTATTCCCCCCGTCCAAAAATAAAGTTTTAAATATTATTACACGTCGCGTTCTCTTTCGTTGGTTCCACCCAAACGTCAATATCACCGGTCGCCCGTGGAACACCATGAACTGCCATCGCGTAGGCGCCTACGACCAGAAACCTAGCGTTGGCCGCGGATAACTCGTGCAACAGATCTTGAAAGTCCAGGTTCATCTAATTTGTCCGGATTCGCGAGCTGCCAAGCCTCAAGAGATAACTCCCAAGTGAGGGCGATTCTCTCGTTAACCGATAACGATAGCCAATAATGGTCCACTGCTGGTTGTTCACTCAGCTTCGATACGGTGGAGTGCCAGTTTTTTCGATGCGATGTACCCATGCCTCGAAGATACGCCTATTGACCTATTTTGTCGAACTCCGGTCAAGCACACCAAACAGCGATTGGGTACACTGACCTCCCTACCGGACAAACGCTCGCCCGACCCCAACGAAGAGCAACGGAGAGTGGTTAAGGAGTTCCTGGAGGCCGGTGCGGACGCCGTCGTGGGCACATCCCCATGTGCTACAACCCTGAGAAGGATATTTGTCTAAAGACGGTCGAAAGACCGTGATCATGCGTTCCTTGGGTAATTTTGTGAGCAATCAGCGCGAGCTGGAGCGACGCAGCAGCGTCATGTTCAATATTGATATCGTCCGCGACGGTCAAGATGTTCGCATAGCCGTAGTGGGCGTGTATCCGATCATGAC
>JBBKVQ010000222.1:0-4108 GCA_037968515.1 Bradymonadaceae bacterium
GCTTTCATCGTCGAACGTGGCTTCAAGGGATTCACGGTCGGGAAGAAGGAAGACAAGCTTGGTATTCGTGCCTCGTCGACAACTGAACTGGTCTTTGAAGACTGCATCGTTCCCAAAGAAAACGTGATCGGCGAAATCGGAAAAGGCTACAAAGTTGCCATCGAGACCCTCAACGAGGGCCGCATTGGCATTGGCGCACAGATGATCGGCCTGGCACGTGGTGCCTTTGACGCCGCGATGGCTCACATGATTGAGCGCAAGCAGTTCGGCCAACGACTCGCAGACTTCCAAGGGCTTCAGTTTCAGTATGCTGAAGTTGCAACTCGTATCGAGGCCGCTCGCCTAATGGTCTACAACGCAGCGCGCCTGAAGGACGCGGGCAAGCCCTTCGTTAAAGAAGCCGCCATGGCTAAGTTGTACTCGAGCCAAGTTGCTGAGTACGTGGCGTCAAAATGCATCGAATTTCACGGTGGCGTCGGATTCACCAAAGAATACACGGCCGAAAAATTCTATCGGGACGCCAAGATTGGAGCGATTTACGAGGGGACCTCGAATATGCAGCTTCAGACCATCGCAAAACTCCTGGTAGCTGAGCGAACCTGATGAGTAAGCGTGTTGAGGCAGCGCTGTTTATGGCCGAAGCCGCGCGTGCGTTTTATGCACACGGCTGGCTCATGGGCACGTCAGGAAACCTCTCGGTGCGTCTGGATGCCACGACATTTCTGATCAGCGCTAGTGGTAAAGACAAAGGCGTATTGGGGGCTGACGACTTCCTCGTCTGCGATCTGGAAGCCAATCCCACCGAACCCACGTTGCATAAGCCCTCGGCCGAGACTCTGGTTCACGGCGCCCTGTACCGTAAGTTCAGTGGCGTGGGGGCGATCTTTCACTGCCATGAACCCTTCGCGGCGCTTTGCAGCAGCCGCGACGCTGATCTTGGGCACTCCACTTTCGAGGGTCTTGAGATGATTAAGGGCCTCAATATCTGGGATGAACATGCGAGCGTGGACGTGCCTATCGTGCACAACCATGCGGATATCCCGAGCCTTGCGCAAGCGATCGGTGAGGTCGCAAAAGAAGACGTGCCGGGCGTAAATGTGCTTCGCCACGGTTTTTACGCTTGGGGTGCCGGACCTTTCGAAGCCAAAAGGCACGTCGAGAGTCTGGCCTACCTGTACCGCTACTCCTGGGAGTGGAGCCGCCGTTAGGTGCCGATATCTGTGCGGAAGTACTGGCCGTCGAACTCGATGGTCGACGCGCGAGCGTAAGCTCGGGCCCGCGCTTCAGTTGGAGTTTTGCCACGAGCAGTCACGGATAATACCCGGCCACCAGTGTTGACCAGTTGGCCCTCGGACGCCGCAGTCCCTGCATGAAACACATAGGTATCTGGGGTTTCTAGTTCTAGGCCCCTGATTTCATGCCCTATATCTGGCGCGTCCGGGTATCCCCCGGAAGCCAAGACCACACAGCAGGCTGGGTCAAATTCACCCATCGGGACGGCATGCCCAGCCGCCGCCGATTCCAACGCAGTTCCAAGGTCGTCCTTCATGCCAAAAAGTAGCGCTTGAGTCTCTGGGTCGCCAAGACGAACGTTGAACTCCAAGACACGCGGCCCATCAGGAGTAAGCATGATCCCGGCGTACAGAAAACCAGTATACGGCGTCTTTCGTTCGTTCATCACGTGAAGCACCGGCTCGATGACTCGCGTCATCAGCAATTGCTCAAGCTCAGGTGAGGTATCTGGCGAGGGCACGATCGCCCCCATACCACCGGTATTGGGCCCAAAATCACCATCTAGAAGTCGCTTATGGTCTCGGCTCGTGGCCAAAGGATACGCGGTCTTCCCATCGGATACCGCCATGAACGAAACTTCAGGTCCGACCAAGAAGTCTTCGATGACTACACTTTTTGACGCCTCCCCAAATCGGCCGTTTTCCATGAAATCACGCAGCGTTTCAGCGCTGAAAAGAGGGTCGGAAGAAATCACCACGCCCTTCCCGCCCGCCAAACCATCAGCCTTGATCACACAAGGGTGGGCGCGCGCGTGCACATGCTTGAGCGCAAGTTCCAGGTCGTCGAAAACCCGGTAGTCCGCGGTCTCGATTCCGGCGGCTGCCATAATTTCTTTGGCAAAATATTTTGAGGCTTCCAGCTCAGCGCAACCCCGTGTCGGACCAAAGACTGGCAGACCTCGGGCGCGCAAAGTGTTGACCAGCCCGCCGCACAACGGAGCCTCGGGGCCCACCACTGTAAGATGCACGGCCAGCTTTTCGGCAAGGCTGGCGATACCTTCAACATCATTGGGCGAAACGCTCGAACATGCCTCGACATGAGGATCTGCGGCGATGCCAGCATTTCCCGACGCCACAAAGATGCGAGCTCCGTCGCGTTGAGCCAGTTTCCAAGCCAATGCGTGCTCTCGACCGCCGTTTCCGACCACAAGGTAGCGTCTTTCCATACTAGTGCCTGAAGTGACGTGTGCCGGTGAAGGCCATTGCTATTCCGTGTTCCTTGCAGGCGGCGACGATCTCGTCGTCTCGACGAGATCCACCTGGCTGGATAATGGCTACGACGCCGCCTTCGGCTGCCACATCGATTCCATCACGAAACGGGAAGAATGCGTCGCTGGCCAACACGATCGGGCCTGGGACACCATCTGGGTAAGCCCGCTGCATCTTTTCGAATGCTATACGCACCGAATCAACCCGGCTCATTTGTCCGGCCCCCACTCCAACCGCGGTCGTGCCGCTGGCCAAAACAATCGCGTTAGACTTCACGTGTTTGCAGGTTCGCCAAGCAAACACCAACGACTCAGCGAGTTCTGGTGCGACATCCGGAGTCGCCCAATCCAGCTGCAAAGGATCGAGGTTAATCTTGGGATCTGCAGCCTGAATGACCCGGCCAAAACAGGTTTCTCGGCTGTTCCATTCAGGTAAAACCGGCCCACCCGACCGACGCAACACCCTCAGATTCTTTTTTGCACCCAAGGTCGTCAGCGCTTCGGCAGAAAAACTGGGAGCAAGGATGACCTCCCAAAAAGATCCCGCTAGAGTCTCGGCAAGCTGGGCGTCTACCGTCCGATTCAACGCCACAATGCCACCAAACGCCGAGACACGATCACAGGCGAGCGCATGCTCAAATGCTGCGTGAAGTGTTGGAGCGCTGGCGACACCCGCTGGATTGGTATGTTTGATGATCGCGCAGGTTGGCGCATCAAATTCGGCAACCAAAGCCAACGCGGCGTCCGCGTCTATCAAATTATTATAGCTAAGCTCTTTGCCCTGCAGGGTTTCCCAACCACCTTGCGCAGCCTCATCAGGCCTGCGCAGGAGTCGGGCAGACTGGTGCGGGTTTTCGCCATAACGAAGTTCGGCGACCTCCACAAAGGAGTCTCTCGAGCTTCCCGCGTCGAACCATGTGGCGATTCGAGCGTCGTAATCGGCCGTATGAGAAAACGCTTTTGCGGCAAAACCTCGCCGTGCTTCTAGGTCTGGCCCATCGGGGAGCATGGCCAGAAAGAGCGCGTAGTCGGAAGGGTCGACCAGCGTTGTTACGTGCCGAAAGTTCTTTGCCGAGGCTCGAATCATGGCTGGCCCGCCAATGTCGATTTGCTCGACGATCTCAGCCGATGCAGCACCTTTTTGGACCGTTTGCGAAAATGGATACAGATTAACCGCGACGACGCGAATATCTGCAATCCCATGTTCAACCATCGACGCAACATCCGAAGGAACGTCTCGCCTGCCCAGCAAACCGCCATGGATTCGGGGATGTAAGGTCTTGACTCTTCCCCCCATGATTTCTGGAAAACCTGTGATCTCAGAAACCGGCGTCACTTGGATGCCGTGTTTCTTCAGATGATCGGCTGTGCCCCCGGTCGACAGAATTCCATACCCAGCGGCAACCAGGCCGCGCGCAAAATCCACCGACTCCGCTTTGTCCGATAGACTTAACAAGGCGAATAGTGAGGGCTCTTTGGCGGACATGAGATTCCGGTAGTTAGTCGGGTTTTTCGTCGTCGTCGTAGCCAACGCGGAGCTTTTCAAGCCCAGCAGCTTCGACCTGACGGATGCGTTCACGGGTGAGATTCAGCAACTCGCCGACCTCT
>JBBKVQ010000223.1:0-28222 GCA_037968515.1 Bradymonadaceae bacterium
ATTGTGAGGTGCTCACCGCTTTTCAATCACATCGTGAAACAGCGCTTACCCTCTACGGTTTCCGCCGACCGTTCTGCTCATCGATGTGCCGCTTTAGCCCCCTATCGCAACACGCAAGAGGGCGTGTTATCGGACCCAAACTTTCTGATTCGAGGGCACACCCTTTTAGACCACTACCTCGTCATCATGGAGGACGGCGCAGCGCTTGATGCAAGCGATGAGGAGCTGGAGGAAGCTTTTATCGCGCTCTATTTGGCATGGTCGTGGCTCATCGATCAAAAAAAGATCGTTCCAGAGCAGCTGGTCGCCAAAATCTTAACTGTTCCGTCGAAAGTCGATCCATCACTCCTGGCGAGGGCCCAATACGCGCTGCTTCGCTTAGGGATCGAACCGGATGCGATGGCCGAATTGCTTGAAAACTATCACGACGACGCCACGCCCCTTTTCCTGTCTTTAATCGATATCACCCTCGGATTTCGTGCGGCAAATTTCTTGAAATTCGACGTCGCACGTAGTCGCTTTGAAAATGCCATTGCGCGTCCAGGGGCTCAAAAACTCGCCGGACGCGCTTGGATGAACATCGTCAAATTCATCGAAGATGATGAGGCCAAAAAACTAAACGCGTTCCGGAACGCCTTAATTGAAACCAGGAAGGCAAACGACATACATGGGCAGATCATCACACACACCTACATAGCGCTTGTCGACGCTGAGCACGGCAGGTTTGAATCAGCTCGAAATAATCTCGACAGCATCGAACATCTTAATGAGACTCTTCAGTGCACCGAAACCGCCAGTTCACTGGCTTGGCATCGGGGAGAATGCGCCGAAAAAGCAGGCGATTTGAAAGAGGCCGTTCGCCTTTATCGTCAAACGTTGGCAGGGGCGAGTGGCCCCGCACGCAGCATTTGCATCGTGCACCTTATAAGCTGCTTACTTCAGCTGAAAGAGCTGGAGGCCGCTGCCGAAATGCTCGCGGAGCTCGAACGTCTTGCGATCAATAATACTCGGCGCTTCATCGCGCTGCTCCTGGTCGCGCTTCGAGGGCTGCTGAACTTCGGATGGTATGAACGAACCGAAAACCGTTCCTATCTGGAGCTCGCCGAGTCAGATCTGCTTGAGATCGACAACGCATATTCGGACGACCCCGGGTTAGAACTCACACAACACGTGAGGTTCTCTAATGAGCTTCGAGCCGCGATTCGGGGGCACGATCGGGAGCAAAGCGTTGCCGCTGACGGCAGCTGGTTCCTTACTCCTTCGAACGAACGAGTTGAACTGTCTCATCGCCCAACGCTCAGACGCATCGTCGAATCGCTTGCGTCAAAACAGGTTCGGTCGATTGATGAGTTGGTGGAGGCTGGTTGGCCTGGAGAAATCGTCTCGTACGAGAGTGGGAAAAACCGGCTGCATGTGGCGATTTCAACGCTAAGAAAGCTGGGCCTGACTTGCCTGTCCTATTCCAACGACCAGCAGGGATATTATCTCGAGATAAATGGTCAGCAACTTTGAGTCGACGAACATCTAATCGCTTAGAATACCAGCCCGTGGCGAAACCAAATAACGGCTGACGGTCAGTGTTTGCGCTTCTTTTGCAGATGATAGGTCAGCGCGGCTTCGATGCATCTGGTCAGGGTCTCAACGGGGACGGGCTCATTAACAAGCAGAACGATCGCGCGATTACCTTCGATCACCAGCTCATCACCGAACCACTCTTGGAAGGTCTCGGCAAGGCTGGTCTGGCAGTTCAGGAACACGAAACACTCGTCGGGCCTGGCGGCCTTCCAACCTAGCCGCAAAGTGCTCCCCGCCTTGCTCTTCGTGGTCAAATACGCCGGCTCGCCCCACTTCAGGGTTTCCTCGATCCGCCCTACTCCGGCTGTCGTTGCGGCGGTCGAGAGAATCAAATCGCGCACTTCCAACAATCGAGCACAGGCTGCTGCTGGGTACGTTTCGAATACGACGGCCACTTCAGCTGGCATCTTGGGTAAACTTTCCATGCCCGGAAAGTAACAGGCTGACGCCGTTTTGCGAACGTTGGAGGCGTTAAAACGACGTGTCTTCAACGAAGGGCGCTGACGCCGCAAAGCGCCTTGCGGTTCTCCGCAACGTAGACGTCCAGCAATGGAAGGATCTCGCCCGCAAGTAGATCCCAAGCTTCTTGGTTGAGCTCTTTCCACGTGCGGGTCGTGGTGCGCCGCTCCTCTTCAAGCCAGCCGTCCGAGATATCGGACATCGCTTCGACAAAGTCATCATTCGCCGAGGCCAACCAGAGCGCCTCGCGATAAAGGTTGGCGGACTTGATTGCACCAATGCGCTCCAGCCCGTCCAACGCACCTGCGACGTATTCGTAGAGCGTGTCCGTCTCGAATGTTTTGTCTGTGATGAAAGGTTCGATGGCGAACTTACGTCCGACGTCGCAGTCGAAGGCATCGACAAAGTAGACGGCCCGGGCCTCCGGTGGCCACGCGGTCATTCGCCCCAAGCGACCTTCGAATCCCCACTCTTCGTCGGCGTGGGCTTCGTCGTGTACTGCGTTTCGTACCGACGCAGTATCCGGGGCGCATTTCACAGGGCGATACGGTTCGAAATAGGTGAGTAGATCCACCAGGGATGCGTCGTTTCCCCATCGAAGCGCGTTCTTCTGAACGGTCAGCGACAGAAGGCTAGGGTCGTCGCGAAAGACTGGGCTGATATACAGCTGAGATTCTTGAATATCCAACACCGCCCCGGACCCATCGCGCTGGATGAGCCGGACGGTCATGTGTTCGTCGCTCGCCTCACGGCATTCCAGTCGCACGCCATTGGCCAGATCGATGGGAAACACGGAACGCATGGAGGTTTTGGTTTCGGTGGTCATTGCTGAGCATGTTCCTCACAGATCTGAATCTCGTCAACACGCCAAGACCTTAGAAGAAGACGACAACCTGTCCGCTCGTTTTCACTTCGTGTACAAGCGGTCATTGTTTCATCGCTCTAAAGATGACCGCCGCGATGGACTCGAAACGGAGACTGACTTGCAGGGATGATAGGTCTGCGCGGTTTCGATGCATCTGGTCAGGGTTTCAACTGGTATTGGCTCATTCACGAGTAGGACAATCGCGCCCGAACCACTCTTGGAAGGTCTCGGCCAGACTCGTCTGGCAGTTCAGGAACACGAAACACTCGTCCGGTCTGGCGGCCTTCCAACCTAGCCGCAAAGTGCTCCCCGCCTTGCTCTTCGTGGTCAAATACGCCGGCTCGCCCCACTTCAGGGTTTCCTCGATCCGCCCTACCCCTGCTGTCGATGCGGCAGTTGCCAGAATCAAATCGCGCACTTCGGCATTTGGGGTAGATATTTCATGGCCGCAAAGTACCAGTCTCAACCCGTTCTGCGAAAGCGCCCACTCAACGCCGACTAAAGCACAGTCCCTTCAATGAAGGGTTCCGAGACCGCAAACTGCTTTATGTTCGCGGCGCTCACACGGGCGATTTCACTCAAGGCTTCACGGGTAAGAAAGGCCTGGTGGGCGGTAATCAACACGTTTGGAAACGTGAGCA
This sequence comes from Bradymonadaceae bacterium, assembly GCA_037968515.1. Classification (GTDB taxonomy): domain Bacteria; phylum Myxococcota_A; class Bradymonadia; order Bradymonadales; family Bradymonadaceae; genus JBFFMO01. Next base: position 3,541 of record JBBKVQ010000223.1, read on the forward strand.
GTCGTGAAAGTTCATCATCCTGCAAAATCTGGCCTGAAAGGTCTTCGAAAAACACGCCCTCTTCTTCCTCGTACCCATCGAGGGCGACCCCGCCGACATGGCCCGATTTAAGTGCTGAGATCAACGCGGCGGTATCGATGAGTTTCCCTCTGCTTGTGTTTACGATAAACACGCCGGGTTTCATCTGGCCAATGGTGTCATCGTTCAGCATGTGCCACGTGTCGGGCACCAAGGGTAAATGGAGGGAAACCACGTCGCTTTGGGCGAGCACGCTGGCAAGGTCGAGGTATTCGACGCCACACGACTTGGCCCACTCGGCGTCTGGAGCTCGGTCGAAGGCGACCACTTTTGTGCCAAATCCCTTAAATATCTGGGCGCTCAGGCGTCCGATTTTGCCTGTGCCAATGATCCCCACGGTTTTGCCGTGCAGGTCAAATCCCACCAGTCCATGCAACGAAAAATTGAGTTCGCGGACTCGATTGTAGGCTCGATGTATTTTGCGGTTTAGCGTGAGCAATAACGCGACAGTATGCTCAGCCACGGCATGCGGCGAGTAAGCGGGAACCCGAACGACGGAAATACCAAACTCACGCGCTGCGTCGAGATCTACGTTATTAAAACCTGCGCAGCGTAGGGCCACCAGCTTCACGCCGATCGAGGACAACGCCTGCAGACATGCGCGATCGACCACGTCGTTCACAAATACACATACCGCACTCGCGCCCTGCGCAGACAATGCGGTCTGTGCGTTCAACGGGAACTCGAAGAAGCGCCAGCTAATATCGTCGGCCGCGGCGGACAGGTATTCACGGTCATAGGTCTTGGTGCTGTAAACGGCCGTCTCGATCATTTGTTCGCCCTAATGAGGTTCGCCAGCATCGTATATTGAAACTCGCAGAGCATCAGGCAAAGTCATCGTCTTTCGGCGAAAAGATGAAAGCCAGATGGGGCAACCACGAGTACGGATGGAACGGTTGCCTAGATGGGCTGGTTCGCCACTTTGCCTAAAGTCGATCCAGGGGCGTTTTCGCGGCCTAGCCCGCCTGAGAAATTCGGGGTTAACCAGTTGCGTAATCTCGGAAAACGTTGTCCTATCCGCCCATTCCAGAATTAGGTGACCACGTGAACCTGCTTTCATTTCTGCCCGCCAGCAAGGGTTTACCCAGGCTTGCAGGCAAAGTCGTAGTCGTTACAGGTGCGGCCAGTGGTATTGGCCGTGAACTGGCGCTCCAGCTGGCCTCCAAAGGCTGCAGGCTGGCGCTTGTCGACATCGACGAACAGGGGCTCGCCGTGCTCGTGACGCATTTGAGCGAGACCCACGCAGACTGCACCGTCACGACACATATCGCCAACGTCGCCGACCGAGAACGAATGCGCACGCTTGCCCCGGAAGTCGCTGCGGCGCACGGAATAATCCATGTACTCATCAACAATGCTGGTATCGCCCACGAAGGGCCGTTTCCGCAGACCAGCCTGGAAGATTGGGACCGCATGATCGGCGTGAATCTGTGGAGCGTGATTTACGGCTGCCACTTCTTCATGCCCTATCTGGCCAAGGCCGACCGCGCCCATATCGTGAACCTGTCGAGCCTGTTTGGCATCGTTGGCATGGCCGGTCAGACGGCCTATTGCACCACCAAATTCGCTGTGCGCGGCCTCTCCGAGTCCTTGTGGGAGGAGCTTCGCGCGACCTCGATTGGACTTACTGTTGTGCACCCAGGCGGAATCGCGACCAATATCATGAAGCGCGCTCAGGGCGACGATCCGGAACTGCTTGGGCGAGTTAGTGACTGGTATGAAAAAAACGCCATGCCGCCGCATAAGGCGGCTGCCAAAATCGTCAGGGCAATCGAAACGGGCCAGTCCCGGCTGCTGATCACGCCCGAAGCGACGTTTGGGGACTTGCTCAGGCGAGTGATGCCTGTGGCTGGGAACAAGGTCTTTGGCGATGCTGTGATCCGCATCCTTGGGGTCCAAGACATGCGCCAGAAACGCAGCGACCAATGGCAGACGACGATGGTCGAAGGTGATCCAAATCCAGGGACAAATCGGGGCTAGGCTATGCGTGACCAAGCGGGTGCAGATGCGGCTTCTACGACCCCTGGGGATCCGCTCGACGATGCCGAAATGCGGCCTTCGGCCAGCGGGCTCGATGTCGACGTCGTGATTGTTGGCGCGGGCATCAGTGGCATTGCCACCGGCATCGAATTGCTGCGCCGCGGCCAGAAGTCCTTTGTGCTGCTCGAGGCAGGAAGCAGGCTTGGCGGTACTTGGCGTGACAACACGTATCCGGGTGTCGCGGTCGATATCCCGTCCATTTCGTACTGCTTTTCTTTCGAGACCGACTATCCATGGTCGCGCGTCTTCGCGCCCGGTCAGGAGATTCAAGATTACGTGAACCACTGCGCCTCTAAATACGGCGTAACCTCTCATATTCGCTACGATACCCGTGTCACGAAGAGCACATTCGACGCCGACACCAATCAGTGGTCGACGCTGCTTTCGACCGGCAAAATCGTGACTTCCCGCTACGTGATTTCGGCGACGGGTTTGCTTAGCCAGCCCAGGCTTCCCGCGATTGCGGGGCTTGAAACCTTTGCCGGAAAGTCCATGCACACTGCACGCTGGGATCACGATTACGACGTGTCTGGCAAGCGTGTGGCCGTAATCGGTACGGGCGCCTCGGCCGTCCAAATCGTACCCAATATCGCCGAACAGGTGGCCCATTTGACCGTATTTCAGCGCACACCGATCTGGGTGAGCCCACGCATGGATGGTCCGCTGAGCCAGAGGTCGCCGCGTCGCTTTGCGCCCGTGCGTTCGGGCCTGCGCCTTGTCTCTGAACTAAGCCTCGACGCGGTCACGGCCGCGATTGTGAATTATCGCAAACACCCCACATTTGTGCGCGGCATCGGGTCATTTGTTCGGTTCTGGATGCGCCGCCAGCTGCACGATCCGGAACTCGCGACGAAGCTCATTCCCAAGTATGGCCTAGGGTGTAAACGCCCAGCGACTTCCAACACCTATCTGCCGACGTTCAATCGCGAAAACGTGGCCCTCATCACGGAAGGAATCTCCGAAGTATGTCCGTCGGGTGTCATGACAAACGATGGCAAGCTGCACCCGGTCGACACGCTGATTCTTGCGACCGGATTTTTGACCACCGAACAAGGCAACACGCCGAGCTTCGAGGTTTTTGGCAACGATGGCGTCGAGTTGGGGCAGTATTGGGAGGACCACCGATTGCAGGCCTACGCGGGTGTTTCGGTGCACGGTTTTCCGAACTTCTTCCTGACCGCCGGCCCCTATGCGGGCGGGTTCAACTGGTTTGCGATGCTCGAAGCAAACTTGGACCACATCATGCGCTGCATGGACGACGCTCGCGCACGCAACGTCACCAAGGTGGAGATCGGGCGCGAAGCCCACGACCGATACATGCGCCATATATGGCGACGCGCCGACGGGACAGTGTTTAAGGCCGACGCCTGTCTAGAGGCCAACTCTTATTACCTCGATAGCCGCGGTGATGCGTCGCTTCCCCTGCCGCACACCCCATTTTGGCGCGCTCTGCGTGGGCGGTTCAAAGGGACAGACGGCTATAATTTTGGTTGAGATTCATCCGCGTGATGGTGGGCTTAGAAGGTCATGAAAGGACAGGTTGATGGTTTCGATTTTAGGACAATTTTACCAGTGGATCGAGCGCACGCCGGACCAGCTGCTCTTTGCATTCCTGGACAGGGACGGGCGCACGACCGAGTCGTACACTTATGCGCAGTTCCTTCAGCGAACCACCGATATCGCCAGCCACATAAGGCGCACTCACCCGATGAAGCCTGGCTCACGGGTGCTTTTGGTCTATCCGCCGGGCGTCGAAATGATCTGCGCCTTTTTTGCCTGCGTTCGTTTGGGCCTGATCCCTGTGCCGGTTCACCCTCCGACCGGGCATGGATTCAAAGCCTCGCTCTTCAAGATGAATTTTATCGCCCAAGATTGTGAGCCGTCGGCCGTCCTTACCGACCGCTCATACTTCTGGTCGATGAAGCTGAACCAGACGCGGCATCGCATCAGCGCGTTGAGCCTCAAGCGCGATTTCACCTCGAAGCTCAAATGGATCGTCAGCTCCGACGCCGACAAAGGCGCACAGGCGGATTTTCCCGAAGCGCACTCAGACATCGCTTTTCTGCAATACACTTCTGGATCTACCAACGACCCGAAAGGGGTGATGGTGAGCCACGAAAACCTGCTTGATAACTGCGAAAGTGTCGTCGACCACCGCCCTATTGGCGTGTCCTGGCTGCCGCAATATCACGACATGGGATTGATCGGTTATTACATCTTTTTTGCGCTCAAAGGCGGCACAACCTACGGGTTTTCGCCCTTGGATTTCATTGAGCGGCCGGCGTTATGGCTCGAGACAATCAGCAAATACAGCGCCACCGCTTCATCAGCGCCAAACTTCGCCTACGAATATTGTTTGCGCCCAGAGAAGCTGCCCGCCGAGATGTTCGAGAATTTGGACTTAAGCAGCCTTAAATTCCTGATGACAGCTGCCGAACCGGTTCGCGCGAAGATTTATCGGGCCTTCATCGCCAAGTTCGAGCCTTACGGGCTCAACCCAAAAGCGCTTTTCTCGGCTTATGGACTAGCGGAGTACACGCTGGCCGTGTCCAATTACGGCCGGACTATTACGCCGTTTGAACGGGACGGCCTCGCGCAACGTGAAGTCAGGCTTGCCGATTCCGACGCCACAGACACGACGTCCCTTGTGAGTTGCGGCACGCCGCTTGGAACGACAGAAATCCGGATCGTGGACGTCCAAGATACGCCGCGCGAAGCAGGTGAAAACGGAATCGGCGAAATCTGGATTCGAGGGTCCAGCAAATGCCTCGGCTACTGGCAGCGGCCGGAGCTTAGCGCCACGACCTTTCAGGCTAGGCTTGAGAGCGACCCACCAGACACGCAGGGTTGGCTTCGAAGCGGTGATTTGGGGTTCCTTCATAACGACGAACTCTATATCTGCGGGCGCAGCAAAGACCTGATCATCGTGCGCGGGCTCAACTATTATCCGCAGGATATCGAGGTGCTCGTCACGCAGGATGCAAACATTCGAAAAGGCTGTGTCGCGGCGTTTGCGTTCGAAGACAACGGACACGAAAAGCTTGTTGTGGTCGCGGAACTCAAAGATCCAAAACGATTGCCCGAAACCCGAATCATCAACCACCGCATCCTCGAAACCCTGGGCGTTACGGCCGATATTTTTGTCTTTATTCCGGCACGCACGCTGCCCAAGACGAGCTCAGGCAAGCTTGTTCGCCATCTGGCGCGTAGCCGTTGGATCGACGGCGATCTCAAAGTCATTCATCAGGTGGTGTCCGGCGCGCGGCCCCGCTTGGGTATGGAGACCGCTGGCGACGATTTGTCCGCCCTGATGGCGGAGTTCGGCCTGACGGGTAAAGAGACTTGGACTCTGGCCGACGCCGGGTTTGATTCGATCAAATTGGTGGAGTTTTCCCAGCGACTCTCTGCGTATCTGGCCGGCCAGGGCCATGAATCGACCGACTCCATCGACCTGCGGGTCTTACAGAAAATCGCGATTTCTGAGCTCTTTGCCCTGCTGGAACAGAGCGTCGCGGCGGGGCCTCTCCAGAATTTGCGCTTCCAGCGTGCCCTCCAAGAGCTAGGCCGGGCCCATCAAGATGACGAACGCTTGATGATGCAGAGGGACGCACTGCTTCGGTTCGATGCGACGGCGTTGCATGCAAAATTATTGAGTTCGCGTAAATCCAGCGGCGGCACTCTGCTCACAGGCGGCACAGGTTTCTTTGGCCCATTTCTGCTCGCGAGCCTCCTAAAACAAACCGACGAGGACATTTACGTGCTGGTCCGCGCGGCTGACGAAGCACAAGGCATGCAGCGGCTTCGCGATGGTCTGGCCGAGATTTCCACCACAGATGCCCCCTTTCCAGACGATTGGGAACATCGCGTGAAACCGGTATGTGGCGACCTGGCGAGCGCAAACCTTGGGCTCGACACCGAAACGTGGCAGATGCTGGCCGACAGCGTACACACGATTTACCATAACGGCGCGATCGTGAATTACCTGCATGACTACGCATCCATGCGCGATGCCAATGTCGGCGGGACCAACGAAGTTATTCGGCTTGCCCTGAGCCATCGGTCGAAGGTTTTAAATCATATCTCGACAACATTTGTTTTTGGGTGGTCCGTCAAAGACACACTGCTAGAGACCGACAATAACGCCGATATGGAGCATCTGGACTTCGGCTACAGTCAGAGCAAGTGGGTCTCGGAACAGGTCGTGTTCGATGCCATGCGGCAAGGGTTGAAGGCCCGCGTCTTTCGGCCGGCGCTGCTCACGCCTTCGGCCAGCGGTTCGGGCGGCAACCTGGATATCTCGATCCGATTGCTGGCGTTCATGCTGAACCACCGCATGGGCACGACGGCCCAAAATCAGGTGAGCTTTTCGCCCGCCGATCGAGCGGCAGACAACATCGTGGCTATTGCCCGCCTGCCGGAAAGTGTCGGTGCGACCTATCACGTGACGCGCGATGCCTATGCAAATATGGCGGATATCACGACCATCCTCAGCACATTAACCGAGCAGCCCTTCACCAATTTTGCACTGGACGACTTCGTGCCCAAGGTCATCGAGCGCTGTCAAAAGGAAGATATTTTGTTCCCCCTTTTGGAGTTCTTTGAACGATCCTCGGACAACATCAGCGCGATGCAGTTCAAACGTTATGACAACAGCAATTTCCAGCGATTCCGTGACGCCGCGCACGACGGAAAGGCCGACCTCCCGCTCGACGACGTCGTCGGCGGAATGCTCCGGTTCATGCGACGACGACAGATTGTACGCTACTAAAAAGACGAAGACTTCGTGGCCATACGCCCACACGAGGAGTGCTCTTGTTTGACGGAAAATTTACCAATGCCCCTCATGTGCCGCGCGGCCAGGCTTTTCTGGATTCGCGCGACATGGTTCGAAACCCTGTCGACGTGTTCGAAAAGTACCGGGCTGAACTCGGGCCCACGTTCACGTTCCATTTTGGCGGCGCCAGACGTTCCGTTGTTTCGACCGACCCTGCGTTGATCCAGCACGTTCTTTTGGATAACCGCGACAATTACGAAAAGTCCGATATTCAAGTTGAGCGGATGGTCGAGTTCCAAGGCAAAGGGCTGGTCAACAGCCATGGTGAAGCGTGGTTTCGACAGCGCCGCCTTGTGGCCAAAGGATTTCGACAAAAACGCCTGGCCGAGGTCCTTCCGATCCAGCAGGACGTGTTGGGCGAGTTGATGGTTCGATTCGACCAAGAGGCAGCCATGGGGCCCGTCGATGTGCATAAACACATGGTTCGGCTCACTTTACGGCTGGTGGGGAAATCGCTTTTTGGCCGCAGTATGGGCGAGCAAGAACTTGAGCAGATTGGCGACACGATCACCGAGATTCAGGCATTCATCGTTCGTCAGATTGTGCAGCCCTACAAGATCCCTTGGTTCCGCATCAGCGGCCAATCGGAGCGCTACCAAAAGCTGCGCCGGGACGCCGACAAGATCGTGTTGCGACACATTAAGGAGCGGCGCAAAGACCTCGACCACGACAACGACTTTTTGCGGATTTTGTTGGAGACACCCTACCACGACACCGGCGAGCCGATGGGCGAAGGAATGGCCCTTATCGAGAGCCTGCAGTTGATGGTTGCCGGCAACGAAACGTCGTCAAACGCGCTGACCTGGATCTTCTATTTGCTGGCTCGACACCCCGAATACATCAATCAGGTCAGGGACGAGATCGCCAAGGTCATCGGCGACGACCCCATCGATTTCAAGAATCTTCACGAATTGGAGCTCACACTTCGGGTCGTCGACGAAGCGCTACGGCTCTACCCACCGTTTTGGATGATCGACCGCATCGCACTTAAAGACGACGAGGTTTGCGGCATCCAAATTCCGGCAGGAACACTGGTTATCCCCTATATTTACGGGACGCATCGCAATCCAGAAATTTGGACCGACGCCGAGACTTTTGACCCGAGTCGATTCGACTCCGAGCAACGCAAGGAACGACACACCTATGGCTATATTCCGTTCGGAGGTGGCCCAAGAATCTGTGTCGGCAACAACATGGCGATCATGCAGATACTTATGATCATCGTCGCCCTGGTGCGAGACTACGACTTTGAGCTGGCCACGACGGAGCCGATTGGGATTCGTCCGATGATGTTGTTGCGGCCAGAGGGCGCCATCATGATGAAATTCAAGCGCATCGGAACATGATGTCCAGCAAGGCTTCGTCTGACAACGACCGGCTTATCTCGATGCGCGAGCGATTGGTTCTGCTTCTGGCGCTGAGCACCACGATCGTCGGTACCTACATCTATTTGAATAATAATCCGCTCTTCACACCTCAGCTGATGCCCATGACCGCGGTCGACACCGCGACGCCTTTTCTGGTCTGGACTGTGTGGCCGTACGCTTTTTTAAATATCAGCAACGGCGTCATGCCCTTCCTCATCAAGCGCCGTGACGACTTCCTACGTATGGCCATTACGCTCACCATCGCCATGGGAATTCACATCGTTTTCTGGACCTTCTGGCCGACCACATTCCCGCGGCCGTCGGTCCCCATGGGCGACACGCTCTCGGAGCACCTTTACCGGTTCCTCATCGTTATCGACGCCCCGGTGAACTGCTTTCCTTCGGCCCACGTCGCTGCGCCGGCCGTACAACTTTTTTTTGTGTGTCGAGCATGGCCTAAGCTAGCGCCCTGGCTCTGGACCGTATTCGGGCTCTTTGCGCTGTCGATCCTCACCACAAAACAACATTACGCTTGGGATCTTTTAGGGGCGGCCGTGATTGTTTTCATCGCGTTGAAGATGACATCGCGCATGGACTCGAGGCGCGAGGATTAGCATTCTCGGCGAACCTGCCGTCGTCATACCGTGGAGGAAAGCCGCCTAGTTCGTATACCCGCACGCCGACTTGCCGCCAGGTAAGGCAAGGCAAGCGTAACCGTCACGGCAGTCGGCTGCTGACGTGCAAACCTTCAGACATTGAGACGAGGTCGGAGAAAAAGCATAACAAATCGAATCGGCCCCACAGGTCCCTTCTCCGGGTCGACAATCGACGGCGCAGTAGCCTCCCGGCCATTGGCCCAAACACATTCCAAAATCACCACCGCCGCAGTCCGCACTCGTGGTGCATGCGTCGCCGATCAAGCCTTCCCCCTGTCCGCCCACGGGCACGCATTCAAGGCGAGCGTCGCGGTCCAGGTCCTTTTGGATGTAGCCCGGCCGAGTGCACGCATTTGCAAAACAGAAACCCGTCGCACAATGCGAGTCTGCATCGCATTCAGCATTCGTCGTGCACGTTTTTGAACAATATCCATCGGCGAATGACGGTTCCAACACGCAAAAGCCGCCCTCGAGTGAGCAGTCCTGAGCCGATTCACAGGCGTCTCCTACTGAACCGTTTCCAATGGCAGCGGCCTGACACATCTTGGTTCCGTCCATGGCAGGAATGCACGCATAGCCATCTCGACCGCAGTCTTGATCAACATCGCATAACAGGGCGCAGAGCCTTTTGCCCCGGGTCTCTAGGGCACACACACCGTTTGGGCCGCAGGTCGAGTCGTCGGTGCATTCGGAGGTGCAATATCCACCGCGCCAGCCGCCCGACGGCTCCAAACAACCCATACCGGCGCAATCAGCCGGGGATTCACACGCTGTCCCAAGGCGTTCTTCGACGATACATTTTGAGTCAACACAATCCGCCCCCGACGCGCAGCTCCCACAATTTCGAGTTTTGCAGCCGTCGAAAAACTCTCCACACATCGCGCCCTGATCCGCGCAGGATGAGGTCGGAACACAGGAACCATCGTCCGTGTTTGCATTACTTGAAGCGTCCGCGCCATCCTGAGTTTCGGTGATGATTAGCGGAGCTTCGGTCCGCTTCTGCAGGTCGTCTCCACATGCCGAAACGGCGCACAAAAAGACCATTAAAATTAATAATTTCATTTAATTTCCAATTTCATTCGTTGAATTTAGAGGCAGGCTTTTTGGCCAGCGGTGGTGACGGTTAAACAAGTGCGGCCACCTTCACACGCGTCGTTTGCACCACACGTCGCCACACAACCTGACTCACCTTCCCCGAGTTCAAGACAGGTTGAACCGGCCGTGCATTCGCCCTGACCCGCACCGCACCCAAGCGTGCAATACCCGCCCTTAGCCAGACCACTTGGAGTCTCGGGGATGCAGAGCCCCCAACGCCCCCCGGCACAATCATTCACGTCGGCACATGTTGAGCCGATTTCCCCTTGTCCAGTCGCCCCAGAAACGCACTCAGGCACGTTATCGCCGTCAGTGTCATCAAGCACGTAGTTGGGACGGTCGCAGTAATTCGCGTAACAGGCTCCGTTCACACCACAATGGGCACCCGCCCCGCAATCTGCGTTTGTGGTGCATTCTTTGGTGCAATAACCGTCAGCCCACTTGAATTCAGTCTCTATAAGACAGTAGCCGTGGATTCCGCCGCTACAGGTTTGGTCGGCATCACACGGACTACCAATCGCGAGGTCGCCATCGGCCGACAACCAACACTCTTTTCGCCCATCCGTATCGGAGTCGTAGCAGGCAAAACCGGTCCCCCGGCAATCCGCATCGACCGTGCATAAGGGCATGCAAAGGCCTTCGTTATTGGGGCTCTGGGCCGCACCGACACAATGGGCGCCTTCGCCACAATGTGAATCCGCGATGCATTTCAAAGTGCAATATCCGCCCGATATTCCGGATTCGGACAGGCACACCAAATCGCCCCCACAATCCGCATTGTCGAGGCATGCACGGCCCGCGAATCCAGTCGTCCCGACACTGACGACGGCATCCTCTTCGACGACGTCCGAGCCATCATCAGCTTTTTGCGTCGAGGTTGAAGGACGTTCGTCCGCTGTTTCTGCCGCGACGTTGTTGGTGTTCGGCGCGTCGACCTGGCGAGGTTTTTTGTCCAAACCAGACCCACAACCCAACAAGAATATGAAACATCCAAGCAATTTCTGCATTTCTGACCTCCGAGAAGTGCGGTCAGGTCTACAGAGTACAAAGTGAAAATTCGATAGCTCCAAGCATCATGTAAGCAGTTGTAAGGTCATCACCTACTAAGCCATCAACAATTTTTGCTCGCCGACGGACTTCATTTGCACATCGACGATTAGCCCCGGCCCCCAATCGACCCGGTTTTGGCCAACCGAAGGGCTTTTCATCGTTGGCATCCAAAGTGCAATGACTCGTGAGTCAGTAGAACTATTGGAGTCCAAATGAAACGCTACGCCCTGCTCTTCACCTGCTTTCTTAGACAAATGTGGCTGCTCGCCGTCGAGGCCGGCGTCGTCGTCTTTTACGTCCGTGCGATGAAGGCCGGTCTGTTGGACGAGAACCATCCGTGGGCGGTCGGAAACGACACCGACGGGGCGCCAATCTGGCCCCAAAACATCGTATTTGCGTCGCCCAGCAAGCTCTCGAACGCACCATCGGATGCCGAAATCGTCACCAAAGTCGGGCAATTCTTGAGGTCGATGGTCAAACGCTCGGTTGGGGCCAACGAAATCCCACAAGGCCCGCGGCGTCGCATGCCCCATGCCGTGAATTACTTGCACGGGTCCGTTCATTATAACGGTGGCTTCATCATTTTTGACGACTGCAAAGACCTGGTCGCACATGTAAACGACCCTGCATTTCGGAGTGACCTCGCTCGCTTTGTGAAGGCAGAAAAACGTGAAGTCACAATTATCCTACGAGACCGCGACTACGACCCCACGGAATATGCCTACGCCATTTCAGCGGTACGGGCCCACCTGCCCTATTTCACCAACGGGAACGGGCCTTCGGACAAACCGGTCTTATGGGGAAATAAAGCGCCATACGCGTCGCTGAATCCCATCAACGGTGCATGGATGGGCGACATGCGGATGCTTTGGAAAGGCGAGCTCGGCGCGCTGGGGCGTCCGCCGGTGAGTGAGTCATACTTCGCAGACAAATACGTGTTGGTTCCGCGCGGCTATACCAAGCTCGAAAAATCCTTGGCCTGGCTCTATTTCCTGGACGTTCGTTCACGTGGAAAACGCGGCAATATATTCTTCTCGGACCGCGAGACCTTCGATCGACGTGGCGTCGAGGAATACAAAGCGCTCGGCTACTGGCGGTGGTTTAATATCGCCAGAGTTCCACGGCCCAATTTTTCAAAGCCGGAGAGGCAAAGCGTCAGCGTTATCATTCCGACGTTAAACGAAGCGTCGTGCATCGAAAACGCGATTCAGTCCGCGAAACTGGCCTTCAATCCAGTCGAAATCATCATCGTCGATGCCGCCAGCACGGACCAAACCCGTGAGCTCGCCAGCGCCCTTGGAGCGACCGTGCTGCAATCCGCGCCTGGCCGAGGCCAACAGATGGCCCACGGAGCCTCCTGCGCTGCTGGAGACGTCCTTGTGTTCCTGCATGCAGACACACAAGTCGACCCGAGCGCGGGCCGTCAAACCCAGCACTTTTTTGCGGCGAGCGAAACGAACCAGGTCGCAACGTTGCGACTTCGTTTTGACGGGCGAAACCCGCTCTACCGGCCCTTGGGCTGGGTCACGCGTTTGGACGGTTATCTATTTTCATATGGAGACCAAGGAATCGTCTGCCGGCGTTCATTTTACGATGCCATCGGCGGCATGCCAGAACAGCCACTTTTCGAGGATGTTGAGTTCTTCCGGCGCGCTCGTCGAGTTGCCCGGGTGAGCAGCTTGCCGGCGCGAATCCACGTCAGTGCTCGGAGGTTTAGACGACGAGGCATCATGCGCGAAGTTACGGCAAACACACACTACATGTGGCGCTACGCCAAAGGCGAAACGGCCCAACAATTATGTGACGAATACAGAAAAACCGCGTCCTCAACCGCGATCTAAGAATCGCATACCGCGTAACCCATCGTAGTCATAAACCCTGCGCGAATCGGGATCCGAGAAGTGTTCGGGGTATCGACATACCAACCAAAAAACCACCAGCAAACATAAGTATCGTGTTTCAACGTCATTAAATGGTCACCGACTGGGATATTTGTGATTCCCGCAAACGATGAGGCTGTTGGAGTCCCGGATTCCGAACGGCTCATTGTTGTATCGACCAAATACCAAGGCTCGTCGCCATCTGCGGGGTCAATAACCGGGAAGAGGCCCTTACCGCCCACAGAAATCGAAAAGCCGCCTTTGGCGGCATCCTGCGTGACGCCGATCGATGCCAAGAGACTCGTTCTGAATGCACTTGGAACGATCGAAAGGCCAATGAAGCGATCTTCATCATCAGTCGTGAGGATGAAGATCCCGGATTCGAAAGTGTCCAACTCACTCGTTATCCCGACCTGTGAATGGACTGGAAATCGCAGGCCAAAATCCCCATCAGCGTTAGTAGTGGTGCAAATCTCTGGACTAGCATCAAGTACGCATACCTTAACGCCCGGTTGGACCTCTTTGGTCTCGTTGTTCGTGAAGGTGCCGCTGATCATGACCGACGCACTTGTTGTGTCTTCGGTCAGGTCCCATGTGCCTGCGTCAGCTAACGCAGAGTCGGCATCGGTGCCCGAGTTCGCGTCCCGTGACGCCACGTCTGCTGAACATCCTGCGCAAAACATGAGCACAGCGCAGGCACGAATCGCGTAACTTGGTAGGTAATTCTTCATTTCGCCTCAAGAATGTCGTGAGTAAGCGCGCTGGAAACGCCTGTGCGCCTCAGTGTTTCACCTTCGATATTTTCCGGCGAATTTGCAATCATCAGATAACATTTATTGTCTACATTTTGAGAACAAAATCACTCGAAGTTCGCCGTGATCGCACCGTGGTCGATAAACGAGGGGTAGCTCGGGGCCTGGCCGGACTCAACTCGTGATGGCCGCACGGACGTGTTTTGCGCCTATTTCCCGGAGGCCTTTTCCGCAAATCTATTGCATTCCCTTTCTGGGATGCAGTTTTCTCGCTAGGCTCGAACTTTCTCTTGGGCAAGAACCTGCCTCGTGTAGGCTTGGTGACTTCGTTCAGTATCCAGCGTGGCTTTCTTTAGAAATGGGCGCTGCGATTCTGGCGAGTTCTTCGGTAGGTACCCGATGTTTTCTGTGATCGTTGCGTTTCTGGTGATGCTTTTCATGTCCTTTCCTGGGACTGGTTTTGCGTTAAGCGTTGAAGCCACGTCGGACGCCGACGGTCAATCGGTTGGGGTGCGCGTAAGCAGTGATGACGGACAGCTGATCAGGACGATCAAGCATCCAGCGGTCGCGCTTGAGGAGATTTACGGGCCTCATCTCGTTGGCCAGACGTGGATGTATGCCGTTGGCGCATCCATTCTTGAGCTCGATTCCCAAGGACGAGTGGCAAGACGCACACATTACCCGGCGCTGATTGGCGGGTTGGAGCTTGAGGGCGATAAGCTCTCCGTTTTGCTCAAAACCCGCTGGGGTGGATCAGAAACCAATGCAAAGGTGTTACACACAGGCAACGTGGCAAGTTACGGCCCTTGGGATGGTTTTGCCTTCGTTGACCGAGATCTGCCCGTATCCACGCCCAAATCAACCCTGGCCTCGGATTGGACGCCCCTTGCTTTTTCGGACCTAAATGAGGCCGAAGAAAACGATTTAACAAGCCCTTTGTTCCCGGCGTATCTTGGCCTGGGTTATTCGGTTTTGCTGCAGAATACCGAGTCGAATTTGGCGTTTAAACGTGCGTCAGATCGGTCTTCCACATGGTTCGATGATGTGAGGCTTTGCGGGGTGATGGAGCGTGCGCAACGCGCCGACCTAGCTCAGGGTATTTGTGGTCGCGCAGTAGGACGTATGCCGGACGCTGGAGTGCGTCCAGAAGCATTATGGAACATGATTTTCGTGGTCGCGATTACAGGTGATTTACGCAAAGCTATGGAGGCAGCACTCCAAAACAAGGATATCGAAAGTGCGCATCGAATTGCGGGCCATTTCCGTGCAATTGTTCCTCGTGCCGAAGGTGTTGAACTGGCCTGGTTGAGCCTGTCCAAATGGTTAGTAGCGCATGGCGCAAAAGATAAGGCCAAGGTTTGGGATGCGGCCTATGACGACGTCATATCGAGTCATCCTGCACGCAGTTCAACAGAGGGTACGCGGATGGTCGATTTGGCTTTGCTTTTTAAGGTCGGCGGAATCCTCGCCTTGGCCGTCGCCGGAATAGCGCTCGGGGTTAGCTCTGCAAGGCGTGATGTGGGCCAAAAGGGGTGGCGTAAGTGGCTTCCTATACCGAATCTGCTCGAAGCCATTTCTTTTACTATCTTCATTTTGGCGATTCTGTGGGCCTCTTTTTCGTCGAGCCGCGACGTCGTGTTGATCGAGGAGTATGCGTCGATGCCAAACGCAGCCGGTACCGATGGATTGGCTTCACCAGAGGTGTTGACTTGGCTCGATGGTTTTGAGGCGACCCCCATGGTGCAGGAAGTGCGTGACCATTCTCGGCAGGAGCTCAACCTCATGAAAGCCGGGCTGCCGGCCTCGGGAAAAAAACTGCGGGTGGATTTGGTACCGGATGTGATTCTGGAACGCGCCACAGCACGCGCGGGAATAAGCCCCACCGCAGTTTTTGAGGTCGCCGGGCACGATAACCCCAATCCGATAATGCCGTTTCTTTTTATTCTGACGACTCTACTTAACGTTCTGTTTTTTGCCGTGATTGGTAAAGCGGCCGCTAGATTGGTCGGGCCGAACAACAAAGCTTTGATGCTGATTCCAGGCGTCTACAGCGGCGCTTTAGGTGTGTGGGTCACGGCGGCGATTGTTGTGGGTTCGATTTATATTCTGACTCCGGTGGGTTCGATAATGACACGTTTATCGACGCCTGATTCCGCCAAATATTATGGTTTTGAGGGGCTGGGGGTTGTTTCCGATTTGAAGCCGGACCTCGGCGGAATGATATTCCTGCTGGTGCTCGGCCTTCTAGCGCATTTCATAAGCGTTGGGATGAATTGGAAAAAATTGCGAGGTAAATTTCGCGACCCAGCGACGGCGATGAGTACATCAGTCCATCAAGAGACACATATGGATATCAAGTGAGCGGCATAGGCTTTCAAAACAGGGGGGCTTTTGTGGGTCGCGCAAACGAGTTGAAAGCCCTTTCGGAGGCGCTGGATGCATCGGCTTTTGTGACCCTCGTCGGCCCGGGAGGAGTTGGGAAAACACGGCTGGCTATCGAGTTCTTACGACGTCATGACGGCGATTTTGCTTTTCACGCGCTCTGGTTGGACGAGATCGCAGACGCGTCCGAGATACCCGCGCGCTTGTTAAGGTCTCTGGGGCTTGCCTCGACGGGAGCAGGCGACCTGGAAAGGGCGCTCGCGGCACTTTCACAGGTCAAAAACGTCCTCGTTTTTATCGATAATGCCGAGCACGTTTTGGCCGGTGTCCAACACATGATTCCGGAATTGATTCGTCAGGACATTCCCGTCTTTGTGACGTCTCAGGTCCAGCTCGGTTTGCCCGGGGAGCGTGTCGTGGAGGTCCCTCAGCTCTCCGCTACGGACGCCAAAGAGCTCCTGATTATCCGTGCGCAATTGCACGAAAGCGACCTGGACTCGACGACTGATGAACTTGTTGCAGCCCTTGATGGTTTGCCGCTCGCGATTGAACTCGCCGCGGCTCGTACGATGGTTTTGAGCGCCGACCAGATATTGACTCGACTGGGTTCATCGAATCAGGTTCTGGGGTCGTTGCGTACGTCGCGTCACGGGACCCTTGACCGCACGATTGAGTGGTCGTGGGACCTTCTGGACCCTGCGACAAAAAAGATAGCGACCACCATAGCGCTTTTTGATCATGCTCTTGATCCCCGACTTCTCGAGGAGTTATGGCCGGAATACGATGTCGTGTCTCTGGCACAGGAACTTGAATCCAGGTTTTGGTTGCGTGTGAGCGATGGTCCTCGCGGCAAAACGTGGTCCACGCTTTGGGCGATGCGGCGGTTTGTGCGCACGCGGATTACTGACGAAGAAAACGCGGAACACGAACAACGTTTCTGCGTTTGGGCTCGCTCGCACGTGCATGAAGAGCCGGGCTGGTGGGCGTTTTTTATTCCAGAGGGAATCTCGTCCTTGAAGGCATTGATGAGGGCGGGCTCCTACGCCGATGGCGCAGTTATTCTTGGGAGATTATTCTTCGGTGCGTTCGGAGGCCCTCATTTTCATGAGGTGCTTGATTTGGCCGAAGACCTTCTAAATAAAATGGACAGAAGCTCCGACCCGATTGCCTGGTCAATCTTAGCCACCAAGCTTTCCAAGGGGGCGTTTCGTTATAAGTCACGTCACCGTGCGATCGAATGGTCCGCGCCTGCGGTCGCCGCAGCTCCATTGGGGTCGGCGGCGCGGCTTGGAGCCTTGGGACAGCACGTCATAGCCCTTATTGATAGTGGCAGGCGAGACGAAGCCGCCGCACTTCTAAAGACACTCGTGACGCAACGGGATGAAATGACGCTGGATATGTCCGTGGTGTCCGCCCTTCTTGATGTCGCAACCGCGTTTCATGAAGTGGGTGATTTCGCCGAATTGCGTCGCACTGCCAAGGCGATATTGGAAATTGCAAGCCGTGAAGGAAACGCGGACGCCGAGGCTAGAGCGTGGATTCATCTGTCATACGCCTCATACGACCTTGGCGAATTCACACGTGCCGACGAGGAAATCGGCAATCTGAATCGCTTGCTCGAATTGCGACACCCGCATGAGAGAATCGCCGTCGGTGGCGCGGTCGCTCCGCTGGTCGCATTGCAGCTTGGCCGCAAGGCCGAGGGAAAGGCCGCGTTGGTGGAGTGCGAAAAGGTAGCCCTTCAGACGCATAACGCCGCGCTTGAGTTCTACGTCGAATTGGCTTGGGCAGAGTGGGCAGCAGGTGAAGAAGTCAGCGCCATCCGGGCTCATCTCGACCGCGCCTTGAGCAGCGCAAACAGTCAAGTCTCCCCCAAGTCTGTAGCGCATGTGCGCTTCCTACATGCGCTCGAAGACATCGCTGCCGGTTCGTTTGAGAGTGCCTTGGTGCGGATTGCCGCCCTGCGCAGCGACGGGCTCCGCCCCGCTGCTACTCAAAGTTGGCAAGATGTCCTTGAGTCGGCCGAGTGGTTTTGCCAGCAGCGCTTGGGCGCGTCCCTGCCAGCGCCAGACTCGTTGCTCGGGGAGCTATTCGCGGCTGTGGACGCTGCACTGAGCGGCCATGAGGAGACTCTGGCAGATCTATTGGCCCGCGAGCCTTCGTCAGCTTGGGTCGTGCCTGGCTTGTATTTGTTGCGGATGGACGACGTCGCTCGAAGACTGCCAGCGAGGATCTCAAGACGGCCGGGGCCGCGACTTTGTTTAGAGAAAAATGGGCGGAGATTCCGGGTGAATCAGGGGCCCGTCCAGGATATTTCACGTCGTCAGGCGCTTCGGAAAATCCTCGTGTATTTGGCCGAACAACAAAAGAGCACGGAGCAAGTTTCGGTCAGCGTCCATGACGTGATCGAGGCCGGATGGCCAGACGAAAAAATACTTCATGACGCTGCTTTGGCGCGGGTCTACACCACGATGAATCGAATGAGAGCCATGGGGCTCGATGAAATCATTATCACGCTCGATGATGGGTATGCATTCGCGCCCGATATCGTTGTGGAATGGGTCGACTCGCTATAGTTTTTCGAACACTGAGACGAGGTCGGTGAGAAATCGACTTTGAGATCTGCGGCCACTCGATGCTGCAAAAAACACCGAGCTTTCATAATCATCGGCCCACCTGCTACAGAGAACACTCAAGATTAGGTCCGGAGTGTTTTTCATGTTGTCGAAGTCTGCCATCACGTCCTTCCTTGTGTCGGCCCAGCTCCTCGTGAGTTCTGTCGCCTGGGCACAGACCCCCGAAGAATCGCCACTTCCCGAAGCCCAAGCTCTGCTCGGCGACATCATGAAAATGGATATCGGTGCTATTGCGGCGTGGCGAATCGGTGCGGCTGTTCTCATCATGGTGGCCGGAATCTTGATCCGCACCACGTTGCTTGCGAAATTGCTAAAACCGCTCGAGTTTTTGGCACGTCGCACCAAGACCGAAGTCGACGAGACCTTCTTCAAGGACATCCGAAAACCCCTTGGATGGATTTTTAATCTTGTTGCTGTGTACTTCGCGTTGTTGGTTTTGCAGCTGCCCGAAACCGTCATGACAACTTGCGTTCTGGTCCTTAAGACGATGGGCACGGTCTTCGTAGCATGGGGTGTGTTTATCCTCGTAGATGCTGTCACCGAGTATTTGGCAGAACTTGCGGGCCGCACTGAAAATGTGCTCGACGACCATCTGGTTCCGATGCTCAAGCGTGTTCTTCGTATCGCTGTGATTGCCATCACTGTGATCACGATCATCCAGCAATGGGGGTACGACGTTACGAGCCTTATCGCTGGCCTTGGGATTGGTGGACTTGCGTTTGCACTCGCCGCGCAGTCGACGCTGTCCAATTGGTTTGGGTCATTTATGATTCTAACCGACAGGCCGTTTCTGGTGGGCGATTACGTACGCTCGGAACACGGCGAGGGTGTCGTTAATGATGTCGGCATGCGGTCCACCAAGCTCCTTAGCTTCGAGGGGACCACCATCACCATTCCCAACTCGGACCTCGCCACCACGGCCGTCGAAAACCTGACGATGACCAGCACGATGAATGTGAAGCTCGAGATAGGCCTGACCTACTCGACCACGCGCCCTCAAATGGAGGCCATCATCGCGAGTTTGAAGGACATGGTGAGTGCCGACGAAGACACCGATTCTGAGCGTATTTTGGTGTGTTTCAGCGGTTTTGGCGACTCTTCGCTGAACATTTTGATTCATTGTTATGTGGGCACGTCGGACATGTGGAAATGGCATCTCATCCGAGAACGCCTGATGTTTAAGACCATGACAGTGGTTGAAGAAGGCGGCGCCAGTTTCGCGTTCCCAAGCCAGTCGGTGTATTTCGAGACCCCACTCGCTGTAACGAAACAGAACGCCGAATAAAACGATCGAGATTCCGAAAGCCTGTACCCAGACCTTCAAAAAGAGTGGGTCTTCAATCACGACGGTGTGATAAAAGCTCGACTTTCGTACGTCATGAAAGTGTCTTAACCGATATTTGGCCGAGGAAATCATGTCCGATCCGCTCCTGTTGGGGTTTGTTCTACTGGTCGCAGGCATTATCGCCGTCCCCATCGCCACCCGACTCGGCTTAGGTTCTGTCCTTGGCTACTTGATTGCCGGAATGTGCATCAGTCCAATCTTGGCGCTATTGCACGTCGACGTGATGCAGCTTCAGCATTTCGCAGAATTCGGCGTCGTAATCATGCTCTTCCTTGTGGGCCTAGAACTCGAACCCAAGGTGCTCTGGGCGATGCGTGGGCGACTTTTAGGCCTGGGTGGAGGCCAAGTAGTGGGTACAGTCGTGCTCGTCGCTGGCGTGGCCATGGCGCTGGGACAAACGTGGCAGATCTCGCTTGCCATCGGCTGTGTGTTGTCTTTGTCATCCACAGCAATCGTCTTGCAGACCCTCAACGAAAAAGGACTGCTCAAGAGCGACGGCGGTCAGGCGAGCTTCGCCGTATTGCTTTTCCAAGACATCGCGGTGATTCCAATGTTGGCGTTACTCCCGATACTTGCCGTCACCGAGGTCGCCAGCGGCGCTGATGCACACGGCGCCGGCACCAACTTCGTTGACGGCCTAAACGGGTGGCAGGCCACTTTGGTCACCCTGGCCGCAATCGGGGCGGTCGTGTTTGGCGGGAATTACCTGACGCGCCCCCTGTTCCGTTTCGTCGCGAGCGCAGGCCTCCGAGAACTATTCACGGCCACTGCACTGCTGATCGTTACGGGCATCGCCGTGCTCATGGCCACCGTCGGGCTGTCCCCGGCGCTGGGTACGTTTCTAGCGGGGGTCGTGCTGGCCAACAGCGAGTATCGGCACGAGCTTGAGTCCGATATCGACCCATTCCGCGGGCTGCTGCTCGGCCTGTTTTTCATCACGGTCGGCGCCGGCATTAACTTCACCTTGCTGGGCGAGAACCTAGCGACGATCCTGTGCCTTACGGCGGGCATCATGATTCTTAAGGCGGTCGTGCTCTACGGACTCGGCTTCGCCGCCAAGGTCCCTGCAGGCCATCGCTGGCTGTTTGCGCTTGGACTCGCGCAAGCAGGCGAGTTTGGATTCGTGTTGCTCTCGTTCACCGTCGGAAACGGCATCATCCCTAAACCCATCGCCGACCAACTCCTGCTGGTCGTCGCGTTGTCGATGTTACTCACCCCACTACTATTTATCTTTTTCGAACGCGTCATCACCCCTGCCTACGCTCGCGGCCAAGAACGTGAGCCCGACACGATCACAGAACAAAGCCATATCATCATCGCCGGACACGGACGGGTCGGCGGAATCGTGAACCAGATGTTGCGCAGAGGCGGCCACAACGCGACGGTCATCGACTACTCGTCGCGACAACTGGACCTGATCCGAAAGTTTGGAATGCATGGGTATTTTGGCGATGCCAGCCGACCAGACCTGCTTCACGCGGCCGGCATCATGAAGGCAAAGCTGCTGATTATCACGATCGACGATCGCGAACAGATCAATACGATGGTCGAGTACGCCCAACACAACTACCCGCACCTGCACGTCATTGCTCGGGCAGTCGATCGATCGCACGTGTATGAATTGTGGGGGCGAGGTTGCCGAGACATCATCCGGGAGACCTACGACTCTTCGCTTCGAATTGGCAGGTCCGCTTACGAAGCCCTTGGGTGCACAAAAGACCAGGCCGCGCGCATTTCCGCCGCGTTCCACCGGACGGACAACGCCGTGATGGTAGAAACCGCGAACGCCTTCGACATCACCCTGCCCATGCATGAAAACGATGCCTATATCGCGAAGGTGCTAGAGACAGTCAGCGCCAATGGGGCCGAGCTGGAAACGGTGATTGCCACGATCCTCGCCGAGGACAAGCTCGACGCCCAAGCGACGCCTTAGTCCTGGGCGATGAATGATTTTCAGCCTATTCGCAAATTCTGTGATTCTGCGCACGGTACGCAGGCCTAGGAGGCTGTCTCTTTGACTTGACGCCAGAAATTCTGGCAACCGTTTTCGGCCGATTTTGCGATTGGTGCGCAGGCCCTATGGCCTGCATGCGATTCCTCCGATTATTCAGACACATGCGAGCCATAAGGCTCGCGGACCAATCGCATGCTGACTTGACGCGAGAAATGTTGGGAACTGTTTTCAGCCTATTCGCAATTTCTGTGATTCTGCGCTTGGTACGCAGGCCCTATGGCCTGCATGCGATTCCTGCGATTATTCAAACACATGCGAGCCATAAGGCTCGCGGACCAAGCGCATGCGAGCCATAAGGCTCGCGGACCAAGCGCCGCTTAGAATCTATTGTAGGGGTTGCAGAGACGCATCCAGACGAACCTCTACCAAACCAATTCCCTGAGCAGCTTGGCCGGGATCGACGTAACGAAGGTCGCGAAACGTCACCGTCCATCCGCCATCTTCGTGCTGTTTTTTGGTCCAATACGGAAAGCGAGTCCAGTTCGCAAAGCCCTTTATCGAAGGTGCGGCAAGGGCGGCCGTCACGACTTCATCAGGTTTTTCGCGAGGCACCTCAAACGCATCACCGTGCGGTGGCAATACGCGATACTTGTCTTCAAAGACCATCACCACACGGTGCTCAAAGGGCACCCCTGGCACGGGGCTCGACTGCACCTCCAGCGGCGACTCGCCGGCCAAGGCGTCGGACTCGGCCATCCGGGCTAGGCCAAAGACGACTCCGATGTAGATCAGTAGAGTAGCCAAACCGCCCCGAGCGACATCTTTAGATTTCCAGCCGCGGAAACGAAGCGCGATGATCCCCAGGACACCGAGGGCCCATCCAAGCTTCACACCCAGCGCGACCATCGGCGCGAACATCACAAGTAAAGTAGCGAGTGCGCCGAGTACTCCCCACCCCACGATCGCACGCTTGCTGTGGGAACATGCGAGCACCACACCCGCTGCGGTCAAAAGCCACATCCACGGGTCAACGATAAAAAGTGTGTCTCCGTAGAACCACCTGCCGTCAAACGGCATAAGCAGCCGAACTCCGTACGTATTCATCCAGTCCAAAGTCGGATGTGACCAGACGCTCAAGTAAGAAAGACCTACGATCCAACGCAGGTCGAACGGCGGTGACGCATCATCGAGCGGCTTGCGTCGGTCCCATAACCACATGATACCGGCGAGCAGCATCGGCAGCAGGACCATCGCCAGAACGCCGTGAGTCCAACCACGGCGAAGCAGCAGCGATGTATCCGGGCCAAAAACGGTTACCAGTGCATCGATGTCTGGCAGATTGGCACCGATGATCAAAGTCGGCGCGGCAAGCCGCGACTTACGGCGCAAGCCGGTTTCCGCGAGCGTCGCGCCGAATAGGGTATGTGCGATTGGATCCATGGAACTCTTCGAGCTTCGGGAATAATCTCATCATCCAAATGAAAACCACGCATCGTGGAGGCGACCAATCAAATTTCATCGGTTTTCGGCAGATGATAAGTGCGAATTACTCGAAGCTTGCGGTGATTGCGCAATGGTCGCTGACATACATCCAGGCGTTCGGATAAGTCTCGGTGTAATTATAGATATCCAGTCTAGGTGTACCCCATGCTGCAACAACCAATGGCGACGCAATTTGATGGTCGATGAACGATGGGTAGCTCGGTGCCTCGGGCAGGTGGTCCCAGCAACTGGGGCGTGCACCGGTGGTCAAACGAAACAGGGGTTTTCCTGCGGCATCTTCAAGTCCCAAATAGAATGGGTCATTATTTTCGAGCGTTCGGTTGAAATCACCCACCAACATATAGGGCTGATTTTGTGCTTCCCGTTCCCTGATCCAATCTTTGATCACGTCCAGCTGCTGACGAAGCGCGGCGCAGCTGCTGCTGCTCGTGTCGAATGGGGCGATTTGGCAGCCTGACTTCAAATGAACCGACATGATGCGCACCGAGATTCCCCCATGGTCGACCAGAGCAATCAGTCCAGGCCGCAATGTTGAAGAACCAAGGTCCAAGTCCTCGAGTTGGGTAACTTCACGGACATTGGCGGTTGATCCCGGGGGCACTGCCAGCGCTAGTTTTAGACCGCCGCTACCCACCTCAAAAACCTGCCAGCCTGGCAGCAAATCCTCGACGGCTGCGATGTTCTCGACCTCTTGCAAAAATAAAAGGTCAGTTCCCAGTGCCGCGGCGTGTTGGCGCAATGCTTCTACCTGTTGCGGCGACCGCACAAACTCGTTGCCAAATTCATCCGTGTTGCAGAATACGGATTCTTGGTTCTCAAGCAGGCAGAGGATATTCCAATTCGTAATTTTAATCGGGCCTTTAACAACGGGCAAATCCGGTGTGTCGATCGACACGTCCGGCGTGTCAATCGCCTGGTCGGGTGTGTCCATGCCATCGTCAGGCAGGTTGGCCTCACTATCTGTGGCGCTATCCATCCCTTGGTCAGGCGCATCAATATACGACTTTTTCTTGGTATCGTCGGCGCAAGAGCTCGCAAAACACAAAAGGACAATAAGGAGGTACTTCATTTCAAAATCCAGCGGGGAGACAAACTGACGCGGCACTATAC
>JBBKVQ010000224.1:0-6132 GCA_037968515.1 Bradymonadaceae bacterium
GCGATCTGAAGGGACTCCCCGTAATACGCCACGGATTCTTCCAGGTTATCGCGGAATTCGAACACCATTCCCAAGAATAACAGGCCAAGCGGTTGATACAGGCCAAGGCCTTCTTTGCCGCCAATGGCAAGGGCTTCGTCGATGAGACGCTCGGCGTCGACCAAGTTTGCCCGCTCGATTTCGAACAAGCCGGTATAGAGCAGCGCCAACGACAGCCCGTGGAGGTCTTGGATCTCGTAGTGCAGGGCACAGGCGTCATTTCCGCATTGTGCGGCGTGCGCGAGGTCGCCGCGAACCCAAGCGATCTCGCCCTCGAGCAAGATGGCTTTTCCGATGCCGTAGCGGTGCGAGAGGCGCTCGTTTAAGACCAGCGCGCGTTGGGCATGGAATTCGGCGTCCGTGACTCGCAGTGACCGCCTGAGGACCATTCCAAGCACCAAATGGGCATGAGCTTGGCCCAATGAATCGCCAATCCGACGTTTGGCCTCCAAGGCGCTTGTGGCGAGTTGTTCGGCCCTGTTGATGCCGTCAGTCAGAATCGAACTCATCGCCAATTCGATGTCGAGACTGCTGACCACGCGCCATTCACCCGCGACCTCGGCTCTTTTGCGGCATTTTTGAAAGATTTCGACTGCAGGAAGCAGATTTCCGGCCGCGTATTCACATTGTCCTAGGCCGTACAGGCTTCGGATCGAAATCGAAACGAGCTTCTTTTTGTCGGCGATTTCGAAGGCATCTTGGAACAGGCTTCGTGCCTCGACGTAGCGACCTTTGAACCGCGAAATTTCACCCAATCCAACAGCGCAGCGAAGGCGGCCTTCTGCGTCGTTAAATTTATGGAATTGTTTATAAGCGCTTCGATAAAAGAGTTCGGCTTCTTCGTAGCGGCCAAGCAGCTGCAAAACGGTTGCGAGTTGTTCGGAACTTAGGGCTTCGCCAACCAGATCGCCCACCCGTCGCGCTTCATCCAACGCTGAGCCCAGCGCGTATTCCGCTGGACCGAACTCGCCAAGGAACGAATACAGGCGGCCCTGCGATAGACGAATGGCTAAAAGCCGATCGCCGTCAGGATCGATGGTTTCGTCGAGCAATCGTGAGGCGGACGCATGATTTGAGAGCGCTGCGCGGAAGTCCTGTGCGCGCTCCGCGTGCTCCGCTGCGCTTAGCCACCAGCCAAAGCTCGCGCGGCGGTCTCCGGCCTCGGTGTAGTGTTCGGCGATTCCGGCAGCAAGTTCGCTGCGGCGCTCCAGCGAGGCGCCCTCGTAGACGTCGGATTTAACATCGGCGAGTTCGCGATTCAGGCGAACCAAGTCTTCGCCGACACCCAGACTAGCGTCTAAAAGGGCTTTTCGGGTGAGGCTGTAGCCGAATTCCAAGCCGGCCTGGGTGCCGATGATGACCGGTCGCAAAATCCCGGCTTTGGCCAGTCGATCCAAGGCATCGTCGAGGTAGCCTTCCAAGTCGCCGCGGCCTTCACGGCGCAAAAGATCTTTGAGGATCCGCAGCTCGAAGCGGGTCCCGATCAGCACAGCACGGGTCAGGATCGCGCTTAAGACCGCGCCCAGCGTGTGTTGAGTGACCAGCGTTCGTACGCGGGTCAGCAGCAAGTCGCCTAATGTAGGTGGGATCCAGGACTCGGTCGATGAGTCGCGTGAAAACGCGTAAAAGCCGTCGGTACGTTTTTCGAGGGCGCCCTGATCGATGACCCAGCGGACGATCTCGACAAGGAAAAGTGGGTTGCCGCGCGCCAACCCCATGATTCGTTCACGAACGTCGTCGGCGAGTGGCAACAGGTGGGTGAGCAAGCGCTGTGCGTTATCGGCCGTAAGCGGTTGCAGGTGGATATCCTGGGCAAACGAAACGTTTGCAAATCGCCGCCCAAGGCCAGAGATCGCGTTCAACTTCTGCGAGGTGCCGATTTCGTCGGTTCGGCTCGAAAACACCAGCAACAGGGGGGCAGAACGTGTCGCCATCTCCTCTTGCCAGTGGGTTAACAGACGCTGTGTGAACGAGTCAGCCCAGTGCAAATTTTCCAGAACAACGACGGTCGGTTTGGTGCCAGCGAGCGCGAACACAGCGTGTTCGATGGCCGCAAACGCCCAATCTTGGCCGTGTTCCGGCGAGCGCACGGCGGTTTCGTCGTTCAGAAGAATGCTGCGAAGCTCCGCCATATTATCGAGGTTCAAAATCAGCGGAACAGTCATCTCGCTGGCGACCGCTCGATCGACAACTGGTCCAAGCGCCTCACGTAGACCTTCCAAGGGCGGACAGCCTTCGTAGTAGCTGCCGTGAAGAACGATCGCGCCTTCCATTTCGAAATGACGGATCCACTCGTCGATTAGGCGAGTTTTGCCCACGCCCAATTCACCGGTGACCCAGGCGACTCCGCCGTTATGAAGCGCCTGTCGGCTCCATAACATAAGGCGGTCCAGTTCTTCTTCGCGCCCAACAAATGGCAACGAAGCCAGCCGCAGGTCAAACGACATTTCGGGCGGTATCAGCACATGAGAGTAAGTGTCTGGCGCCATCGCCACAGCAGGAGTGACTTCGGGTGTTGGGACATATGGCATCGGGGTTTCCCGATGCGACAGATCCCGTGCGTTATACTTGGTGGCGAGCCATTCGTGGGCCTCGCCCGCATTCGGAAATCGATCCTCGATTTTTTTCTGGGTACAGATTTCTAGAAAATCTGCCAGCAAGGTCCCGCCGAGGCGTTCTGGAAGATTTGGCAGTGGCTGGGATACCTGTTTGATCAGGATTTCCATACTGCTTCGCCCACTGAAAGCTGTGCGCGCCGTGACCATTTCGTAGATCAGTAGCCCAAGAGCGTACATATCGGTTTCAGGGCGGACCCGCTGGCCGTAAGCCTGTTCCGGTGACATGTACTGAGGCGTCCCAAAGATCACGCCTTCTTTGGTCAGGGTGGGCTCTTTGGATTTGCTGCCTTCGACGTATTTCGACAGTCCGAAATCCAGAACTTTGACGTGGATTTCATCGCCGCCTGGCTTCACCAGAAAGATGTTTTCGGGTTTGAGGTCGCGATGCACGATCCCGTGTTCGTGGGCTTCACGAAGGCTTTTCAGGATCTGAAGTGTGATTTCGATCGCGTCGTCATGCGCCACGGCGCCATTTTTAAGGACCCAATCTCGAAGGTTGTCGCCGTCGAGGTACTCCATGACGATATAAAAAAGTCCGGAGATCTCGCCAAAGTCGAAAAGCTGAATGGTGTTTGGGTGGCGCAGATTGCTGGCGTGGAAGACTTCGCGCCTGAAGCGCTCGACCTCGGCGCTCTTTTTAGCGGCTTCTGGCTTGAGGACTTTGAGGGCGACGTCGCGTCCCATGACGTCTTGTCGCGCACGATAGACTACGCCGTAACCACCGCGTCCCAGCTCATCAAGGATGCGGTATCGTCCTGCGACAAGATCCCCAATTTTGGGCAATTGATCGGCCATCTACTTGAGTTACCCAAAAAATACAGAGCAGTTATCCCCAGCGAGGGACCGCGTAAGTTAACAACTTTTTAGTTCTACCACGTCGTGCAGAGTTTCGGGAGTGTCACCGACGCTTACTCGCCGTGGAGGGCTCGCGGCCCGCCCATACACGATTCGCCAAGGGTAATATCGTGCG
Organism: Bradymonadaceae bacterium; assembly: GCA_037968515.1. GTDB lineage: Bacteria > Myxococcota_A > Bradymonadia > Bradymonadales > Bradymonadaceae > JBFFMO01. The sequence continues at coordinate 3,628 of JBBKVQ010000224.1, forward strand.
AGTTGGCGAAGACCGTGTTGGGATGTCGCTGGAACCAAGCACGCAGTTCGGATGCGGTGGTGCGCGCTTCGGCGAGATCGTACGCCGCGTTACGCCCCAAGAAACCGATGCCTGTGTCGGTCCGGATTTGCTCTTCGGAATACACAGCGTCTCCGACAAAAAACACGGTGCGATCACCGAGTCGGCAGCGATAGCCTGTGTGTCCGATGGTGTGACCGCGCAGCGGAACGGCCTCGATCGAACCGTCACCAAAGATATCGTGTCCGGCATCGAGTGTGGCATCGCACAGGTCGAGTTTTTCGATCCGTGGTGCCATCGCGCGAAAATCCCCAACGACAACGCCTTGCCGAGCAGCTTCCAAAGGCTTGAGGCCTGTGGAATACATCCACTCGTCGCGGTCGATATGAAATTGGGCATGGGCGACGGTCTTCATGCCGCCCGTGTGGTCGAAGTGCAGGTGGGTCATCAGAACGTGGTTGATCTCTGATGCGCGAAACCCAAGCTGTTCGATCCGAGGAACGATCGCCCATTCATCTTTGAATACTGTGCCGGCACGCCGAGCGATCGCACCGACAAATTCTCCGGCGTTGGAGGGACCTTCTGGACCGAAAGGGGCGTCGATCAAAATTGGCCCCAGTTCGGAATGAACCAAGAGGGCTGCCATCAAAGGCAGGCGCACCTTTTCCAATCCGTGACCGTCCAGCCAGAGCCCACCACGTGTCTTGAGGTAGCCACAGTGGAACAACCAAAATTGTTCGATGGTCGCCATTTACGGTTTCACTTCGTCAAAAGCCTTGTCCAAAACGACAGCGAGTTGTTCGTCGGTGCCGTAAAGTTCTTCGACTTCGCGGGCACGGCTCAACGAGTCGATCCAGCGCGAAACGGTCTCGCGTCGGTTGGACGATCGCAGCAGTTTTCGCAACATCAGGTCTTCAAGGGCTTCGACCATCCCGGGGCCTTCTACGAGCTCGATCATCTCGGATTCCACAAGCATTTCGAGGGCGCGATGGCAAAGCAACGACGCCATTTCCATCTCGGGGGTCATCTTGACGGGCGGGTCTGCGGCCTCGGCCTCGGCTCTTTTACGGACCTCGTCGGCCCGCAGGATTGCGGCGAGTTCCTTGAGCAGGTCGTCTTGTCCGCCCCCGAGGTCGTCGTCATCACCCTCTTCGTCGTCTTCGAACGAATCGTTCTGCATGTCGACGAGGTCTTCGTAGATGCTGACCAGGAATTCTAGGAATTCCTCGAAGTTCTCGAATAGGGGGAGCTCGTCGTAGGGCTGGTCGGACGAAATTCGACGAACCTGAGGCTCGTCGTCGATCCATGACTCAGGGGCAAAATACACCACCTGAAAATCGAAGTCGGAGCCGACGATCGTGGCACGCTTCAGATCCTTGAGTGCCTGACCTTTGGGGTCCTGCTCTTTGTAGACGAACTGATGGCCCGATCGCACATCGTCAAACGACTCGCCGGTTTTTCCGGGAGTGGTTCCGGCGATGCCCCAATCATACTGTTCAAGGCCTTCCATGCCGTTATGAAGACGGAGGAACGCCCGATATGACGGGGGAATCTTGCGACCGATAGTTTTTTCGAACGCTTCCAGCTCTTCGCGAGTAGCCGGTTCACGTAGTTTCGGAAAAACCGGTCGTCCAAGCCAGTCGAGTGATTCAAGCGCAGACTTGAGTCGCGCTGCCAGGTGGGAAATTTCGCTCATGGGTCCTTTCTCGGGCATGACGGGGGTTGGAAAGCTACCACAGGATTACGGGTTCAAGAACGCAGACCGTATGGTGTGAACTGAATATCGAGGACGCCAAGGTCAACGACAAGAAGAGCCGGGATGCCATCCGCGTCTCTTCCTAAATGGGTTTTATACGTCCCGTTGTCGACTTCAAGCACGATCAGGTTCACGTCGTCGATTTCGATGCTGGCCCAGCCCGATCGAGCCGTATTTGCTCGCCGAGTCTTGGCAATTTCGCGTCGAACCAATCGATTGAACTCGTCTTCGCCTTCATCGGTGGACATGCGGTCGATCGCCGCCTGTGCGCCGTCCTCATCCACGAGTGCAGCACAACCAGATTCGATATGAAACCCTGCATGTGCGGGGTCGTTCCATCGTTGCTTTTCGTGCTCGTCGCCAAACAGATGTGCGAGTTCCCAGCGCAAGGCGGGCTCGGCGGACAGCTCGACCACTAAGTAGGCGATGCTGCCCGTGTCTCTCAGATCGGCGGTCACAACAAAAACGGGATAACGCCCTACGGGAATCTCGACCTCGAAAGGTTCGGTCTCGGGCGAGTCAAACGGATCGCACGCAACAAGGCGCCCACTGCGGATGTGTAGATCGGCAATGCGCCGGCGTTCGATGGCAATCTCGAAGCCAAGCGCTTGCAGCCGATGAACGCCATCGGTGCGAAAAAGATCAGGAATCATAGGTCTTGTTTAGCGCGCACAGGCCCGCGCAATGGCCACGAAACCCGTGACGTCCAAGCTGGCTCCGCCAACAAGGGC
>JBBKVQ010000225.1:0-11245 GCA_037968515.1 Bradymonadaceae bacterium
TCGGCGGTGCCAACGCCACAAACACGTCCGGGAGTTCTACTTCAAGAGCCTGGGCATCGATCAATCTGGCCGAAACCACTTGTCGAGTCTGCCAAAGTCCATACGACCCCGGCCCCAGGACGCTGTGGGCGAAGCCCTTGGCCATGATCAATGCCATCGACCCCTCGGGAACTTCTAGACGGGTGAGGTCGCCCTCAGGAGCCAGACGGTCCAGTTCGGGAGTCAGCACGGATGTCACCGACTCAACTTCATATCTTTGAATCCGAAAGCCCGCGGCTAAACCCCAAAACCTGTGTTTCCCTGGCTTCAACCAACGCGAAGCTACGCCGTTCTTGAATAGAATTCCTCGCTCGTTTTCTTCAATGATCGTTTTCATGTTTTTCTCAAAAGACGGAATGCAGAACTCGAGTTTTCCCGGCTTCAATGGGAGTCGTCATCGGAGCATCGAGCCACCTGGTGGGATGCCGACCGGAAGACCTTTCGGCAGCGCACACATGATTTGCTGAGACACTCGGATATCAGTAGTTCCGATGAAAGACCGGAAGACCTTGATAACCCACTGATTGTCGCGTTCGGCCCAAGGCCTCGAATTCTACATTCCTGTTGTTTTGGCACCCGAGGGCGCCGGTGTTTTCGAACCAACGATCGGTCGAGACCGACGGCAGGATTTGAACCCGCCTTAAAGGCGCGCTGCGATATGCGGGACACCGACTACCGATTTGTGTAGGCCTGACCGTGCCGCTGCGAAGACGCGCTGCCTCAGATACATTCCAAGAAGCAGGCCAAGACCGCATCATCACTTAAGTCGTTGATAAGGCGCACTTAACGCAAAAACCCCTCATTTTACCCGCCATGGTTCTTATCAAATGAAATACGCACTTAGCCGAAAGACTAAAGGCAACCAAACACGCAACCGCGACCCTCGGTCGCTTGCCGGTTGTTGGCAGGCGCGCGACACTCAACCGTCTAAGTTGAAGGGTGTTTTGGATGAACTTTGGAGCTTCGCTTGCGCAGATCGGAAGGGGTCTCGTGTACGTGGCCGCAACCGCAGCCTCGATCGGCGTGATCTGGGGCGTCGCCTACACCGGCAGAGTGCTTGGAGCCGGGGACGAGGTCCACTTCATGTTGGGAGTGTGTCTCTGGTTTATTGTGGTGGGTGCCGGAGTCGTCATGCAAGTGCGACGGCGGGTAATCATTTCGCCCAATTCAATGCTCTTTTTGACGCTCTTTGTGATGACATTGGGAACGACCATTGGCGTCATCACCAACATCGCCACTCAACCGCCCATCCAAGAGTTTAAACCCGTCACCGACAGCAACAACTCCGAACTTTCGTTCTAATCAAGCTTCTTCGTTAAAGCGTTTCAGCGTGCGCTTTACCGCACGTGGCTCAAGCACAATCATGTGTAGCATCAGGCGAGTGGCTTTTTCGGGTTTGCGAACACCCTGTTCCCAGTGACGAACCGCGCCGATGCTGAACCCGTAGGTGTCCGCAAATTCCTTCTGGGTCATCTCTAGAGATTCACGGATTTCACGAACATTCGGGAACGGTACATCAGCCATTCGAGCTCCAGGCGGATTAAGATCAAACACAAGCGTACGCCTCAGGCGCATTGCCTTCAATTCAAAGTCTGAAAAGACTATCGAACTTTTGTGTCATCAAGGTGTAGTTTACGGGTCGCAACGTACTCTCGCAACTCCGCGAGTTCAAGTTCGAACCCACCCGAAAGAATCGGGAATCGACACCATGTTTTGGGGTCTAAGTTCTTATCATCGACATGGAAACTCGGCGCGTAACGCTCGCGTTTCCACTGGTTGCGACACCAGAGCTTGAAGAACCGCTCAACATAGATAAAGAGCTGAGACTCACTGATCTCGGGCCAAAGAGATCGCCCAACTTGGAAAACTTCCAACGGCGCTTTTTTGTCGCGAATGGCCAGTCGTTCGATGGCGTCGAGCATCTCGTAGGGCATCAAATCGCCCTCGTCGGTTTGCTCGGCCGCGCTTGGGCGAAGTTCCGCGGTCGGGACCTGCGAAGTCACGGCTTTGAGCGCGGCGATCTCTGAATGGCCCATCGGGCCTTCAGATTCAAGCCACGCCAGCCATCTTCGTAAAAATGCCTTATCGATGCCTCCGATCGGCGAAAGGCCTCCACACGTGTCACCATCCATTGTGGCGTAACCCACGGCGGCCTCTGAACGGTTGCTGGTCGAAAGTAGAAGTGCGCCTTTAATATTGGCCAACATCCAGACTCCCGGACCTCGCACACGCGACTGGATATTCTGCAGCGTCACATCATCGGTATCCCAGGATAGCGTTCGACCAAGCGCCCGGGAGACCATGCCTGTGTAGTTTTGAACGAAATCATCGACGTCGAGTTCGAAATACTCTGCGCCCACTGCGTCGGCCACGACCCGTGCAGCATTCCGAGTCACGTCTCCCGAGTTCCGGGTCGCTTGATAGACACAGGTCAGGAGCTTTTTGATCAGCTCGTCAGGTTTGTTCGCGGACTCAAGCTCCGCCATATAACCAAGCTTTTCCTTAAACCCATCCAGCCCAAGTTCCTTGACTCCGAGCCACACCATCAATGCACACAAACAAGCGGTCGCCGATGAGTCCGCACCACCCGAAAGGCTGATGATGAACCCTCGAGACCGGCTTTTACGCATGTAATCAAACAAGGCGAGCGAGACCGCACGCGTGAACTCCTCTTCCTTCAAGAATTTACTCTGTTCCCAAGGCGATGACTCGTCGAAGGTCGGCTCGGGCATGATCGTCGGAAAATCAAACGGTACAGAAACACAGTCGGGTCGAACGGCGTCCACCTGTGGGATGAAGCTGACCGTTCGAATGCGGTCAAGACGCGTGTGATCAACGTCCACGACGGCACAGGTGATATGACGGTCGTCGAATGACAGGCGAGGACCTGTCGCGAGCAGCGTGCCGGCCGACGCGATGACTGCGCCGCCATCGTAGATGACGCGCCCAGCATCGTTACCCAACAGGTTCGAGTAGACGTAAGTCACCCCAAAGGCTCGGGAACCTTCGATCACAAAACGTTTTCGGACCTCAAGCTTTCCGAAGGCAAAATGAGAAGCGCTTGGGTTCAAGATGATGTCGACGCCCTTTTGTGAAAGGTCCGACCCGGGACGCCGAGCAACCCAGGCGTCTTCGCAAATTTCGAACCCGATTCGAATTCCGCCGCAATCAAAATACAAGTCGCCGATTGGGTAGCTGACCCCGTCTATCGTCACCAGACTTTGTTTGTCGGCGGGCCACGCTTTGAACCAACGGGGTTCGTAGTGGATCCCATCGCCGGCAAGGAATTGCTTGGCAACAAATCCGATGATCTTTCCGTCCACCACAAGACAGGCCGTATTATAGAGCCCGTTATTGTAAACGATCGGAATCCCGAAACTCACGATCAAACCCAAGGTATGGGGCAAAATCTCGTTCAAGACTCGCCAGGCCATGGCGTGAGTGTTGGGTGAATGAAACGCGTCCTCACAGCCGTAGCCCGTGATGCACATTTCCGGGAGACATACGATCGTCGCTTCCTCCGCACGCGCTTCCGCGAGGGTGGCGAGGATGTTGTCCCGGTTATGTTCCCAAGCCAAAGGGGTTTGGTTGAGAACGGCAGCAGCAACTTTTAGAAGGTGCATAGGCTCAGTTTGATCCGATGAGTTCGTCGATGTTGAACTGGCCGGCTTCGATCATGGGACTGGTGCCGCGGCCATACGAGTCGAGATCGTATAACCCGAAGTCTTCCTCGTCATCAAAGACGTAGTTCGAAAGCAACTCAACTTGACTCGGCTCGGTCATCCACAACAGCGAATAGCCAATCACGAATTCGGTCGGTTCATCGAGGTCACGGAAAATGCCTTTCTCGGCGACGTCGACCAATTCTGGGACCAATTTCTCGAGAATTGCGCCTTTGTGTTCAGCCACCGATCCAAGGTCCATCTCGGCCGGCGCACGGTCAGGAATCAAAACGATATGGCCCTGATCACCCACGCCTTCGCCGTCGAATTTGACCTTCGAAATCTGGTCTAAATCGTCCCATTTGAAGCTGGCCTGAGCATATAACAAGGCCAGTTCGTCCAATCGTGACACACGCGAATCGACATAATCATCGACCCGGTCCTGCTTCTTGGTCATGTCGCTGATTCGATCAGCGGCCATCAAGCGCAAGACATTTTCGATATTGGAGCGGAACTCTGTTTCTTTGCCGATAGCCATCATGTGGTGCAGCGCATCATCCGAAAAACGAATCTGAGTGACCATGCGACCTTTGGGGCCAAATAACGCCACATCAGGCCGATCGTTGGTCGAGGCGAGTAGGACTTTGAAGTCCATCAGCTTCTTGGCAAATTCGGCCGAAGTCGTGACGCTCGGATCAAACCCTTGTTTGAGAGAGCCGCCGTCGATGACCTGCGCCGTCGCATCAGCCAGCGATTGTTTGCGGGCGAGCACTTCGGAATTCGTGGGGATCGCCGCCAGGCAGTCGTCAAATTCACGTTTTTCAAACGACGATGCGTTCGAAGCAGGCTTGGGGCAGACGTGGTCGACAAAATCGGCCAGGTCATCGGCCATCACGTTGATGTCCTCCCAGAGCGGGTTGAATCCAGTGATGTAGCCGACAAGCGGATCGATATGGTCGAGCATCTGATCACGCGACAGGAAGCTGTCGGCTTCGCGCAAGGTCATACGTGAGTTGATCGAAGCGTCGGTAAGTCGGCCGTCCTTGGTCTTAATCGACACCAATTTCCGCCATTCGTACGCGCGGTCGGTGAAAAAGAAGCCCGATTTTTTCTCGAGTTCCGAAAAGAGCAATGTCTGGTTTTCGCCGTTTTGCTCGATATGAATGCTGCCGGTGTCGAAGTTATTCGCACGGTAGAATTCCATCCCAAGGAAGTTGAAGCCGACGTAATCGGATTCACTTCGGGCGTCTTTCAAAAGGTCGAGTTCTTGGGCCACGCCGCGCGTGCCATTGACCGAGAGCGCCTGAGCCAATCGGATATCCCCGCGCATGGCCTGAGTCAGAGCCTGTTCGACATCTTCTTCGACAAGTCGGCTGGCATCAAAGCGGAACCGAGCCACAGTCAAACGACCGGAAGTCGCCGAAGTGGTGGCCGAAAGCGAGGGCGTGAGGTGTTTGTTGAGCTGCTTCTGGAGTGCTTTTTCTGCGATATCGTCGACATCAAGTTTGACGACACCAAGGTCTAGGTTCACCTCGGGAAGGCCCGCGACACCAAACCCTGTGTCCAGCGCGACCGAGAAATGGCGGAGCTGTTGTTTGTCCATTCCGACATCAACCCAAACGTCGTTGCCTTGGCCACGAACCAGCTGCACGTCGAGTTGGCCCTTGATCGCCACGCGGGCGCCAAAGGAAAGGCGCGCGTGCAAAGTCACGACACCCGAGACGGTTCCAATCAGGAAAGGAACACCGACACCGAGGTTCATGCCCAGAGCACCGTTGGCGCGCATGGCCAGTGACTCTCCGGGAGTCATGCGGATCACGTCTTGGCCCGAGCGTGGAATGATCCAACCACGGGTTTCTTTGATCGCGCCGAGCGGAGCGTCGAGCAGAGCTTCGTTTCGATTTCCGAAGGGCGAAATCAAGACGGTCTCGATCGAGGCATTTGAATCAAATCCCACCGACCCGACGGTGTCCCCGTGGGTGAGCGACCAGCCATGATTAAGCTGAGGTCCGACTTTGAAATGCGACTCGGCCCAAATCATGTCGTTGGCTTGAGCCTGCTCGCGGCGAAGCTCCACGATTCGTGTGGCAAAAGCGTCTTCACCGAATCGTTCCGTCAGCCCAGCGCGAAGACCGCCAAGGTCATGCACCAGTGTTTGACCGAGGGTCTCTTCTTGGGCGCCGTAGAGCGCAGTACGGCTGATTTGAATCGAGGCGTAAGGAATCCCCTCAAGTCCGCTATTCAGCTGGTCCGTCGCCAGACCTGCGCCGATCACGGTCAGGTCGCTTAGGTCCAGATTCTTCATGTCGTTAAATGCGTTTTTGAAGCCGCCCGTGGCGCCGTCGCATTTTGGACCTTCACAAACGACAGGCGTCGATTCGTCGATCGAGGCTTCCTGTTCGTCGGTGGCGCACGACGTGAGGATTGCTCCACAGAGGGCAAGAGTCGCAATCGAAGTGGTCAGCCGCATTATCGCTCCAAAAAACATTTAAAAAATGAGGGGAAACACCTACCAGATACAAGTCAATCCCGCCAGCATTTGAGCAGGTTAGATGTGTTCTTCCGCGGCTTGTAATCAAGCGATGTCGTGAAATCCCCCCTGATTTCGAGGGTCGACTACTGAGTCTTCCAGTCGAGCCCGACTTCGGTCGGCCAAGGTTGGTCGGTTCCATCCAACAAAGCGTCGTTGGTCGCATCGCCCAGCAAGTGTTTGCGGGCGAAAGCCAGCGAATAGGCGTCGATGATCTGTGATGCCATCAAGAAGGGGACAAACTGATCGGAACACCCATCATCGAGCACGGCCGCCCCAAAGAGTTCGCACATATTCGAGTAGGTGAAATGCCCACCGCGCAGCAGGTCGACTCGCATGTGCGGCCCTTCCATCGCATTCCAAATCGGGTCGCCTTCTTCAACGGCTGGCAATGTTTGGTCAAGCAACGAGGTCATAAGCATGGTTGGGATTTTGATCTCAGAAAGCTTGTCCTGAAACACCAGAAATCCGCCGGGAGTCTGGGGGATGGCGACTTTGACGCGTGGGTCTGTAAGGCCACCACGAAACAGGTCAGAGACACCATCGGCGGCCAAAATTTCGCAGAAATCATCGGTCGTCGTGGCACAGTAGTTTTCAGCGTAATCGACATCAAAGCCCGAACCGGCGCTAGCCAAGGTCGTGTAGCCGCCGAACGAATGACCCGAGAGCACAATTTGATCGCTGATTACGGGCTTCAAAACATCGTCAGCTGGCCAGTCTTCGAGCCGGTCCAGCAATGCCGTAACATCCTGCGGTCGGAATGCACCGGAAGTCAGGTCGATGCCGCCCTGGGTGTCTTTGAAGGTGTTTCCTGTGTGATTCAAGGCCACCACAATAAAGCCGTGAGACGCAAAAAACTCGGTCATGTAGTAGCTCTGTTCTGCAAAAGAGCTGTTTCCGTGCGAAAAAATCAAGACCGGAGCCGGTTCGGTAATCGCGAGCGAAGCGTCCCGCTGGACTCCCGGACGTCGAAAGACGTTGTAGTATTTGGCCGCAAGACCGTCTTTGTCCAAAGTCGGGTACCAGACCACAAACTCAAAGGTGCGGCCGGGTTCACCCACCGCGTCGTAGGTGACTTCAAAACCACTACGGTAGCCGACTCGATAGAAGCCAGGCTCTTTCACTGACCAAGGTTGGGGCGGCAAAACCTCGGCAATGGCGGCATCAACATCGCTTTGCGCGTCAGTGCCAGCATCGGCCTCGAGGGTGATATCGGCCCCAGCGTCGTTCCCGAGGTCAACCTGATTATTGGTGGTTGTGTTGTCGTCTGACCCGCATGAGGCCAAGGCCAGAACCAAAAACAGAAAACCGATTCTCATGTCCAATTCCTACTCAAACTGTTTCGCCACCAAACAAGAACACGACCAGTTGTCAGATCAACGATTTCCATCACTTGTCGACCGGGCTGGCGTTTGTGGATTCGAAAATCTTGTCGGCGCTTGCCTCGACAAAACCATCAAAAAGCCGACCATCGCTCATGGGGTGGCGATAGGCGAACTCGTAATAACACGTGGGAACTTCGAGCGCCGCATCTGTAAAATCGACCGATATGCGGTCGGCGAGCGTGGAGCCCTGTTCAAGGAATTGCGCGGGGGTTCCTTTGATCCGCCCGCCCGATTCATTGAGTTGAAAACCCTGTGATTCTACGAAGTCCAAAAGAACCGGGAGACCTTCAAATGTAGACAGGGCGTTGGCATTCACGGTGAAGTGATTGGGACGCAGTCCAAGCGACGCCACCCACGCGGCGTATTCGGACACCTCCGCGAGCTGCCGGTAGGTCGTGGTTGTCAGCTGCCAAGGCCTGCCAGAAAAAAGGACTTCCGGTCCGACCGGGAGACCTTTCACCTGCCCAACAAGCTCGTGAATCAGTCCTTGAATCGAATCTTCGAAGCGCGACGTTTCCAATTCACTAAGGAAAATTCGCGGGGCGTTTGGCTCAGGGTGAACAAACGCGATCGCGCGGACTTTCTTGGCTTCGAATCGATAAGAATCTAGGCGGCGGTAGCCGAGGCTTTCGATCGTCGGCGCAAGGGACTCTAGGTTGATCGGGGCCAAGTCAAAGGTCCGAAACGCCACATGGTCATTAAGGACCTGCTCGCCGCGGATCTCAAGACTTTTCTTGATGCTGCTGACACGTGGCGCCATGGCAGAATAATCGCGCCAAAGTGCCTCAAACCAACGTTGATTTGCCGACATTAAAATCTCTCGCGTAGCCAATCGAAGTTGATTGTATCGAGTTGGGGAATCTTGGTGCCGGATGTCCCGCGTGGTCCAGGGAACGAGCGAACGGGTCCGGCATAGGTCACACAATCACCGGGCGCTAGAAACGTCGAACCAGATCTCAGAATCGACTCGTGTCCGCTGTGCGAAAGATCGTAACAAGTCTTCGTGCCTCCGCACGGCACTGGGTTTGGCAACAATTCGCCACCCAACTTCACGATGTATCCATAATCATTTATCGATAGTTCACGACTGTTTGCCTGGCGGTAGGGCACAGGATTATCTGAGCTGTGAACGAAAAACGAGTCGATACCTGTGATCTCTGGATGGCCTTCGTAATTGGTCAGTTCCGAGGCATTGAACGAGACAATTTGCCCGGGTAATACCGAACTCCCTAGATCGTTCGTAAGAAACACTTCGATGGCGCGATTTCTGTCCTGAACCCAGAAACTTCGAGTCGGCAGAAACCCTGTCGCTGTCACGATCGCCTGATTCACTTGAATCGGAAAATCCGGAACAAAAACCCCTTCGTTTTCGATCGTGTTAATGTCGTCTGGCGTGGCAGGAATTACGGCAAAAACGGCATTCAGATTCGCATCGAAACCGTAGGGCGTGATGGTCGGTGAGCCAATCGGACCAAAAAATCCGGCGTCGGGTCCGCATGGCAGCGGGTTATTCGTCGAGTTGTTCGTCGAGCCGTTGGTCGAGTTGTTCGTCGAGCCGTTGGTCGTGTTGTTCGTCAAGCCATTGGTCGTGTTATTTGTCGTATTATTCGAAGATGTATTATTGGGAGACACCACGTCCGACCGCTTCTTCACGCTGTCGCCACACGCGGTCAAGCCAACCAGGGCGCCTATGAGTATCCATCTATTCATTGCCAAACCTCAGCTTTGATTCCAAAAACAACGGGAACATACCCAAACATGAATCGGGTTGCGACTGCGCGGCATCGGTTTCGTACCCTTTTTGAATCTGGACTCGATATGAACAAGACACTAATTTTCGGACTCGCCCTAACCTTGACTGCCTGCGCCAGCAGCAATTCCGAGACACTTTCGAAAGACGTTGCAAAGACGACTCGTTCGTCTGCGATGACCATGACAGCCGAAGCACGGGCTAGTGCGCTACAAACCGCGCTCGACAATCCAGCTCGTAGTGCCGAAAACCGCACTCGAGATGAATTCAGGCATCCCCTCGAAACGCTACTTTTTTTCGGGGTCGACCCAAATGACGTGGTGGTCGAGGTCTGGCCAGGAGGTGGTTGGTACACTGAAATCCTGGCGCCTTATTTGGCCGAGAATGGCAAGCTGGTCGCCGGGTCGTTCCGGGCAACCGAAGATCCAGAGAACTACCGGTCCAAAGTCCGCGGTAAATTCGACGCACGAGTTGCAACGGACCCAGCTTTCTCGAAGGTCGTCAACGGAACGTTAGACCCTCCAATCCTTATGGATATTGGGTCACCTGAGTCGGCGGACGTAGTTTTGACGTTTCGAAACATCCACAATTTCATGAAGACCGACACGCTCAACGATTTGTTCGCGGCGACTTTTACTGTGCTGAAGCCCGGTGGCATCTTGGGCGTGGTCGAACACCGTGCCGTGGCCGGTACTGATACTGAAACGATGATCAAGAGCGGCTATGTCACTCAGGAGTTTGTCATCAAGGCGGCGGAACATCACGGGTTTGAGCTTGTCGAAACCTCCGAGATCAATGCAAATTCAGGCGACACAGCAGACCACCCAGAAGGTGTTTGGACTCTGCCTCCTTCGCTTAGACTGGGCGACGTGGACAGAGACAAATACATGGCGATCGGCGAGAGTGACCGGATGACGTTGAAGTTTCGACGCCCTGTGAACCCGAAGGCTGCTTCGAAATAGGCTTCGAAATTCGCCGACTGGGCCATCCTTCAATTTTAAGGAGATTCCATGAAACACTTGCTCGCTTTTACACTTCTGGTGCTCGTTGGATGTCAGACACCCAAGCAGGACGACCCTTCATCGACGGCTGCGGTCGCGTCAAAATCGGACGAACCCCAGGCGCCTGCGGCCAGTCAGAGTGACGCTGTGAGTGACATCACGGCCGCCGAGTTGGCGCCACCCGGCATGGGAATCGCGACGTTTGCGGGCGGGTGTTTCTGGTGCATGGAACGACCTTTCGAGTCGATCGAAGGGGTAACCGCCGTGATTTCTGGCTACACCGGCGGGCCCGAGTTGAACCCGACTTACCAACAGGTTGGCGGTGGTGACACCGGCCACACAGAAGCGGTCCGAGTGGTCTACGATCCCGCCAAAGTTTCGTACGCGCTTTTGCTCGAGGTCTTCTGGCGCAATATCAAACCGACCCAAGTCAATGGGCAGTTCGTCGATCAAGGAGCGCAGTATCGAACCGGCGTTTTTTATCACGACGACGCCCAGAAAAAAGAGGCGCTCGCGTCAAAAGCCGAGCTCGGGGCGACCGGCAAATTTGACGGGCCGATCGTGACCGAAATCACACAGGCCGCGGTGTTTTGGCCGGCCGAAGCCTATCACCAAGATTTTTACATCACCCATCCTGACCATTATCAACAGTACCGAAGCCGTTCGGGACGCGACCAATACCTGCAGAAGATCTGGGGCGAAGAAGCTGGCGGATATTCGAAACACGGCGCGAGCCACTGACCCATGAAAAACGTCACGATTTTTCGCGTCGCCATCGTCGGTTACGTCGTTGTTTTATGCGGACTGATTGCCGCATATATCAGCGTGTCACTGGTGAGCGTCGAGGTGTCTGCCTATATTCAAGGGCCAGTTGCCCT
>JBBKVQ010000226.1:0-5445 GCA_037968515.1 Bradymonadaceae bacterium
ACTTTAAAGATCACGACGACCAAGAGCGCAAGGACCTTGCCTACGGCGAACAGAAAAAACCGTGTCAGGCATTGATCAAGAAAACCAAGAAAGAACAGGGGTATAAGGATTCTTCGATCTCAGGCGATTGGACTCCCGAGACCGACTGACCCGCTTTAGAAACTCACGTGGCCATTCACGTTTTATCCCATCCGGGGCGGCGCCGAAAACGAGCACACCACTTTAATCAAAGTAGAGATCCTCGTAGGTACGGTTCGTGACGTCGCATCACAAGAAGGGCTTCGAGGGACTCAAGTCACAGCGAGATAAATGATCACGAACCCAAGGGCGAGTGCGAAGGGAATCCAGCGCTTCAGTTTCACAACTCGACGCATTGATTTTAGCTTTTCAAGCGTGGGCCCCGACGGATCGTACTTCAAGAGCTCCTCTAAAAGTCGGCCTTGAGAGGGGAAACAAAAGTTTTCTAATTTCGGTTCGAAAACGTATGTCGCTGTATCAAAAACGATTTCAATCGCGTTTCCGTTTGAAAAAACGGAGGCCATGCTGGTGAGCGGATGGTGGCGAACGTCTTTGTTTTCGAGAAGCGGCTTCGAGGTCGCAGCTGCTCTCGTCTCAACGAAATAAAGGGAGTCATTTGTCAGCCCAACGAACCACGATTTTGCCTGTAGTGCGGCCGCGATGGTTTTGGATCTGGAGACGTGGTGAGTCGGCGAGGTGAAATAGCCGCAAGCAAGGACGTCGGTCGGGTTTAGGCGAAGTTCGTTTAGAAAGTATTGCTCTTCTTTAGTCGAGACCAAGCCCGTCTGGCTCGGGTCGTGTTCCCGGTCATCTGCATTTTGAAATTCGACGCGACTCGTATCGTGCTTAAGAACGACTTCTGCAAGATTGACGTCGGTCACATGCCACGTCCCTGCGGCTTCTGGGTGATTTAAGCTTTCGCCAACCTCAAGCGACCGGTTTGACTCAACCATTTTACGACAGGTGTCGAGCCCTACTCGAACTTGTTCATCAAAGGCAATCCCTTCCGCTGGAACTACTGTCACATCTGGCAGCACGTGCGCTTCCATCCCGGTGGTGATGAAATTGTCGTTAGTATCTCGCCCTCCATGGATCCAAGCCTCCCAACTTCGCACTTCCGGTAGAACCGGATCCCCAGCTTGGGCCCTGAAAATAGCTGCGGGCTTTAAACATCGGGCATAGATCGGCTCGACCGCAACTCCACCAGCGTCCAGAAGCGCGAGAACAAGCACCGTGGCGACGCGGGTGATGCCGAAATCGGCGCTCCATGGGTCGGGAAATCCTTGAGGGTCTGAGGCACGAAGCTCACGTGAGAACAAAAAGTTTGGGTATATGGTGACGGCATGTCCGCCATCGGGAAGGTCTACGGAAACGTCGAAAATCACAAAGCTGCCGAAAACGTTGACCGTTCCACGCAACCCTCCCTTATACACTTCGATCGAAGCCTCATTTCCAAACTCAAGTTCAGTCCAATCGTCGTACGTCATCGGGGGAAGCTGTTCAAACATGACGGTGGCCCAGGGGTTTCCGATGAACTCTGCTTCCTTGTTAGAAGTTTTGATTTCACGAAGAAGCTGAGCGCGTTGCTCATCCCGCGTCATTAGACCAATAGCTGCATCCCGAACATCGAACGCACATTCCCCTAGGGCTCCGTGCTCGCGTATTGCATGGATAGTGACTGGTCCGCCAAAGTCGGGCTCGATTCCACGCAACGAGTCTGCACCAAATTTGATGCTCTTTCCCGATTCGAGCATGATTGTGCCAATACCATCCATCGACGAGTAGTGCTTGATTCGTCCCTGGACGGGAAGTTGTTCAATTACATCCATTTTATCTCAGCCTGACGTTTTCGGGCAAGGTGCCTAGTCAAACCTAAAGAAGACACGAAATCCGCCGCGGGACAACTATCTGGGCTCACCGGCCACGACTAAATTAAGAAGTGTTGTTTATCCGTATCGGCGAAATGCTTTTGCAGTTCAAGTGGTTAAGTCTGCTATGTCTTTCAAAATTCGAGATGTGAGGACCGGTCCCAATCTCGTTTGATCCAAGCTGGCGCGTCCTCGGTCAGCAAGACCCCCGCCTCCAGCGTGGGGTAAAGCTCCTCGTAAGTCCGAATCGTCGTTAAATCCACGCGTCGCATGACGTAAGAAGGGTCGATATTCTGTGGGTCTTTAACCCCAGCCGCCGCCGCGAGTTCCAAGAAACTTTGAACCGTGGCGCGATGAAATCGTTTTACGCGTTCTGCTTTGTCGGGCACCACGATTCCTCCATACAAAGACGCGTCTTGGGTGGCGACGCCTGTTGGGCACACGTTCGAATTGCAACGCAGCGCCTGGATGCAACCCAACGCCAGCATCATGCCTCGCGCCGAATTGCAGGCATCCGCGCCAAGTGCGAACGCACGGACCATGTCGAATCCGTTCACGACTTTGCCCGACGCAAAGATTTTGATGTCCTTGCGCAGATTGGCGCCGACGAGTGCGTTGTGGACAAACCGCAAGCCTTCACGCAGCGGCATGCCCACTGAGTTAGAGAACTCCAGCGGAGCCGCGCCTGTTCCGCCTTCTTTGCCGTCGACAGTAATGAAATCAGGGGTGATACCGGTCTCGATCATCGCTTTACAGATCGCCAGAAACTCCGACGGACGCCCGACACACAATTTGAAACCAATTGGCTTGCCTTCCGACAGGTCACGCAGTTGCCCGATGAAATGGCAAAACTCGGTTGGTGTCGTAAACGCATGATGCGACGGTGGCGAGATCACGTCTTGTCCGATTTCGACGCCGCGAATCTTGGCGATCTCGGCGTTAACCTTGGCGCCCGGAAGAATACCTCCGTGTCCAGGTTTGGCGCCCTGACTCAGCTTGATTTCGATCATTTTGACCGACTCTTGGGCCGCGTTCAGTTTGAACATCTCAGGGTTGAAATTTCCGTCGAGCGTCCGACATCCAAAATAACCTGTGCCAATCTGCCAGACTAGGTCTCCACCGTGCTGAAGATGGTAGGGACTGATGCCGCCCTCACCCGTGTTATGCGCAAATCCGCCAAGTTGGGCCCCCGAATTGAGCGCGCGTACCGCCGTGGGCGAAAGGGACCCAAAACTCATGGCCGAGATGTTCAGCATCGACGCGGAATAGGGCTTCGTGCAACCCGGACCGCCTACTTGTACCCGGGGCTGCACTTTGCTCGCATGAGTCGCCCTCATCGAGTGGTTCACCCACTCGAACCCAACTTCATAAACGTTGTGCTGCGTCCCAAAAGGCACGGTGTCCAACTCGCTCTTGGCACGTTGGTAGACAACCGACCGTTCCTCCCGTGAGAACGGCGCGCCAACGGTATGTGACTCGATGAAATACTGTTGGATCTCGGGTCGTATCGACTCAAGTAGGTAACGTCCGTGCCCAATCACAGGGTAATTTCGAAGAATAGTGTGTTCGGTTTGAAAAACGTCGTACACACCCAAAAGGAAAATCGGGACAAAGATCACGAGCGACCAGAGTACCGGCGGCCATAAGACCTGGGCGAAACCAACCGCAACGAACGTCAGAATACCACCGAAGAAGAACAGCTTTCGAACCATGGATGAATACCTCGTTTTTGATCCATCACACCTAAGCGCGGCGAGGCGCCGTCGTCAATGCATGAGTGGTTCGCAGGTTGCGCCGAATTCGTGACCGCTGGTATATGCGTGCCAGCCAAACCTATTTATGGAGCGAGTGATGCTAAATCGTTGGTTCGTTGTAATCTCTGTTGTTCTCTTGGCCGCTTGTCAGCCAAAAACCGATGCGCCCAAGTCGGATGCACCTGTGACCGCCGGGCAATCAGCCGCACAGGAGGCACCCAAGAATCAAACCAATTCGGCTCCAGCAGCGACCGCTGGTCAGACCGCCGCGGCAGTTGAGGTCAAGGAAATCAATCCGGCGCTCCTGAATCCGGCAGCAGCGACCGAGAAGGCTCCAGAGTCGTTCAAGGTGAATTTTGATACCACTAAGGGCAAGTTTGTTGTCGAAGTGACCCGTGCTTGGTCACCTAACGGCGCTGACCGATTCTACAACCTGGTCAAACTTGGATTCTACGACGACGTCGCATTCTTTCGTGTGCTCGACGGCTTTGTGGCGCAATTCGGTATCCACGGAGACCCGAAGGTCATGACCGCTTGGCGTGACGCAAAAATCTCGGATGACCCAGTCACTCAGACCAACAAACGCGCGTCGGTTGTGTTCGCCACAGGCGGCCCCAACACTCGTACAACTCAGCTTTTCATTAACTTCGGAAATAACGCCAATCTTGACGCGATGGGCTTTTCGCCATTCGGCACAGTCACCGAAGGAATGGACGTCGTGGACAGCTTGTATAAGGATTACGGCGAAGGCGCGCCACGTGGAATGGGGCCTGACCAAGGAAGCTTGCAGGAGCGCGGAAATGCGTACCTGAAAGAAAGCTTCCCTAAACTCGACTACGTCAAGACTGCAACGATCGCGGAGTAATTCATGCAAAGAGTCTGGAACCTAGTAGACAACCTGTCCCCAGTGTTCCTGATCCTGTTGTTATGGATAATGCTCGCGCCTTGGCCCATGGGGCCTGAGCCCCACCTGGTCGAAAAATACCACATGCTTATGCTGGGAGACCTCACCGAGATCATCGATATCTTCGATGTCCTTTGGCATGGCTGGCCCGTGTTTTTCGGGGGTTTGTGGGTGTATCGATGGATCGGTCGGAAACGAGCCAAGGCTTAACGGCTAAGCTTGTGGCGGTCCGTCGCTCTTGTCCGATCGAGCTGGGCGCCCGATGATTCGCTGCCGCCGCTTGTTTTCTACAAAGCTGTAAATACTTGTCGCGAGGAGAGACAACGTCACTGCGATGATCGCGATCGGCATCCAAATTCCAATCTCTTTCGAGATCACGACCCTACGAGGGTTACCCGCGTCGTAATACACGAGGATCGATTGTTTTCCGTCCTTGTCGTCTCGAATCAATCCCGCGATTTCATCGTGGGTATTCGATAGACGCGTCAAATGATTATCGCCAGTGAGTTTGGCCTCATTCACCGTGTATTTGAATTTAACTACCTGAGCAGAAGGCCCTTTCTGGTGTTTTTGTTCACGAAACTCAACGATGTCGGCTCGGGTCGATTTAAAGGTCGCCACGTCGTCGCGAAGCTGAAGCTCCTCGATTGCCGCTGGAACCGCAAGGGCCGCCAGCGCGATGCCAATAAGAAGTGCAAGGTAGGGAGCGATCTTAGCCATGTTATTCCTCATCAGGCAGAATCGAATCTGTGCCTGGCTCCCATCGGGTCATTTTATCAAGCAGGTCGACGATAATTGTGTTCAAGTCGCCGCGGTTTGGCAGGCTGGCCATCATGCCGTACATCGCCGCAGTGCGCGTTGGGAGGCCATCACCCATGCCCATCATGGAGACACCAAACTC
>JBBKVQ010000227.1:0-17383 GCA_037968515.1 Bradymonadaceae bacterium
CAACACTTCCAGCAGTGTTTAGAACGCGTCAAAAGTCCTGCCATGGGAGCAATCATGAAGTTCGAACTGAGTGAACATACCAGCGACGATGACAGCCAGACGTTTCAGTTTGAGACGACTCTGGAAGATCTCGAGATCGCCGAGGTGGACCACGACGCTGAAGACGAAGAGTCGGTGCGTGTTGTTTTTGGGATCGAGAGAACCAAAAAGGGCGATTGGGTCGAAGTGCTTTGGGTTGAAGCTGAGCGCGATGGTGACTGGACTTTGTGTTCGCACGTTTTTCGGACCACCGAGGTCGTCGAAATTCTGCAGGAACTTGAAGACGTCAACGACGAGTACGATGGGCTCATACTGACTCTCGAAGACCTGCAAGAGACGCCTACTGACAACGACGACGACTTTTGAGGATGCCCATGATCGAGGCGAATTTTGATGGTCTGGTTGGTCCTTCCCATCATTACGCTGGGCTGTCCGCCGGAAACGTGGCCTCGATGGCTAATCAGGGTGCGGTGGCCAACCCGAAGGCTGCGGCGCTTGAGGGTCTCGAAAAAATGAGAGAGTTGTGGGAGATGGGCTTTGCGCAAGGCGTATTCCCGCCACATGAACGACCGCATCTTCCGACTCTGCGGCGTTTGGGTTTCTCGGGTTCTAGCCACGACGTGATTCAAGCGGCCGCAATGCAGCCTCGTCTGCTTTCGGCCTGCAGTTCGGCGTCGGCGATGTGGGTCGCCAATGCCGCTACCGTCTCACCTTCAGCCGATACGTTTGACGGGCGAGTGCATTTCACCGCAGCCAACCTGACCAGCAAGTTTCATCGGGCGATTGAGGCGACTCATACCGCACATATGTTGCGTAGGATCTTCCCCGAAGGTTCAGCCTTTGCCCATCACGACCCGCTGCTGGGCGTAAGCGCATTTGCCGACGAAGGGGCCGCAAATTATATGCGGTTGTCCGACGGTTCTGCGGAACCCGGAATCGAAATCTTTGTGTACGGTCGCGCTGCTTTTGCGGCCGCACCCGAGCCTGTGCGATTCCCTGCGCGTCAGACTCGCGACGCGTTTGAGGCAATCGCCCGAATCCACGGTGTACGTCGTCCCATGTTCTTGCACCAAAACCCTGACGCGATCGATGCCGGCGTTTTTCATAACGATGTGATTGCTGTGGCTCACGAAACTCTTCTTTTTGCGCACGAAGAAGCATTCGTCGGCGGGGCAAAAGCCACGGATTTTCTGGTGGCGGAGTTTCCGGGTCTTGAACGCGAGCTCGTGTCGCCCGAACAGGTCAGCCTGGCCGACGCGGTGTCGAGTTATCTGTTCAATTCGCAAATCGTGGGACCTCCGGAAAAACGGTGCCTGATCGCAGCGCAAGAGGTCGCAGAGAATCCGCGAACCGCCGCATACGTGGCTGATTGTGTCGAAAGAGGCGTATTTGATTCGGTACATTTTGCGGGCCTGAGACAGTCGATGCAAAACGGTGGTGGTCCCGCGTGTTTGAGGCTTCGCGTCGCCCTGACCGATTCGGAAAGGGCGCAATCGCATCCGGGGATATGGTTCAGCGCTGAACTCCACAAAGAGCTGCGTATTTGGGTCGAGAAGTTCTATCGCGACCGGTTGACCGTCGCGGACCTAGCTGACCCGGCGTTTTTGGCCGAAGTGTATGCCGCTCTCGACGCCTTAACCGTGATTCTCGGCCTTCCTGACTTTTACGAGTTTCAGAGAGCCTGAATCATGTTTCGAAACATCGCCTGGGTGACATTTTGTTTCGGGGTTTTGGTCGGTTGTGGCGCGCCACAGGCTGGGTGGGAGCGGGCTCCTGACGGTTCCAAACCGGCCTGCCAGCCGCTCGATTGCCGGACACGAGGGGTGGCGCTGGACAAAGAAGATCCGGCCCAAGCTGCGATCTTCTATCGGTTGGGGTGCGAACAAGGCGACAGCGAGTCCTGCACTTGGTTGGGGTATCTAGAGATGAACGGCCTAGGTGTTCCAAAGGACGGGTCCGCATCGCGCGAACACAGTCGATTGGGGTGCGAGCGCGGTCACGGGGTGGGTTGTCGAAACTACGGGTGGACGCTTGAAAAAGCCGTCGGGGGACCGGTCGAATATCCATTGGCCTGGGCATCTTACGTGAAGGGTTGTGAGCTCAAAGACGCGGGTTCGTGTGTGAATGCGGGGGCGATGCTCAAAGAAGGGCTCGGCGTCCCGAATGATGATTACGCCGCCGTTGGCTTTTTTCAGACATCGTGTGAGTTGCTCGACTTGAATGGCTGCAGTAATTTGGCGTGGATGGCCGAATTCGGTCGTGGAATCGAGATGAATCTCAAGTGGGCGGCGGAGCTATACGAGTGGTCATGTAATTTGGACGAGGGGAGCGCCTGCGGCTCGTTGGGGAATATGTACGAAAAGGGACTTGGGGTAACGGCCAATCCCGACCTCGCGTTTTCCTATGTCAGTAAGGCCTGTCTGCTCGGCGAGCCCATCAGCTGCGCGAGCCTTTCGCATTATTATTTTTCTGGGGTAGGTGTCACAGTCGATGAGGCTCAGGGGTATGATTATGCCAAGCGGGCTTGCGACTTGGGCGACGCAGTCGGGTGTAATAACCTCGGTTACGCCGACGAAATGGGCAGGGGAACCACGAAAGACATTCGTGCTGCGGTGAAAAACTATCGTTTTTCATGCGATCGTGGATTCTACCGTGGATGTTCAAATTTGGGGCTCGCGTACCTCTACGGTCGTGGAGTCGTCATCGACAAAAACCAGGGCATTTATTTGCTCGAACTCGCGTGTGGCGCAGACGATTCAGCGGCGTGCGCCGAGTTGGTCAAAGAAACGCACCCGATGCCAACGGATCTGGGATCGATTGAACTTCATTATAGGCGAGCCTGCGCGTCCACCGCTTACGGACCCGCGTGTCGTGCGGTCGAGGTGATTCGTCGTAAAATGACGCCTTGACGGGTGGCTTTGGTACGCAGTCGGATCACGTGATAAGGGTAGGCCATGCTTAAGAACCAATACCTTCTACCGCTTGTCGCGGGAATCTTACTTATCGTCCTTGCGGGCTATGCCGGCGTAAGACGAAGCACCTCTGTGGTTGCCAGCTCGCAGAGCGTATTATCGTCGGGTGGAATCCCCATCGAGTTCAAGGATCTGAACTTGAAATCGGAATTGAGTTACAGGATAGCCTTTGGGTCCTTGCGCACCGTTCCGGAGAACTCCACTGCCATTATTACCGCGACTTTGACCGATGAAACTGGCGGGATCGTGTTCGAGTTGGACGACAGCTATTGGCATGAAAAAGGACGATGGAGCGAGGGCGGCGAGAGCGGCACGTGGGATGAAACAAACGCAGTAACCGCCTTCGATTTCCGGGTTCCGGCCGACGGAAAATACGATATTGAGGTCAGTGTTGAGCAGGCCAGCGAGGGAAGTGTTCCGATCGGCGCGCAGTTACTGTCTGCGTCGCCTGCTCCCTTTGCTGAATGGCCGCTGCTCTTCGCCGCGTGCCTTTTATTCGCAGTTTCACTCTGGGTTTGGATCAATCGCGGCAACAAAATGGCCGACTGGATTGCCACCCTCGGGACAGGTTCTCGCCTGGCTTTTGACTCCGACGAATGGACCGTCACGAGGTGGGCATCTTACGAGAGTTACGGCGAAACGAGCATCGAACTCACACTCACTACCGCATCCGGGATGGTGCGGTTTTTGTCCGAGACCCGATGGGAAAAATGTTGGGAGGATTCTGAGGGAGAAGACCACACCAAATATTATAAACAAATACTTTTGGGGACTCCGGCAGATCCCGCGGCCCTGACCATAAATTCTGACCATGTCATGTACCGAGACGCTTGGTATGAGCTTGACCATGATAATTCGGGAGTCGAGACGTACACCGAATATCGGGAGCTTGGCGTCGCCAAGGCAAATTATCGGTCGGAAGTTTACCGGCCTAATATTTTTCCTACTAAGCCCGGGGGAATTTGGATCGAACATTCACGTGATCAACACACCGGCGAGGAAGAATGGACGATTCATCGAATTTTAGACTGGAAAGAAATTTCAATTTTAGACGAAAAACCACAAACGAAACCTCAGGGATAAAAGCATGAATATAGAACAAATCGGAATGCTCGTACTGCAATATATTGGATGGAGTCTTGGTGGGCTTGCGGCGCTATTTGTAGCCCGAATGGCCTACCATTTGATGACCCCATTTGATCCGCGCAAAGAACTTTGCGAAGACCAGAACGCCGCTGTTGGCGCGAGCAACGGCATGTTTATGATTGCGGCAGCGATCATTTTGCATGGCCTGATTGTGGGCGAAAAAATCACCCAGCTTTGGTGGCAAGACATCCTGCTGATGGTGGGCATGTATATCCTCGGATTATTGATGCTCTGGCTTGGACGCATCGCCTTGCGCACTTTTGTTCGTTTTGATTTGGATGAAGAAATTCATATCAAAGACAACTTGGCGGTGGGTTTGATTGAAGGCTCGTCCTACATCGGGTTTGCCATTATTGTTCACGCTGCTCTTTGATGACGACGCCCGCCCGCCAGAAGTTTGAGCTCGCTGTCTTGACGGCGAGTGTTGGCGCCGCCGCCACGTGCGCGATCGTTTATCAACTCGCGATCGGCACGGTGAGCACTTACCTTGCGGGCAACAGCACCTTTCAGTATTCGCTGACGATCGGCCTATTTATGTCGGCCTACGGCATCGGTTCATTTGCGTCGACGCGTGTCGAAAACCGATTACTGGATTGGTTCATTTGGACCGAAGTTTTGCTGGGCTTCTTGGGTGGAATCTCTTCACTCACACTCTTTCTTTTGTACGGCGGCACCGAATATTTTGAGGTCGGTCGTATCGGTTTGATTTTAGGCATCGGCAGCCTGATTGGCCTAGAAATCCCTTTGTTGATTCGACTTTCCGAAGCCAGCCGCAATAACCTCCGGGTCAGTGTTGGAGCCATGATGGGCTTCGACTACATCGGGGCTTTGGTGGGAGGTTTGGCGTTTCCATTCGTTCTGCTTCCGCTCTGGGGTTTGCTCGGTGCACCTGCTTGGATGGGGCTGCTCAACGTCGCAATTGCAGCCGCGGGACTCTTTGTCTTTTGGCGTCAGATTCATAGCCGACGGGTGTTGGCAGGGGCATGTTTTCTTACGGTTGCCGTAGTGGGACTCGCAGCGTTGCAGACCCAAAAGATCGAACAGATTGTCGAAAGTAATCTGTACGAAGACCCGGTCGTGTACTTGGAACAGACCCCCTACCAGCGCATGGTGATGACCCGAAAGGCCAACGATACTCGGCTGTATTTGGACGGGTCTTTGCAGTTTTCTTCAGCCGATGAATACCGCTACCACGAGATGTTGGTGCACCCGGCTGCAACACGGCTATCCAAGATTTCGAAGGTTTTGGTCCTAGGCGGTGGCGACGGTTTGGCTTTACGCGAACTTGCCAAGTACCCAGGGATTCAGCAAGTCGTGCTGGTGGACCTTGACCCGGCCATGGTGCGCTTAGGCCAGACCGACCCGATTTTGCGAGAGCTGAACGCCGATGCGTTTGCGAATCCTGCGCTCACGGTGATTCATGATGATGCCTTTGAGTTTGTCGAGAATACCCGGATGGGGCCCTTTGATCTGGTGATTATTGATCTTCCTGATCCCCACCACGAATCGTTGGCGAAACTCTATTCGGTGACGTTCTATCAGGCGTTGTTGCATATTGTGACTGAGGACGGCTTGGTGGCAGCTCAGCTGGGAAGTCCGTTTTTTGCCAACAGGACGTACTGGTCTTCGATCAGCAGTCTCGAAGCCGCCGGTTGGCAGGTTCGACCGTATTATGTTGAGGTTCCCTCATTTGGTATCTGGGGTTTTGGACTGGCGAGTCGAAAGGAATCGCCGGAAGTTCCGGTACGTTCATTTGTCGGCAGATATTACGAGACTGAATTTGACTCAAATAATTTCAGATTCCCCGCGGATTTGAAGGCCAGGCAGCCCGTGCAGCCGAACACGCTGGTCAGACCGGTGATCGTGTCCTATTTTCGTGACGACTGGAGAGGTTGGAACTGATGTTCATGTCAAAATCAAATATCATACTCGCGGTGGTGTGTGGCCTGGTGGCTTTTCTAGGCATTGCGACCGCCGTGGCTATCGGCCCCGACGACAGCCCCGATCCGAACTCCGACAAAAAAATTGAGCGGAAGTCGGGGAATATGTACGTTCACTGGCGTGGCCGTTCCTATCGTTCAGCGCGCATGACCAGTCCGGCAAATCGCAGTTTTCGCGGCGGCGGACTTCACGGCGGCAAGTGAGTTAGTGATTGATGGACGAGAATCCGGACGTTGATTTTGAACATATCCTGAAGACGCTCGAACTCGACTCTCGCACGCTGGACCTTCCACCTGGCGCCACGGTCGTTCCACTTCGATCGGCGCCAAGACCCACAAGTCATAGGCTACTGCAAGAATTGCCTCATTTTGCGATTGAGGCCACAGGTGAGAAGCGCCCAGAGCTCGAGTGGCTTCGCCTGATTGGCGAAGGTGGGATGGGCCGTGTAGGGCTGGCCCGGCAGGTTGGGCTTGAGCGCAATGTCGCGGTGAAGACACCGAAATCGGCCAACGATCCGCGCGTGATCGAGGGCATCATGCAAGAGGCCTACATTACGGGGCTTGTAGAACACCCGAATGTGATTCCGATTTACTCGCTAGGGCGCGACGCCAAAGGGGCACCGCTCATCGTGATGAAGCGGATCGAGGGTACCTCGTGGGCCGAAGTTCTGGCGTTGCCGAGCGACGATCCGGCGAGCCATGAGTTGGTTTGGCATATTCGCGTGCTGGTGCAGGTGTGTAATGCCATTCGTTACGCCCACCGTCGCGGCATCGTCCATCGAGACATCAAGCCCGAAAACATCATGATTGGTGAGTTTGGAGAAGTTTACGTGCTTGATTGGGGGATCGCGTTGAGCGTTGACGGCACCGAGAGCGCCCTCAAGCCGACCCGTGCGACCGCTATGGGTCTTGCGGGAACTCCGGCATACATGGCGCCAGAGATGACCGTAGGCGATGCCTTCCAGATTGACGCTCGGACTGACGTGTATTTGCTGGGCGCGACCTTGACCGAAGTGATTTCGGGAAAACCACCGCATGATGGGAACAATCTTGTTCAGGTCTTGCGGGCTGCGTTTGAATCCAGTCCAGTTTCGTTTTCTGACGACGCGCCCAAATCACTCGTGGCGATTGCCCACCGCGCCATGGCGAGGGATAAAAACGACCGCTACGCGTCAGTGGACGAGTTTACGGAAGCCATCGAAGCTTTTCTGGAACATCGCGGGTCTGTGGTGTTGGCCGATGCGTCGTTATTGGTCTTGGACAAGCTGGAAGCTGGCCTGCGCAAAGGTCACACCTCGATTTCTGACAGCACGGACTTGTTTGCGGAATGCCGTTTCGGATTCCGTCAGGCGCTAACCCAATGGCCTGAAAACCAGGTGGCTCGCGATGGCCTGGTCCGCACCGCGCGGACATTGGCTGTTTATTATCTGGCGCTTGGAAACGTGGCCAGCGCTCGTGCGACTCTTGATGCTATGGATGCGCCGGATCCCGAGTTATTGGCCAAAGTTGAGGCGGCAGAACGCGCAAAGGAAGCCGAAGCTGCCCACGTCTTATCATTGTCCCGAATTGCTGAACGGTTCGACCCTCGGGTCGCACAAGGTCTGCGCTCAATTCTGATGGTCGTCGCTGGGTTAACTTGGGGTGCTTCGTCTTTGTGGACTTGGGCCAACACAGACTTCGCCGACACCGACGCTGCCCGCATGGCACATCTGTGGCAACTCGGTCGTCCGATTCTTATCGGGCTGATAATCGTGGTGGCGTTTCGTCGATCATTCTTGGCCAACGAGTTCAATCGGCGGTTCGGGCTGATCGTCGTTGGTGTATTTGCTGGACTCGTAGCAATTCGGGTAGGCGTAGTGCTGTCCGAGACCCCCATGACGACGGCGATTTGGATCGAATATCCGCTCTATATGATGTCGATGGGGGCGGTCGGGATCTTGTTTAAAAAGCGGCTCGCTTTCTTGGGCGTCCCCTTCTTGGTAACAACGATCGCGGGTGCAATAGACCCCACCAATGCGGCGCTCTATTTGGCGATTTGCCATGTGGTTGTGTTTTGCTTTATCGCTTGGGTTTGGCGACCGAAGGCTGGAGCTGGCGAGGTGTAATAGTCGGGTTGACCTAGGTTGTCCGCATGAATACAGCGCCGCCGGCGACTAGAATCACTAAAATCACTAAACTGACAGCTGCGAAAATGGCCCAAAAGTGGGTGTTTTTTTGATTGTCAGTCAAATCGGATTCGGCTTCGACGGCGTCGGTCAGAAGCAACTCTTCGGCAGGCGGAGGAACCGTCGTGCCTTGAAGCGCCTCGTTTAAACCCTGAATAGCCACCGCGGCGGACGCCAGTCGCTCGGAAGAGCGTTTTAGTAACAGACTGTCCAAAATGTGGCGAACCGCGTCGGGAACCTCGATATCTTGGGGCACGGTTAGCGGGGCTGCATCGAGCTGCAGCGCGGCGGTCTGAAAGTCGTTCCTGGATTTGAAAGCTGGTTCCGAAGTCAGCAATTCGATCGCGATGATGCCAACCGAATACAGGTCGGTCGCCGGCGAAAGTGGTTCTGCTCGCAATTGCTCCGGTGCCATATAGCCAGGCGTGCCCACGACTCGTCCGCGAGCTGTGAGCGCCATCATCATGGAGTCTTCGCCAGTACTTTCTGCGGTCTCGAACGCTTTTGCTATGCCAAAATCCAGCACCTTGACTTGATCTGGCCGTCCAGAACGGTCAAAAAGCATGATATTTGAAGGTTTGATGTCACGGTGCAAAACACCCAGCTCGTGCGCCTCTTGAAGGCTATACAGAATCTGCACCACGATGCGAATCGCCCGCTGCCAAGGCATGGGATCGGACTCTGCCCAGACTTCATGAAGCGTCGGGCCGTCGATCAGTTCCGTGGCCATGTACATGTCGCCGTCGGCGGAGGTCCCCCAGTCAAAAAGATGGATGGTGTGCGGGTCTTGAAGTCGCGCAACAAGTTTAGCTTCACGCTCAAATCTGAGTTTGGCCTCGGCTAGTTTCTCAGGTCGGCTGTTCGTGGGGGCGAGGACCTTCAGCGCGACGTCGCGCCCCAAGTCTAGTTGATGAGCTCGATAAACGCACGCAAACGCCCCTCGCCCGATGATTTCATCGATGCGATATCGTTCTAAAAACACGGTGCCTAGTAGGACGTTTGACATTCATTGCCTGCGAAGAATGGCTCGCTTGTGAGTCAACCACCATGACGGCAAAACTACCAGAAAGAAACTCGCGGCGAGCGTCGACGCCAACGCGTCCGCCCAGCTGGAGTCCAATATCGGAGCGGCCAGGCGGTCAAAATGCCCGGTGATCGGCGCGGCCGCGTCTTGCAAAAAGTAGACGTCAAGCACAAGGCCAAGCTGCCATGCGTTCAACCGGATAAATTGACCCACCTCGCTCCAAATCCGAAAGCTTTCATCGGGGCCGTGTCGGAAAGTGATTTCGCGTATCGCGGCGATTATGGGTCCAAGATCGAGGAGTTCGCTGGGTTCGGGTGTGTAAGCGTTTACGAGGCTGAAGAAGTCGTCTACTCCGGCTTCGTTGACACCCATGACGACCGCCATCGTCAGGTAACGCCGGCCAAATCCCTCGGTCGAAAAACGGCGTGTCGATGTACATAGCTCGCCAGGAAGCGTCACCCAATTGCCATGACGCCAGACTTGCTGAGCAAAACGCTGGTCTTCAAGGAACGGCATGCTGGAATCAAACCCGCCAATGGCGTCAAAAACGTTGCGATGGACCAAGAAACCCTGGTCGCCGTTGATCGTGAACGGGCGGTTGAGGGCCGATTTGGTGGAAAGATAACGGAAACCACGATGTTCGGAATCAGGGCCAACAAACCTGAGTGGAAAGTGTCCGGCAGTTTGCGGACCCAGCGGCGTCATGAACTCCAAGGCATTTCGGAGCAGATAAGGGTCGCGAAGCCGCGAGTCGGCGTGCAAAAACAGCATCCACTCGTGCCGCGCCTGAGCCGCCCCCAGATTGAGTTGTTCGGCTCTATGGGCGCGAGGATTCTGAACCACAGTGGCGTGCTCGCGCGCGACCTCACAGGTGCCGTCAACCGAGCCACCGTCGGCCACGACGATCTGCAGGTCGATGTCCTGTTGCTTGGACAGGTCGTCGAGCAGGGCGGGCAACAAGAGTGCCTCGTTGAGTGTTGGAATGATGATCGAGACCATCCGCAAACTCATTTGGATTCGAAGGTCAGGGGCACGCTAAGCAGGACAGGCGCATCTTTGCCGACTTCTGGGAAAGCGAGCGACTCAAAAACGGCCAAAATGCACGCCACAAACTGGGCGTCTTTGACGGTGCCTTCCGACACTTTGGTCGAACTCACCTTGCCATCGGCTTCGATCACTAGATGAACAGCCAGCGAAACCGGTGACGGGGTCCCTGCAATGTTTTGATAACATGAATTAAGTGGGCGTTGGTTTGCCCGGACGACTTCGAGCAAATCCGCGGTTGTGACGCGTTGGGACGGCGGATCCATCAGTTTTGCGACCATGCTCGGAAACGAAGAGTCCATCCCTAGCCACACGTTGATGGTCAATGGCCGTTTGGTGCGGACGCGGAAATCCAAGGTTCGTGCGACGTCCAAGACACACGTTCGAGCAGCCTCGGCCTGAATCGTGGTGTCGGAAAAAAACACTCCGTCGACCCGGCCATTTTCAAGAATACGGATATTCAGCCGGGCGTTATCGCCATTATTTATGCGCGACGCAGCAGGAACAAAATCGACATAACACTTATGGAAACGGGCCCGTGCGTCGCTCAGTGTCTGTCGAAGAGCGGTTTCGGGCGTCGTGTCAGGCAGGTCCTGCGCCGCGGCGTGGAAGGGAATCCAACAGAACAGAAAAACCAGCGTTTGGAGCCTCATGGTTTTTTCCGCTTCAGGCCGATCGCGGGCATGCGTACGGCGAGCTTTTGATAGAGCGCTGGAAGCGTTCGCTGAGCAACGTCGATTACCATCGCGTCGTTGCCGATGAGAATCCGAGGTGAATTCCGTTTGATGCCAGCGATGATGGTCTTTGCTGCGTCTTCAGGCGAGGTCTGCGCCAAGCGGTCAAACTGTTTCACCAGATCACGCGAATCGTCGAATCGCGACATTGGCCGCACACGACCGTTGCGGACGATATTGGTTTTGATGCCGCCCGGATGCACGCTTGATACGTGAACATTCGCATCCTCGGCCAGGAGCTCCAGCCGGAGTGATTCCGTGAAGCCGCGTACCGCAAATTTAGATGCGCAATAAGCGGCCTGTGTCGGCACGCCGATGATGCCAAACACGCTCGAAATATTGACGATATGTCCTTCATCGACGTCGCGTAGGACCGGCAGGAAAGCCTGAGTCCCAGACACCACGCCCCAGAAATTGATATTCATCAACCACTCAAAGTCGCTGAGTTCCATGTCGTCGACAGTGGCCCTGAGCGAAACCCCGGCGTTATTGACCACGATATGAACCTGACCGGCAAAGTGCTCGACGACCTCGTCGCGAAATTCAAAAAAAGCCTTACGATCGGCCACGTCCAGAACCTTCGAAAAGACGTCCACACCCAGCGCCCGTGCCTGTTTCGCTACGTCGGCGAGTTCAACTTCGTTGACGTCTGCGAGCGCGAGATTGGTGTTTTCGAGGGCCAGAGCTAACGCGAGGCTGCGACCAATGCCTGAGGCGGCGCCGGTGATAACTGCGGTTCGGCCATTTAATGTCTTCATGCCGTCTCTTGTCGGGAAGTTGAAAAGAACTAGTTGCCAAGTAACTCAGGGCACTCTGTGGTCAACTGCGTGCATGAAGCGGGTTGTTCGTCATATACCAAAGCGTTGCCATCTAGGGTGACTTTAGAGCAATCAAGTCGTTCGATCACGCTAACATTTCGAGCGACTTGACCTTCGATACACGCCTCGAAGAGGCCAACGGTCGCGTCGCAACCTTGGGTCGTGACAATGCAGCCCTCACTCGTGATTACCGGCTGATCGAATGGCATGGCCATGCACTCGTCGTAGGTGGTCTGACAGGCAGCTTGGAGCTCAGCGTCGGTTTCTACGCTGTTGTCATCGACGAAATACGCCGTGGTTGAGCATTCGATCTTTTGGGCCTGAATGTCGGTGAGCGCGGAGTTAAAATAGGCGGTCCCCTTTTCACAAATAGTCGCGGCGTCGAGCGTTGAGACCTTCGCGCTGTCGTTTCCGAGTTCGAATTGAGGCACCGAGCCGTTGTCTCGTGGAGTGTTCCCGGTGTTGGGGATCGACGTGTTATTCGAAACGACATTGCTGGAGGTCGCCTTCTTTGCGTCATCTCCGCACCCAATGAGTGCGGTGACCGCCAAGGCTAAAAGCAGATTTCGCAAGTTCTGTCTCCAATAATGGGGCATGCAACCCGGCCGTGCACCTGATTAGAAATGCAAAACTACCACCCTAAATGAAGAAGTGAAAACTCGAGCCCGCCAGTTTCACGGGCGACCGGTTACAGCGTCGATATCCGCCATACATTCGGCACCAAAAAGGACCTCGCCATCGTCGAAGATAAGTCGGGCGACAAATCCAAGGATATTATTCAACCCTTCGTTTTGCCAAAACATCACGCAATCAGGGTTCAGACAGTGCGGACCGTTTTGGGTGTCGTGATGATCGCTAGTCAGAGGAAGGCCTTTATTAACTAGGCCAAGCGCGTGTCCAAACTCGTGAATGAGCGCCGTTTGTTCGACGATCGATGCGCCGTTTTGGGCATCATAGACCGGTTTGAACATCGCGATGATCCCGGTGTCTCCGATGGAAACCGCAATTACTCCTTCGTCCCGGATTCCGTCGACTTGATAATACCCGTCAAGAAAAATCACATAGAATGACCGGGTCGTCGCGGTGGTTGGAATGTCACGATTCGAGTCCGCGATCGCGACGATGGCTTTGACATCGTATTCGTCGATGCCATCGGCTGGGAAAGCCTGCATTTCATCCAAAGATGACGGCACAAAAACTTCTGGTGAGATGTTCTGGTAGACCGCTTCGACGTTGGTCTCGAATAACTTCCAAGGAGACCCCAGCGTGAGCAGCGAAAATGTATACGGTTCAGCGCCGACTTCGTAGTCGATCTCGAACTCTACGCGTGTGATTTGAGGGCTTAGGGCCGAAGGCGCCCCGACCCCAGAATCATCGCCGCACGCGGCAAGGCCCGCCAAAAATAAAACGGCCAGCGTAAGTCGCTTCAATGGTCATCTCGCAAACTGAACGGTATCAAGATTTATTCGGCAGCGCCGAAGAAGTCGGGGCATTCGGCTTCAATTTGGTCGCATGCGCTAGGAGCTTCGGCGACTGTAGATGGGTCGGAGTCTAAAGTGAGATCGGCACAGGTAAACGTGTTGACCACCGTCTTGAGGCCCGAAACCTGTGCTTCAATGCACTCTTCGACGAGTCCGATTTTAGCCGTACAATCAGTGGGCTCAAGGTCGCATGCCTCCATCGGGTTGGGGTCAGCGGGTTCTGCCAAGCAGCTGTTGTAGGCGTCGGTACAAGCGGCTTGAACTGCCGCGTCCGTTTCGTATTCACCGAATGCGGCCGTCAACGCGCCACCCAGCAGACAGCCGAATTCCTTGAGTTCGTCTTCCGAAAGATTCGCGGCAAAATACGCCTGTGTTTTCTGGCACGCGACCGCTACGTCGATGCTCGAGACAGGAGCGTTATCGTCACCAAGTTCCAATGCCGGAACGTCGACGGTGTTGTTAGGGTTCGACGTGTTGTTGGGGGTCGAGGTGTTGTTGGGAGTCGACGTGTTGTTGGGGGTCGACGAGTTGTTGGGGGTCGACGAGTTGTTAGGGATCGATGTGTTATTCGACGACACGTTATTCGACGCCGCCTTTTTGGTGTCGTCGCCACAGCCAAATATCGAGACGACCAAAAAAGCGATGATGAGATTCTTCATATCAGGACTCCAATTTTTCAAATGAGCTATTTGCCCAAAGCGCCGAGCAGTTAGTTTTTAGAAGAGTGCATCTTGAGTTTTAAGCCGGAATCCCCGGTCATTCAACGATGATGGTCGCTTTCATATCGTTTGTCGAAAGGCTGTTTTCGATAAGGAATTCACCTTGGGTTGTGAACACGTAGCTCCACGATTGTTGTGGGTCGATGAACTCATCAATGCCCAGAGCCAAGATTCTGACGTTGTGTTGCTCGGGATCTCGGTTTTCAAAGACCACTGTAGTGCCCGCACGCACGCTGAGGGAGTTGGGGTTAAACCTGTACGAGAACAACGAAACGGTTTGCGACTGACTAACTGTCGTGGCGTTATTGGTCGCGGTGTTATTGGTCGTGGCGTTATTCGTCGCGGTGTTATTGGTCGCGGCGTTATTGGTCGCAGCGTTATTGGTCGCGGCGTTATTGGTCGTTTTCTTGGCGGTGTCCTCGCCGCAACCGCATGATGCGATGATGAAAACACCAATGATGAGCTTCTTCATGTGTCGGGCTCTCTACTCTGGAAAACGATCAAAAAAACCAATGATGACTTCGTTTCCAAAGTCATGCGTCACTTTGCCAACTGCTGACTCGCCCTGAGTAGGCTGGCCGCTGGGCCATGTATGACCGCCGCCTTCGACCTTAAGTAACTGCAGCTGGGTCCCGCAGCCGGGCCAAGTACGCCTGATGATCGTGGTCCCGTCGCTGACGGCATCCGGCATCCGATCTTCGTCAGGTTGACCTGCACAGCCCAAAATGGACGCCCAACGAGTCATCGAGCTCTCGACCCCCACATGGTTCTTGCCACTTTGGCCCAGCGAACATTCGGGTTCACCGCCGTCATACTTCCAACATGGGTCGTCTGCCCCGTGGATCTGCAGCACGCCCACGGGCCGCGTCGGCTCGCAGGTGCCCGAGACCGCAAACTGCAGCGCGCCAGCGACAGGAACGATTGCGGCAACGGACTCAGAACGCTCGCAGGCTAACCGGTGGGCCATTGCTGCGCCATTGCTCAACCCAGTCACGAAGACCCGGTCACGATCGACCCGGATTCGGGTCGCGACATCGTCAAGCAAGGCGTCGAAGTACTCGATGTCATCGACGTTTTTTTCGCAGGCATTGCCCGAGACGCAGCGCCACGAGTCTACTCCGCCCCCGGCGTTCCAGCTGCGTCCCGCGACTAAGCCGCCGACAGTGCCGTCTGGCGCCACGACAGCATAGCCAGCGTTCGCGCCCATTGCGTGTAAGCATTCACGCGAATCGATCTCGCCGAGAGGGCAGGTCGTTCTGAGCACGTCTTTGCGGTCAGCGCCGGCTGAATGCAAAGCGATGATGACTGGATATCCGCCGCTGGGTGGGTCGAGTTCGGGAATCACTAGGTCGTAGGCTCGGTTATTATGGCCTTCGATTTCGCAGGTAACGTTGACGCCAGGCGCTGCCTCGTCACACGGGCGTGTTTGGAGGCTTTCGAGGTCTGCACAACCTGCGCATACCACGAATAGAGCCAGCCATCGTTTCATCATTAGTTCTCCGTGAGCAAGCCTCGCCGTCGTGCCGTTTCAACCGCGATTTCATAGATGTTAATTCGCGCGTCAAAGCGACACAACAAGCCCTTGATACCACTCAATACGCGAAAATACATGATTGCGGTCGGAGGAGGAGTGAGAACTAAAAATGATGGGTTTCTCATCATGAAGGCCTTGGAATGGACCGCAGGTTGCCAAGAAGCGAAACTGAAGGCTTCGTCTCGGTAAAAGGGCGCAAGCACGATGTCGTGGTATTGAGCCATCAAGGCGGGATCGAGCGTGGTGGGATCGTAGTCGTTGCCGCCAAATCCGATATCCTTATAAATCTGGAACACGCGCTCGGCGTCGTCCTGCCAAATGCAGTCCAGGATTTCCAAAACACCGTCCGGAAACACCGGATCGAATTTAACAACGCTTCCGAAATCGAGCATGACCATGTTGTCATTCTCGTCGATCAGAAAGTTTCCAGGATGAGGGTCCGCGTGGAGTTCCATCAGTTCGTGGACCATCCACACATAGAGCGCGACCCAGCGTTCGAGCCACACGTCTCGGTCCTCGCGATTCATTGCCTCTAGGGCGACGTCCAGCTTCACGCCGACCACGTACTCCATCACGAGCACGGTCGGTCGAGTCCATTCGAGGAAGGGTTTGGGCGCGCGGATATTGGGTTTGTCGGCTAGGTAGTCCTGAAAACGGAGCAGATTCTGAGCTTCTTTGACGTAGTCGGCTTCGTTCATCAAGCTGGTGCGGATCTCTTCAAAATAACGGTCGAGCCGCTCTTTCTCCATGAATGAACGGCCTAAAACGAGCATGGAGCGCAGCGTGTCGATATCCGACTCCAACGCGTCGGCAACCCCAGGATATTGGATCTTTACCGCAACATCTTCCCCGGTACGAAGCTTCGCTCGATGAACTTGGCCGATGCTTGCTGCTCCAACCGGGTCGGGGTCGAAGGTGTCGAAAATGTCCGCAATCGGCAGATCGAAGGCGGTTTCGATCTGTTTTTGCACCGTATTCCACGTCATGGGTGGGGCGTCTTTTTGTAGCTTCGCCAATCCTTCGGCGAATTCAGGCGGTAACATTTCAGGGTCAGCCGATAGGATTTGCCCGATCTTCATCGAGGCCCCTTTAAGCTCTCCCAAGACGCCGACCATGCGCTCGGCGTTTTTTCTGTGGTTGTCCGACCTTGCCTCTTCGCCGCCGCCCAGAAGGTTTCTCATCTTTCCGGCCAGTGACGACGCGGCGACTCCTGCGCCAACGCTGCCAAGTTTCATCATGCGCTCGAGCTTGCCGGATTTGACGCGTTCGCCCTTTTCCCCTGCAAGTTTTTCCCAGTCTTTTGCCATATTCTGCCCTCGTTGAGGTTATTGGATGCACGCAGCGATGCAAAATAGACAAAAAAAAAGGCGGGTCAGACCCGCCTTTTTTTATTTGACCTCGACAGGCGCTTCCGGACTGATTCGCTTAAGTTTAGCGATCAATCGTGCTTTCTCTTCACCCTTTGCTCGGGAGATGAGAAGGCGAAGTTTGCCGACTTTCGTGCTGCGTTTGCGGCGTCGAGCGAGTTCGCCCCGACGTTCTCCACGTTTGATACCCATGAATTCCTCCAAATGTGATGCCTACGACGCTTCCGCGTCCGACGCGAGCGTTCTAGCGGATTCGAGAGCAAAACGGAAGAGATCACATGATGTCTGCGTCGTCCGTCCACGCACTGACCCACGTACCCAGCAGTTCAACATGTTCGAAAAAGCGCTGATAGAACTCTTTTGAGCCCAGGGTCGCCGAGTCTCCAACCACCAACAGAAA
>JBBKVQ010000228.1:0-4263 GCA_037968515.1 Bradymonadaceae bacterium
CGCAGTGAGCGCGGAGATCTCCGTGAATACAGCGATAAGGGCGACGCGTCGTCACAGTTGGGCGACTTGCTCAAGGGCCGCCTCGGCGACCTTGAGAGCGAAGCCGACGAAGACTACGATTCAGAGCCAGTGGAGCCAGCGGTCATCATCGCAGCTCCAGTGATCGAGATTCCGACAGCAGCTGGTGAGCCAGCAGCCGAAGAAGCTCCAGCAGCCGAAGAAGCTCCAGCAGCTGAAGAAGCTCCAGCAGCTGAAGAGACTGAGGAAGACGCCGAGTAATCGGACTTCTGAAGAATTAGAAAAAGGCGACCTACGGGTCGCCTTTTTCGTTTCTTGGACCTTTCAGCCTTGCCCTTTGTCGGTGCCGACGGCTAACTTCCGGAGAACCAAACACTCCTTTCGGAAAATTATATGGGACGGAATCTATTGACGACACTCGTCATGCTCATGAGCTTTTGGCTTGTCATGCCTGTGCATGCGCAGACCTCGATATCGCTGGACTTGGAGCCATTAGCCACGAACGCAGTACCCGCAGAGGAAAACCTTGCAGATTGGAAGAAAGGCTTGGAGATCTTGCAAGGCGTGACCCTCAAGGAACGTGGTGCCGAGTTCGACTACAATTGCAGGGGGCGGCGGGATACGGATCCAGTTTGCAAATATATGTCGGCTGCGTCTGAGGCAGCGTGGAAAGACCGATATGGGCGAGCCTTAAAGTTTGCAGCGGCAGGCCTCGCCCTAAATCCTCGAGTTCGACAACTCCATGATCGTATCGGTGGTCTTCTGATTGACCATTGTGAAGCCGCGTTACCGTTTCTGGAGCGCAGTGTGGGGCCGGATATATCCTTCTTGAGCGATCTCACGCACTGTCGTGGCAACCTTGCGTCCGCGCCCCATGAGGTTCGCCGCGCCCGTCGGTCGTTCTGGGTTTCAGGACATCTACAACCTCCGTCAGATTGGGAGCGGCAACGGATCGCACTCACGCTCTATAATGCATTGGAGTTCGAGGCGGGTGATTCTTTGAATGCGAGTGATTCGACTTGGCAGTCGGCTCATCTGTCGGACAAGGCTTGGGCACGACGACAAACACGTGAGGCCATGACTAGATCAGCAGCCTTTATGATTGAGTACTTAGGACAGGGCAGTAATGGGCCCCTTCTGCAGTATGGCTATTGGTTTCATCGGCTAAACACCTTTCCCGGCTTGCAACGAAAAGAGTTCGAAGCAGTGGTTAAAGCCGGAGCTAAGGGCGGTGTTGTTTGGAACGTGCCTACAGCAATTGTACGGAATTTCTTTGAAATCCAAGCCGATCCCGCAGTTCAACCCCTTCAAGAGCTTTGGACATTTGGCAGCTTGGGGCTCCGCATGGCACTCGCTAGATCCAAGGACCGGCCATCGAGATTTGCAGAGGCCCCCGAGGCCACGAGATTTGCGTGGCTATTGGCGAATGGCGAAACGAAAGAAGCCGGTCTGCTTCAAAGTGAGGTTTATGGAGCCGTTGAAGAGATGGGTTTCTTAAACTTGAATTGTCTTCACATCTCTTCGTTCGACCGTCTCTTGTTTGACGCGGACTTGGACTTGGCACGTGAAGTAACATGGAAATCACTCTGGTCTGAGCTTTGTGGTCGGTCGGTTAATCACGTTGCCCATTGGGTCGAACACCGCGAATTGAAAGCTTCGTCCATTTTGATGAGCTCGGTTGTGTTTAACGATCAAGTGGAGATGCAGGCGTTGGCGATCGAGTTGAATGACTCAGATTTTATGCAAGCTCAAGTGGCTCGCCTTTGGGCTGGAGCAGTTATGGGCGACGCAAAGATCTTCGGTGCCGCTAAAAACGCCACAACCGAACAAGCGGCGCTTAAATGGTTCGACCTTCTGGCTGAGACCGTATTTTTGGCAAAGACTCAAGGCGTCGCAGCGGCAAAAGCTCATTTTAACTCATTGCCGCCCTACGTGCGGTCCGCTAAACCCGAGTCGGCCGAAGCGGCAGGCTACGTGTTCGTCGCGGCCCGGGCCTGTGCCACCGTCGACGCGGCGTTCGCTAAAGAGCTACACGATGTATATTTTTCTGACTCTGTTTTAGGTGGCCAGCTCTTGGCACTGATCAAAGAACAGGGGGAAAAATGAAAAGCATCGTGGCTCTGTTTTTTTTGATGTTCGCAGGGTGCGCGAGCGCACCCGCTCGCTACACGCTAAATACTGCGCCTCAATCTTGCACAGATTTTTGTCACGATTACGCGTTAGGCTTGGTCGATTTGGGCGCGGCCGGACAAGCTGGGCCCGTGTTTGATATCGCCGAAAATCACTTTAAAGACACTAGTCGACCCGATATCCCCAAAAAGGATTGGGAACGTGCGGCGATGCGGGTCGAATTCGCGCTAGGTCGCGCGGCAACTGCCAGAGTCGTTGGTGGTGATTTCCACAAACCGCTCATCGCAGCGGTGGAGGCGTTTTCTGAGTTGCTGGAGATGAATTCTCCAGAAGTTTGGAACTGGATCGCCCTGGATTTTCTAAGGGACGCCGACATCTTGCGATTCGACCGGGAGTGGGATGCAATCACTGTCGATCCCGGTGTTCGGTTCGTGCTCCGACAATTCCTGCTAGTGCAACGTGAAGCCTCGCCAGACCTTCTGCTTATCAAGGAACGAGCAAATAGTGTTAACGGAGTCAACCAGTTGGTCGCGCTCGCGTATATTTTGTCGAATTCAGGCAACTCCAGAACTCTGATTGCGCAAGAAGTTAATGAGCGCCTCTTTCATGAATTGAAGCGTGCCGACGTCGCGACTCAACAAGTCGTGCTGGAAATGGATTTCACTGCGAATTTTGTCTACTGGGCGACGCCCGCATATCAAGACTCGGTTCGCTGGATCATTCAGAAAGCGACCGAATTGGAAGTGCGAGGTTATTTTATGCCCGTCACTGCTTTTGCCGATGTGTCGGAGCGATGTGAGGTCATAAAACCGTACTATTTGACTCTGCTCGCGCGGGTGCGAAACGACCTGGAGGCGCTCGACCAATTGATGGGTTGCGTCATGCGTTGGGGCGGGGATGTAGAAATTCTGACTCGAATGACCCAAATCGGTCCCGAAGATGAAAGGACGGTGGATTGGCGATTGGTGCTGACCGGCCGCCATCCTGGTCATCGTGAATTAGGTGGCAAAGGAAAGGCGTGGACACGGTTGTTGAACGGGTTGCCGCTGAAGTTTGAAACGCCACAAATCAACGGGCTGCCTTGGGAAGAGCTCTACCAATTGAGACACGCGCGTACGTCCTTGGAATTCGAGTCTGCGCTGGAACGATTCTCGGTCTTTCCACGATGGTATTTTTTACTCGCGCATTACTCCCTTGCCAAGGCGCCAGAACGAAACCCTCAAGTTTTAAATGCACTGTCTGACATTGTGGCTGGGGACTTGTGGAAAGTTATGTTGGGTGGACCATTTAATCAACATGGGGACTGTCGAGGTGTGTTCGCGGCGGTATTTTTTGAAGCCCGACAGCATGGAATTAGATCGGCGTACCGCTTTCTGAACCTTGCACCAAACTGCGCGAGTTCTCAGTCAGGGATTCGTGAAAAGTTCGTGACGCCTGATCATCATGCGGTACTGGCGCCTTTGGGTAGATTTCGCAATTGTTCGGACGAGAAACTGAAGTCCAAGAATCCAAAAAGTGGTTCTGTTGTGCGGTGCGATGTGTTGAATCACCGTGTGAAAACTCGAGCCCGTGAACTTGAAACAACCGACAGTAGAGCGGACCGGGCCACTTCTGTTCGTGCGCTGATCGCCCTAGGTCAAATTGCTGAAGCAAGAAGAGTTTTCAATACTTACGACCATGTCACACTGGGTGATTTTTCGATGGATCAGTTACTGAGAGTTCATGAAAACAAAGGTATCGATATTGCCGGGATTCGATTTGTGTCCCTATGGGGAGAAAGTTACGCGCAACAAGAGATTGTGCCGGTCCTTTGGGCAACGGGTCGCCACGAAGACGCCTGTGAGGTCCTGACCGCGTTAACGACCGTCCGCCCATGGATTACCCATCCTGGCAAAGTGGATTGCCCAGCAACCAACGCAGCTTACAAGGAACTGTGGGGCTTTGACCCGCCGTGGACGCTGCCTCAAGACGAAGTTTTAGACTTCTTAAGACAGGCGCCTGAGACGAAATGAGGGGTGCGTAAGGACTTGCACGCCGAGTAACCTCCGCGTGCACTTCACCCGCTTGTGCAGCATCTCAAGACGCACTCAAAGCGCTCAGGTTTCATGCTCGAGA
>JBBKVQ010000229.1:0-6781 GCA_037968515.1 Bradymonadaceae bacterium
CGCCGACGCTGTGGTTGGGTCGATTTTTTCTGCGTTTTCAAACTCAGCCAGAGCCCCCGCTAAGTCTCCGCGATGAAATGCAATATCACCACGGAGACCAGCGATGGCCGCCTTTTCCGTATCCTTGAGCCAGACTCGTTTTGCGAATTGATTCAAGGCTTCCTCTGATCGGTCGATTTGATGCACCACCATATTGTACCCGGAGCTTGATAGAAGCGGTCCCGTTCCTGGCTTAGCCCCTGCAAATCCCGCGTCTAGAGCTTGCCCAGCGGCAAGATAGTCTTCAAGATTTCCAGATAGGCGAGCATGGGCCAGATACGCTTCACAGACCGTTTCAGCGTCCATCCAGCTACCGGAATCGTCGAAACGCTCCTGGTAGAACTCGATGCTCAATTCCAGCTTCTCAAGGGCTTTGTCAGTGTCCGTGGTTTCCACCACGAGCGCTTCCATTGCCGGGGTCGCTGGGGCCGCTGTTGCGGCGAGAGCCGGGACTTCCTGCGGTTTTGAATCAACCGCAGGAGCCTCGTGACAACCAAGGAACCCGAATACAAATAGGGTGGTAAATCGTTTCATCAGATTCTCGTTTGCCTCAAGGTGCGTGTGGCGCGTGGAGGTAAGGGAAGGTCGTTAAGAACGCCCCTTCCACACCAAGGTCATTCGCAATCGGATTGGTTCCAACCAGAGATGTTGGTGTGTGCACCGACATATCCAAAAGGATAACCGAAAGCGTCACGTCGATGACTGGGTCGGCCAAACGACGCCCATTCGGGAAACCAGCCGGCGACGCAGGCGTAATTTTGATTGTATCTGGCAGTACCAGAGCGGCAACGGTTGGACCGCCGGCGAATACAGGCTGCCCAACACAATCGGGCAGATTATCCGCATTTCCGTCTGCCATCGAACATGGCGTTACACCCAAACCAGTCAATTGGTTGTCCAACGCGCCGTGCAGGAAGTTCAGGGTATCGACAATTTCCGACACGTAGGTACCAGTAGCGTCACCTGCTGGAGTATCGTCGTTGTAGGCGTTCTTGCTGGCGATCAAAGCCGTGGAGACCGCAGGCATGCCCATGCGGTCAACGCGGGTGTAAGCTGCTGGAAGGTCTGCGCGGAAATGAAAATCAGTCGGTTGGCCAACACAAGCCGCCGTTGGTGACTCGCCGGCATGAGGGCAATGAAGCGCCGAGTCAGTCGCCGCAGGTGCGCCAGCGTGGTAGATTCGACATTGTACGGTATCGTACCCTGCGTCTCCGGGTGAACCGGAGGTTTCGAAGCCAGCACAGGCCGTCATACATTCAGCGTCGTTATCGTACAGAGCGTTCGCGCCAGTGCATGTGTTGGCAGAAAGCTGGCAGTAGTTTTCACAGTAGCTGCCGCAAACTGATGCGCCCGATGGCCCTGCATGTGCGCAGTGCTCAGCGGGAGTCGCAGCTGCAGGGTCGCCTGCATGGTAAAGGCGACAAGCCACGGTGTTT
This sequence comes from Bradymonadaceae bacterium, assembly GCA_037968515.1. Taxonomy (GTDB): domain Bacteria; phylum Myxococcota_A; class Bradymonadia; order Bradymonadales; family Bradymonadaceae; genus JBFFMO01. The sequence goes on from JBBKVQ010000229.1 coordinate 1,476, forward strand.
CCGCCAGTTGCGCCGACCGTACCAGCATCCCAGCCGGCAACGTTTTCGCAATAGTCGATGCAAACTTCGCGGCTGGCAAACTGCGCGTTTTCGCCGCTGCAATTCGCGGTCACGGTGTCGCAGTAGCTGTCGCAAGTTGCCGCGACACCGTTGTTTGTCGAGTTGTTCGTCGAATTATTCGTCGAATTATTCGTCGAGTTATTCGTCGTGTTGTTCGTCGAATTATTGGTTGAGTTATTGGTGGTCGGTGTGGTCACGGTGGGCTTCGAGTCGTCGTCGCCACAAGCGCTAAATGCCAAAGCCGAAGCCAGAATAAGATATGCTTTATTGTATTTCATTATTATTTCCTCAGATTCGTGAAGTGGTTGCCCAGATGGACAAATTGGAGCCACCACCGATGGCTGCGGCGACGGGCACTTCGATGACCAAAGCGGTCACGTTGCGACCTGCGAAGCTGTCACGAGTGTTGTCGAAGGACAGAGTCCCGAGCTGCAAGGTGTCTTGAAAACCCTGCAGGTCGAAGAAGAACGGGTCGTCGCGGAGTCCGGTCCATACTTTGGCGGTCGTACCCGTCAACGTGGTCTCGACTGCGCCTGAAATCGGTCCGGCTTCTCCCGGAAGACCAACAACTTGGACGCCAAAATCACCCAGGTCATTCTGTCCGTAACGGACATAAATCGTGGTGTTCGCGACGTTGTCGCCAGAATTATCGATGTTGATCGCGTACAAAACGTCCGCATCGTAGGCACCGGCTTGGCCAGCTGCAGGATTCGAGGGCCCAGCAAACGTGAGCACAATCTTCAGCGTCTGCGCGTCTGCCGTGTGCCACGCGTACAAGTCCGCAATATCGGCAGAGTCAATCACACCGCCGATTCGGGCGGGAGGATCGTTATGGTCAGCAGCTACGGCAGCGCCGAGCCAAGAAGCGGAAGCCACCGCAACAGCGGCTGCTCCACCCAGAATAAATTTCACACTTCGTTTCATCGTATCTCCATCAGTTGATTTGGGGCGATCACTTGCAGTGTCGCCAGGAAGCACAAAGGGTACGCGTCAGAGTTCGTTTCGGATCACGGACTTAACGTTTTTTTTTTATTGATCCGAATTGCCGTCCGACGCGTACCGTTCCTGACGAATTGAGTCCAGACCAACCAAACCAAGAAACGGTTATGCAACTTTTCACATCGGGACTTGCACCTAGACACTTTCCATTTCATCAGGTTAGCTATGGCGTTCATGGAGAGCGCCACTTTGATGAGATTCGATTGAACCAGACCACGACCGATACTGAATTGATGTTGGCAGTCAGTGCCGGGGACCAGGCGGCGCTTGGTGAGGTATACCGGCGTTATTCGACAGCTATGCACGCCATTGGGCGTAATTTTCGGCTCCCCAACGAAGACCTCGGTGACGTAGTTCACGACGTGTTTTTGGAGCTCTGGCAAAAAGCCCACGAGTTTGATCCTGAACGCGGCGGACTGCTGACGTGGCTGGCTGTGCGACTCCGGTCTAGGTGCATCGACCGAATTCGAAAAGGCCAACGCCGCTCCGAGCTCCTGCGACTAAATCCAGACGCCATGCGGCCCCGCGACATCACTCCGCCAGGTGCCGCCACGGTTCAGCGAAACCGGCTTCGACAGGCCGTCCAAGACCTAGACGATGAACTACGCGAAGTGACCAAATTGGCGTACTTCGATGGGTCGTCGACGTCCGAGATTGCGACCCAGCTCGATATTCCACAAGGCACCGTAAAATCACGGATCCGACGGGCCCGCGAAATACTTTACGCAGCAATGACGGATACGCTTTGAATCACATCGACGACATATTGCACGACTGGTTCGTGGGTTCGCTCGAAGACGACGAAGCTGCCAAGGTGGAAGCGCACCTGAATAGTTGTAAGCAATGCCAGAATGCGCTCGATCAGCACCTGTTGGTGTGTGTGGCACTCGATAATCACCCAGGACAGCCGGGCCTAGACCGCCTGTTGGCAGAGGCCACGACGCTAAGCCGTTTCGAACGTTTTACCGACTCGATTGCCGCGATTTCAGACGTCGTCCGCGATACTGCCATCGATTGGCTAACGCGCATGGACGACGCCCTCAGCTGGAGCGAGACCGCGATGGAAGGTCTACAGCTTTTTCATGTGGATGGCGGTCCCGCGGTCGAAGGCGCGATATTTGGCTTTGTTCGGATGGTTCCGGGCATGCAGTTCCCGGAACACACCCACCTGGGCGAAGAGCGCATATTTGTTATCCAAGGTGGCCTTCGCGATGAAAACGACGTTGTTCACGGGCCGGGATCCTTGGTTGAACGCGTAGAAGGCAGCACCCACGAAATCTCGGCCGAACCGGGCGTTCCTCTCATCTATCTGAACATCGTTCACGAAGGCTTGGAGCTTTTCGGCATGCGATTTGGCCCCGCCGAATTCTAGGCGTTTGGAGGAAAACAAATGCTGTGGACCATGATCGCAATCCTGACGCTGTTCCTGATTCTTGGACTTGCAGCACAGCACCTGCATTTGGGCCAAGGGCATCGGGTTCGTTGGCTCCTATGGCTTATGTTCGGTTGGGGTTCCAACGCAGCTTTGGGGTCCTTCGTTTTCCAAATGGTCTACGCCGGGGATATTTCTATCCACGATTATTGGGTCTGGAAACCCTTGCTCGTGGGTTCCTCGATCGTGTTCATGTGTCTTGGCGCCGCTTGTTTTTATATCGTTCGGCACGTAGCCGACGACGTCATCACCATTTTTCAATGGAAAAACCGCCGAGCCATAAAGGCGGGAGTCGTCGGAGCAGCGTCAGGAATACTTATGATTGGTTGGACGTGGCTCAACATCCCATAACCCTCCCGCTCGCAGCTTTACTGAGCCGGAGGGGCCGGGCTCAACTCCAACTTGTAGATGGTTGCTTCGTGGAATTGTGAATCGTTTGTCGCACCCAGAATGATTCTTATCTTCCGGGCATTGACAGGGATCGTCACCGTATCGGTCGATTGAGCGAAGCTCTGCTGAGCCAATAGCAGATGGTCGTCGGCATAAACCTGGAACCAGCCGTCGCCGTCGTACCGATAGTCGATCGTCAGGTTACGACCTCCAATATCCTCCCGGAAATCCTTACTCAGTGCGAATTCGCCTGTTTTCAAAGACATCGTCTGTGCTCGACGGGTTTTGACGACCTCGTAGGACTGACCGGTCTCGTCCAGAATTTCGGTTTCCCACCCCTGCGTCAGCGTGCCCGTGACGAAGTCTGTGTTGATGGGCACGCCATCACCCTCGAACATTTCGACGATTGGCTCAGGGCCAGCTGCGTACGCGGCCACGCAGTCTTCGGTGCATGGCAGCAGTCCCGAGTCGGTAATCTGTGAGGCAGGTTTTATAATCGCTTGCACGCTCCAGCTGTGCAGGGTGTGGTCCGCAAATCCGTTGTTGGTGATCTCGATAGTCCACGTGCCAGCAACCTCTTTGAGTTGAGCATCACGCAAGATGAATGGGACTTGGAAGGCGGTGGCGCCGCCAGGTGATAAAGACACCTCAAACGCCGTGCCCGAGTTCGCCACGCCGTCCGCCACAAGCGAATACGACTCTTCACCATGCTTAAGCGTAACGTTTAGGTCGTTGAGCAACTCAGCCCAAGGAAACTCCTCGGGAATTCCTTCGCCCAGAAGATCGAATGAGACCGTAATGGCCTGAGCCACGCCAGCATCGGCGATTTCCACGTCAGCAGAAACCGTCGCACCCTGAGCGATCGTGAGCACCTCTGCGTTTTCGTAAACGTTCCAAGGCTCAGTGTAGTGTGCGAACGCTTTGGTGTGCTGAATCACTGGGGTCGGGCAAAGCCACGGCGCGGTTTCACAACTGAACTGTGAATACTGATTTTCGGTCGAGCATTGACCTTCGGTCTCGTTCTCAAACGACAAACAGGTTCGTTTTTCCCAGACCAATTGAGTGCCGGACTCGTCACACACGCAGCGGCGACGCGAGCCTTCGGTACATTCACCCTCCCAGGTTCCATTCGTGTACTGGCCTTCGTCGTCACAGGTCGTGTCGCAGGTCTTTCCAGTCTTTTTGTCGAGCCGCCAACCTTCGTTATAATATTGCCATGTAAAGTTGCTTCCGCCGCAAGTCACGAGGCCTTGGACTTCGCCAGTGAGCGCGTCAAAAACACCTGAGCCTGAATTTCCGCCAATGATGTCATGGGTGGTTGTGAACGCGTTGGACCCCTGCGAAACCACCTGGCCATTTAGAGCGTATTTTCGCGGAAGTCCAAATGGGTGGCCGATGATGACCAGGTTATCAGCATCAAGTTCATCACCTGAAGGCCGGACATAGAGTGGCTCTCGGTCTTCAACTTTTCGGTCTAGCTTGATGACCGCGAAGTCGATGTCGCAGTCGCTGGTGTAATCCCATGCGACGATGCGTTCGCATCCGTAAACATTATTTGTAGGGACAGAGGTGAGCGGTTCGCCCTCTGCGCTGATGGCGTAGTCAAACACAAAAGAGCTGGTGTCGCAGACCTGCTGACTTGGAATGCAGTGCCCGTTGGTCATGATGGTGTCTGGGGCCACCAACCACGCCGAACAAAACCCTGTCACCGGTTGGTCTTCAAATGGCTCGCCAGGACACAGCATGTACGTGTCGGCCAGTGTCTGCGTGGTAAACTTTGTTCGTTCTCCGTCGGGAATCATCGATCCATTGGCCACGATAATCGCTGTCGACCGTCCGGTTTCGCGGAGTTTATCCGTGACATCGCCTTGAAATTCTTCGCGTCTGTCGTCGTCCCCAATCACGTCGCATTTGCCGCCGGAACAGGTCGGGACGTCGACGGTTTCAGGGGCGTCTTCACCGCAGGCTGTTAGGGTCAAGCAAGCGGCGAGTGTCCAGTGGATTTTGAGCGACATTGAATCTCCAATTCGTCAGGCGTGCGATGATAAAGCAAAGTGTGTGCCGAGGCGCGTCAGACTCGCGAACACACCAGATTATTCATAATACTGTGTTTGGTCCGCGTGGCTCCAGCCGCGCCTGCGACTTGCGATTCGGTTCGCGAGCCCTATGGCTCGCATGTGTTTGAATAATCGCAGGAATCGCATGCAGGCCATAGGGCCTGCGCACCAAGCGCAGAAACACAGCACTTGCAGACGGGCCGAAAACCGAAAACTGAGAACCGGCCGCAGGCCATCTTGCACCGAAACACGTCCCGGCCTAACGTGCCGCGCATGAATGAGACACTCTATATTGTTGACGGCTCGGCATATATTTACCGGGCTTTTTTCGCGATCAGGAACCTTTCGAACTCGAAGGGTGAGCCGAC
>JBBKVQ010000230.1:0-14679 GCA_037968515.1 Bradymonadaceae bacterium
GTGTGTTCTCCGTCGATGAGCGCGGTTTCGGGCGTGTATTCCCATTTGCCGTTTTCATCGACCTCGACGTCTACCGGTTCGCCGTCGTCGATCGACAGCTGAAGTGTCGAGCCAGCCACGCCGGTTCCGGTGATTTTGGGTTTGGCTGTGGCCAAGACATCGCCTTCTTGCGGCGTCAAAATCACCGGTCCGGGAATCAGCGTGCAGTTCACGCCGTCGCCCGCAAACCCTTGATTGCAGATGCACGTGAACGAGCCCGGCGTGTCCATGCACTCGGCGTTATCGTCGCATTCGTCGCCTTCAGTCAGGCACTCGTCGATATTGGTGCAAACGCTGCCGTCGCCGTTTGTGTCCGTGTACCCACGCGGGCACATGCTGCAGGTGAACCCGCCCAAAGTGTTGGTGCAGTCGACCAGTTCGTTGCAGTTGTCGGTCATCTGGGCGCATTCATCGATGTCCTGACACACGGTGCCGTCAAAGTTCACGTCGACGTATCCGTTCGGGCATGGGGTGCAACTGAAGTCGCCGTCGGTGTTGATGCAGGTGACCTCGGCTGCACACGATCCGGCGACGGCACATTCGTCGATGTCTTCACATAGGGTGCCGTCGCCGTTCACATCCAAATACCCGTGAGGACAGGCCCCGCAGATGAATCCGCCGGGGACATTATTGCACGTGATCAAACCGTCGCACCCATCGGTGCCAAGCAGGCACTCGTCGATATCGGTGCACAGGGTGCCGTCGCCGTTGACGTCTGTGTAGCCGTCTGGGCAGGACGTGCACGAGAACGATCCCGCGCCATTTACGCATAGGACCTCGTCTGCGCAGTTGTCCGAACCGGTCACGCATTCGTTGATATCGGTGCACAGAGTGCCGTCGCCGTTGACGTCGGTATAACCTGCAGGGCACGGCGAACAAACGTAAGTTCCGGGCACGTCAGTGCAGGTTACCAGCGCATCACAAGCGTCGGTCCCAAGGGCGCATTCATCGATATTCTGGCAGAGCGTTCCGTTGCCGTTCACATCAAGATAGCCAACGGGGCAAGCCGCGCATGTGAAGGTACCCGGAGTGTTGGTGCAGACGACAAGGTCGTCGCAGTTATCGGTGTTAAGGACACATTCATTGATATCGGTGCACAAGGTTCCGTCGCCGTTCACATCGACGAAACCGGCCGGGCAGGCGTCGCAAACGAAGCTTCCGGGTGTGTTATTACACGCGACGACGATATCGCAGTTGTCCTGGCCGTTATCGCATTCGTTGATATCGGTGCAGACGGTGCCGTCGCCATTCACGTCGAAATACCCGGTCGGGCATGCGCCGCAAATGAACGTGCCTGGCAGGTTAGTACACACCACAAGGCCGTCGCAGTTATCGGCATTGAGCAGACACTCATCGACGTCTTCGCAAACGGTCCCGTCTCCGTTGATGTCCAGGTAGCCAGCTGGGCATGAGCCGCAGGTGAATCCGCCGGCGGTGTTGGTGCACGTGACCAAGGTGTCGCAGTTATCTGTGTCCAGCACACACTCGTTGATGTCGTCACAACGTGTTCCGTCGCCGTTCACATCCAGGTATCCGGCAGGACACGATCCACAGATGAAGCTGCCAATCGTGTCGGTACAGGTCACCAAGGCGTCACAAGTGTCGGTACCAAGGAGGCACTCGTCGATATTATCGCATTGAGTACCGTCGCCATTAACGTCGAGGTAGCCCGCAGGGCATTGTCCACACTCGAACGTGCCTGGGGTGTTTACACAGGTAAGCAGCGGATCGCACGGATCGAGGAGGCATTCATTGACGTCCAAACAGACGGTTCCGTCACCGTTGACGTCGGTGTATCCAGCTGGGCACGAACCGCAGGTAAACGATCCGGGTGTGTTGGTGCAGCTGACCAAATTATCGCAATTATCGGTGCCAAGTACGCACTCGTTCACATCGACGCACGACGTTCCGTTGCCATTGACGTCGTCGTATCCAGCCGGGCACGAACCACAGGTGAAAGATCCCGGAGTGTTGATGCAAGCGACCAAATCATCGCAGTTATCCGTGCCAAGGGTGCATTCGTTGATGTCGTTACACGTCACGCCATCGCCCGCAAAACCGGCCCTGCAGGTGCAGTCAAAACCAAGGGTCGTGTTGGTGCAGGTCGCGTTGACGCTGCAGTTATCGAGTCCGAGCTGACATTCATTGATGTTGACGATGAAGGTCGAGGTCGTTGTTCCTACGTTGCCAGCGGCATCCCTGGCCGTGGCCACCACGGTATGGGCGGCTGGCGAAAGGGCGCCAGGAACCGGATAGGACCACGTGCCTGTCGCTGAAACCGTGACGGTTACAAACGAGCCGCCATCGATCGAGACGCGCACGATTGAGCCGATCTCTGCAGTACCTGTAATGGTCGGCGTTACGGCCGTGATCACGGACCCGTTGGTCGGTGAGGTAATCGCAACCGCCGGGGAAATCGTGTCTTGTCGAAAGGTCGATGCCGTCGAAGCGCTCAGTCCTGCGAGCGAAGCTGAGGCCGCCACAGAATGAAGACCGTCGTTGAGCGTCTGGTCCAGAGTTGCCGTCCAAACACCGGTGATGGCATTCGCGACCACTATAATGGCGGTCCCGCCGTCGACACGAACACGTACCGTGGCTCCGGGTTCAGAGGTCCCCGAAATCGAGGAAGTTGGCGTGTTTACAAGCGCACCGTTGGCCGGCGTTGTAATGACGACAAAGGGCAGAGCGTCATCACGGTCCAAGAAGTTAGGGATGCCATCGCCGTCTGAGTCGTCATCAAACCAATTGCCGTTGAGGTTGGTGTCCTCGAGGCGAGTTGAGAGCGCATCGTTGTCATCGTTCGGATCGAGGTAGTTTGGGATGCCATCACCGTCCGTGTCTTCGTCGAGGATTCCGTCGCCGTTCAAGTCTTCGAGGCAATTGTTGACCCCATCGTAATCGCTGTCGATGCAGATTGGGTCCGAGATCAGGTCGCCAATCGACGTGCCGACGCCACCTAAATCCGACCCGAAGGCGTTGTCGCTGTTGCCACTCGCGACGATCACGCGAAGCTCGCTACTCGGGAAGATTCCTCCTTGAGCTAACGCCGCCCAGGTGACCGCATAGTCCAGGAAGAAATCATCATTTGAGGAAAAACAGCCGGGTGCAGTCGCGGTCGCTTGGGTGCAGGCTTTCACGACTCGCCCAAACGTCGAAAACGGGCCGACCGGAACGACGACTTCGGCGGGATCGCTGGGCGAGCCCAGAGTTCCTTGGATGGTGTTGAGCTGAACTGAGACGTCATCGGGATTATTGATTCCCGAAACCATCGTCAGGACTTCAAAAGCCGAGAAGTCATTATTTGTGTCAAAAATGAGGCCCCACGAATATGGCGCGACCCCTCCATTTCCCTTCGCTGGCGTCTGGTTCAGCCTGATGCGTGTGAAAAGATGGGTTGCATCGGCTGCCATGTAAACTGCCGGCCGCACAGCGTCGCCGACGATATCCCGTTCATTTTGACCATCTCCGATGACGTCGCCAACGGGCGCCGCCACGTTGTTGACCGTGCGGATAACTGGCAACCAATCGCTGTTGGCAGGAAATGTCTGGGCACTTGCTACGCTTGAAAATACAAAAATAGCGAGCAAGAGCGTCGTGATGGACACTTTATTCATTGGGGACTCCAACAGTTCAATCTATCTATAGGTGGAAACGCTCCCATGAATTGCGGTGCGCTTCAAGATAGTTGCCTTTTTTTTCCAATCTCATTACCGACAAAAAAACGGCCGCAGGCCATTTAGACGTGCGGCCGAATTTGCCGGGTAAGAGACCGGCAGCGTGGCAATCAAAGTTTCAGGCAGGAGCCCGGCTCATCACACCCGGCGACGCCGGATGAAGAGGCCTACGAATCCCAAGAGGAGCACCATGAAGTCGCCTGAGCCTTCGGCTGATGAGCAGCCTCCGCTGATCTCGTAGTCGTTGGTATCCGCCACCGTGAACGCTGTCTCGCTCACGGTTGTGTTGCCAACCGAGTCCGTGGCTCGCACTTCAAGAGTGTGTGCCCCAGGCTCGATGCCAGTCACATCGACGCTCCAGTTGCCGTCTTCGTCGGCGGTGGTCGTTCCAACTTCCACGCCATCAATCACGACGACAATCACAGCACCCGGTTCCGATGTGCCGCTGACGGTCTTCGGCGGAGTCGTCAGGATTTGGCCGTCTTTAGGCGAATCCACGGTGAGCACCGGTGCGGTCGTATCGACCGTGAAGGTGACCGCGACCTCGTTTGTTCCGTCAGTGACCGTGACCGTGTGTTCTCCATCGGTAAGGGCCGTTGTAGGTGTGAACTCCCACTCGCCGTTTTCGTCGACCTCGACGTCCACTGATTCGCCACCGTCGATCGAGAGCTGAATCGTGGAGCCCGCCACGCCCGTACCCGTGATTTTGGGCTTGGCGTTCGCCAGAACAATTCCTTCTGTCGGGGTCAAAATGGTCGGGCCGTCAGTCAAGGTGCAGCTCACGCCGTCGCCTTCGTATCCCTGATTGCATGCACATGTGAACGAGCCAGGTGTGTCCGTACACTGAGCGTTCTCGTCACAGTCATCAGCTCCAGTGGTGCACTCATCAATGTTGGTGCAAAGGGTACCGTCGCCGTTGGTGGCTTCATAACCTTGCGGGCAGGTGCCGCAAGTGAAGCTGCCTGGCGTGTTATTACAGGCCACAAGCTCATCGCAGTTGTCGGTCATTCCTGCACATTCATCGATGTCTGTGCAGACCGTTCCGTCGCCGTTGACGTCGTTGTATCCGGAAGGACACGCCGAACAGATGAAGCTGCCTGGCGAGTTCGTACAGGTCACTTCGGCTGCACAGGTCGTGGCGACGAGGCACTCGTCGATGTCGGTGCAGACCGTGCCATTGCCGTTCACGTCGGTGTATCCGTTCGGACACGGCGAACAGATAAAGCCGCCGGGGGAGTTCGTGCAGGTCACTTCACCAGCACAGGTCGTGGCGAGGAGGCACTCATCGATGTCTTCGCAAAGCGAGCCATCGCCGTTTGTGTCGGTGTATCCGGCAGGACAATTGGTGCACGAGAACGAGCCCGGCTCGTTCACACACGCGACTTCGTCGGAGCAGTTGTCGGTCATCGCGACACATTCATCGATGTCGGTGCACAGCGTTCCATCGCCGTTTGTGTCTGTGTATCCGGCAGGACATGCGCCGCACGTGAAGCTGCCTGGCGAATCGGTGCAGGTCACCAAGATATCGCAGATGTTCAGCAAACATTCGTCGATATTTTCGCAGAGCGTGCCATCGCCGTTGACGTCTGTGTATCCGTCGGGGCAGGTGCTGCAGGTGAAGCCACCAATCACGTTGGTGCAGGTCACCAGAGCATCACAGTTATCGGTATTATCGGCACATTCGTCGATGTCCGTGCACAGCGTTCCGTCGCCATTGACGTCGGTGTAGCCATCAGGGCATGGGGTGCACGAGAACGCACCGGGGTTGTTCACACACAGGACCTCGTCAGCACAGGTATCGGTGCCAGCGACACATTCGTTGATGTCGGTACAAAGCGTTCCGTCGCCATTCACGTCGTCGTAACCCGTCGGGCAGGGCGAGCAGACGTACGTTCCAGGTACATCGGTACAAGTCACTAGGGCGTCGCACGCATCGGTACCATCGGCACATTCGTCAATATTCAGGCACAGCGTTCCGTCGCCGTTCACGTCCGTGAATCCGGCTGGGCAAGCCGCGCAAGTAAAGGCGCCTGGGGTGTTGGTGCACGCGACCAGCGCATCACAGTTGTCGGTGTTATCGGTGCATTCATCGATGTCGATGCACAGCGTTCCGTCCCCGTTCACATCGTCGTAGCCAGCAGGGCAGAGGTCACACACGAAGCTTCCGGGGGTGTTGTTACAGGCGGCGAGGATATCGCAGTTGTCGGTGTTGATATCGCATTCGTTGATGTCGGTGCACAGCGTTCCGTCCCCATTCACATCGTCGTAGCCAAGAGGGCAAGCACCACAGGTGAAGGTCGCAGGAAGGTTCGTACAAAGCACCAATCCATCGCAGTTGTCTGTGTTCGTAACGCACTCGTCGATATCGGTGCACAGCGTGCCATCGCCGTTGGTGTTTTCGTAGCCGGCCGGACATGAGCCGCAGGTGAAACCGCCGGCGGTGTTGTTGCAGGTGACCAAAACATCACAGTTATCGGTGTTCAAGACGCATTCGTTGATATCGTCGCAGCGTGTGCCGTCTCCGTTTACATCGAGGTACCCAGAAGGACACGAGCCACATGTGAAACTGCCAACCGTGTCGGTACAGGTCACAAGTGCATCACAGGTGTCGGTGCCGTCCGCGCACTCGTCGATATTATCGCATTGTGAGCCGTCGCCATTGGTATCGAAGAAGCCTGCTGGGCAGGACCCGCACGAGAACGTACCGGGTGAGTTTACGCAAGTTAGCAGCGGATCACAGGGTGCGGGGAAGGCGAGACATTCATTGATGTCGAGGCACAACGTGCCGTCGCCATTGATGTCGGTGTAACCCGCTGGACAGGATCCGCAGGTAAACGAGCCGGGTGTATTGGCGCAACTGACTAGGTTATCGCAATTATCGGTGTTGGTGGCGCACTCGTCGACATCGACGCACAACGTGCCGTTGCCGTTAACATCGTTGTATCCAGCAGGGCACAAGCCGCAGGTGAAAGAGCCTGGGGTGTTGGTGCAGCTAACCAAGTCATCGCAATTATCGGTGTTGGTCGCACACTCATCGACGTCGTTACAGGTCACGCCGTCGCCGGCGAAACCAGTCTTGCAGGTACAAGTAAAAGCAAGCGGGGTGTCGGCGCAGGTCGCATCGACGCTGCAATTATCAATCGCCAACAAACATTCGTTGATGTTGACAATGAAGGTCGAAGTCGCCGTTCCCACGTTGTTGGCTGCATCTGTGGCCGTGGCGATCACGGTGTGGCTGCCGGGCGAGAGTGCGCCAGGAACGGGGTAGGACCAGGTGCCTGTCGGCGAAACGGTGACCGTGACCGGCAGGCCGCCATCGATCGAAAGCCGCAGAGTTGATCCGATTTCCGCGGTCCCCGTGATTGTGGGCGTCACTGAAGTGATTACAGAGCCGTTGGCCGGCGAAGTAATCGCCACTGCCGGGAGGATCGTGTCTTGCTGGAATGTCGACGACGTCGACGAGGTCAGGCCTCGACGCGTTGCCGTAGCTGCCACAGAATGTGGGCCATCGTTTAACGTCTGGCCCAAATTCGCCGTCCAGGCGCCGGTGATGGCATCTGCCACAACGACGATAGCGGTTCCGCCGTCAACTCGGACGCTGACCGTGGATCCCGGTTCGGAGGTCCCTGAGATCGAGGTTGTGGGAGTGTTTACGATCGCGCCGTTGGCTGGCGTCGTAATGTTGACGAAGGGCGCCACGTCATCACGGTCCAAGAAGTTAGGGATGCCGTCGCCGTCGGAGTCGTCGTCAAACCAATTGCCGTTGCCGTTGGTGTCTTCAAGGCGCGTTGAGAGCGCATCGTTGTCGTCGTTGGGATCGTTGTAGTTTGGAAGGCCGTCGCCGTCGGTGTCTTCATCGAGGATTCCGTCGCCGTTGAGGTCTTCGAGGCAATTGTTGACCCCATCGTTATCACTGTCGATGCAGAACGGGTCTGAAATCAAAGCGCCGATGGTTGTGCCAACGCCGCCAAGGTCCGACGCGAAGGCGTTATCGCTGTTGCCGCTTGCGACGATCACGCGAAGTTGGTCGCCCGGGAAAACTCCGCCTTGAGCCAAGGCTGCCCAAGTGACCGCGTAATCCAAGAAGAAGTCGTCGGTCGAAGAAAAGCAGCCAGGCGCAGGCGTGACGCCCTGAGTGCAGGCCGTCACCACGCGACCAAACACACCGAAGTTACCGATCAAAAGCTTGATTTCCGCGCTGTCATTTGGAGACCCGACGGTCCCCTGAACCGTGTTGAGTTGAACGGTAACGTCGTCAGGGTTGTTGATCCCAGAAACCATCGACAAGGCTTCGAAGCCCGTAAAATCATTATTTGTGTCGAAGAGTACACCCCACGAGAACGGTGAGAGCGTGCCGTTGGTTCTGGCTGGCGTAACATTCAGTCGAATGCGGGTGTAAAGGTAGGTCGCGTCGGCTGCCATGTACACCGCTGGACGCAATGCGTCTCCCACGATGTCGCGCTCACTTTGGCTGTCTCCAGTCACATCACCTACAGGGGTCGTGATGTTGTTGACCGTTCGCACGATGGGCAACCAGGCAGTGTCGGCTGGAAAGGTCTGAGCGTTTGCAACGCTTGAGAGCGCAAGAAACATAAAAGCTAGCGCCACGGCGGACACTTTATTCATCGGAGCTCCGAATATCAATTAAGTTAGGTGGCTTCAAATTGGCACAAATTGCCCGAAATGTCACGGGAAACAGCGGGTCGATTGGAGAGTTGATGCCTTCTTTGTTTAACGCATGACTACGCGTTGGGCACGCGATAGGCTCGGGAACATCATGCTAGGCAGGCGTCCGGCGTACTAAATCACAGGTAAGATATGAATTCGATACGGCGCGGCTCGGCACTCTGCAATTGCACTCTTGTGAATCATCAACCCGTGATGATTGCTTTAACTGGCGGTCCCGGTGCGGGAAAGACTGCGGTTCTGGAATTGGCCACCCGGACGTTTTGCAAACATATCGCAGTGTTACCAGAGGCAGCCTCGATCATTTTTAGCAATGGGTTTCCACGAAAGAACGGCGAGGCTGCAAAGGCAGCCCAACGCGTGATTTTCCATTGGCAGCGGGAAATCGAACGGGTGATTTTGAACAACGAGACCGACGTCGCGGCGGTGCTTTGCGATCGTGGAACGGTCGACGGGCTTGCCTACTGGAACGGCGCCAAAGACACTTTTTTTGACCAATTCGATACGTCGCTAGCTCAAGAAACGGCCCGCTATTCTGCGGTCGTCCACATGCACACGCCCTCGCGGAAAAACGGCTACAACCAGCAAAACGAGATGCGAAACGAGTCGCCCGAAGAAGCCCAGATTATGGACGAACATATCTTCGAGGCGTGGCGACTTCATCCCCATCGAATTGAAGTTCAAAACACCACGGACTTTATCGAGAAAGCTTCGACAACTCTGCAGATCATTCGTGAGTTGCTGCCCGGGTGTTGCGATATCCCAAGCTAGCTCAAGAAATAAAAAAGGCGCGCCGGATCGGCGCGCCTTTTTTGCAGTGTTTTCTTCAGTGTTTCTTCAGGGCCTGATAGCGCCCTGTGTGCAGTTCAGCGTGTTGTCGGCAGCGTAGTCGGTCGTGTCGGCATTCTCTTTTTCAACGCAGTAGCCCGTAGTCTGGTTCACGGTGTTTCCTGTAAAGGTAAAGCCGGTGTCTTTGCTGATTTGAATGCCGTAGTCGGCAGCATGGCTGATCGTCGAGTTACGGATAAACGACGTGCCTGTGGTTGGGGCCTTAACTCGGATTCCACCCCAAGCCCCAGCGGTTTCATCACTGCCTACAAATTCCACGCCGTCGGCCTCGAGGGTCATCTCTTTCCCAGCCCATCCAAGCTCCCAGTATTTGTCGGGTCCAAACTCGAAACGGGTGCCGGTCTGAACCGTTACAATCGCGGTGTCGTTGTTGATGAGGCTGTCTGAAACTCGGTAGGGAACATCCATCTTGGAAATTGTTCCACCAACCTTAAACCCGCCGTCGGTAATATCAATGTAGGCGTCGCCCGAGCCGTAAGATCCGCCAATGGGCAGAGTGAAAAGCGCGTTGGCGTCAATCTCGGCAGATGGGCCCGCTGTGTCTTCGATGACCAGATTTGCGGAACTTGCCGAAAGGCCTTCTTCGTTGATCGAAATCGACGCAGCCTGATTATTCGCCAGCGTCACGTCGTTTAACGATACTGGTGATTCGATTCTAAGGGCGACCTCACCTGCGGCCCCAGCGTCCCAGATTTGCACGAAGCTCAGGGTGCTCGAAGAAGCCACCGGGTCGTTCAAGTGAATGCCAGTCCAGTGGCCGGGTTCTTCGGTAGCGCCACGGAAAACGATGGGGTCGGCTTCAGTGCCGTTGAATCTGACGTTGGCAGGTTTGCCAGCCCAACCAAACTCGATTTGCTTGTCGACGTTGACGTTAAATCGAACCGCCGGGTCAACATTCACGGTAATATCGGCGGAATTATACAGACCCTGCACAATCAAATAGGGGATTGAAACGTCGTGGAACGTGACGTCATCATCAATGGAGTCGAAGTCCAGAGCGACGTAGTTCTTGGTGTTGTTTTCGAACAAGCCACCAAGCGGGAATTCAGTGATCGCAAGTGAGTTGGTTAACGACACAGCTGGACCGACCGAATCGATAACGTTCAGGTTTTCACTGCCGGCTTTAAACGATGCCGACGCAAGGCCGATTCCTGCCGAGCCTTCGATCGTCACGTTTTTAAACGTGATGCCGCGCTCGCTGCGGTTTTCGATTGCAGGATTATCGCTGCCACCGGCGTTTCGCACGATCACGTGGTCGAGGACGGTATTGCTGGCGACTGGGTCATTGAGCAGAAGGCCATACCAATGCCCTGGCTCGTCGGTGGTGCCTTCGAAGATGATTGGGTTCGAGGCGGTTCCGACGGCGTTGAGTGTCGCGTCTTTTCCGGCCCAGCCGAGCTCGATTTTCTTGTCGACGCTGACCTTGAATACCGTTCCGGGCCGAATCGTGACGGTGGCTGTGGCCGAGTTATAAACGCTATCCTCGATGAAGACCGTTCCGCAAAACGTGATGTCGCCTTCGATGTTGCCGTCGAATACACCCTGAAAGTCGCTGTCGATGCAGTCTGGCGAGGTATTATTTGTGTTGTTGTTCGTGCCGGTATTATTGTTCGTGTTGTCCGATTTCACACATCCGCCGGCAAGCATTAAGGCTAGTGGTAGTGAAAGGTAGCGTGTCTTCATGTTAGTTCCCCGTTTAGGTCTTTGAATCCAAGTCTTGGTTTAGACCAGAACATGGATTTGTGGTCAAGATCGTGTCAGATAGCGAAGTCCTGCAAAGACGATTTCAAATTGCCAGATATTCAAAAAAACAATCATAACCAGCAGCTTCTGGTACCGCGTACAGCAGCGATAGCCTGCGTTGCGATGGCTGGGGTCGCGTTTCAGGTGGCCTTGGTTCGGCTACTTTCGGTGGTGCTCTGGTATCATTTTGCGTTCCTTGTGGTTTCGCTGGCGGTGCTCGGATTTGGGCTTTCCGGCGTGTTGCTGGTGTTGCGCCCTAGCCTGACACGTGACGAGGGGTTCGAGCCGCGGGCGGCTCGCATCGCCCATTTGCTCGCCGGGTCGGTTATCTGCGGTTATCTGGTTTTGGCTGTGGTCCCTTTCGACCCGTTTCGGATAGGAACCGAGCCGATTCAGATCGTGTGGGGTGCGTTGTTTGTTATCGCCATGATGGCTCCGTTTCTGCTGAACGGCCTCTTTGTTGGCATGCTGCTCGTCAACGGGGCTGCCGAAGCAGGCCGGCTCTACGCCGCAGATCTGTTGGGCGCAGGATTTGCTGCCCTTGGCACTCTGGTGCTGTTTTCGCTGGTCGGGGGCGAAGGCGCGTTGCTTGGGGCCGCCGTTTTTGCCGCGCTTGGCGCGTTGTTCATGAACCGCAAAATGGCCAGTGTGGTCGTCCTAATTCTGGCTTCGGTTTCGATGTTTGTGCTGCCGCATCTTGTCGGCGTTCGCATCACCCGCGACAAGCTGTACGAGGGCGAAGAAATTGCGGTTCTACTTCAAGATTCGACCCGAAACCTCGAGACCCGCTGGAATTCTTTGTCCCGTGTGGATGTCGTTTCGACCCATCCCATGGAGCGGGCGATTCTGATCGACGCTGGCGTGGCCGTGACGCGGCTGCCTCGGATCAGCAAGGCTATCTCTTCTTTTAGACCGATTCGCGATTTCACATGTCTGGCCTTTTCGTTGATGGACGCTCCCACGGTGGTGGTTCTTGGGTCAGGAGGCGGCTGGGAAGTCGCTTGTGCCCTGACTCACGGGGCCTCCAAAGTGACCGCGATCGAGCTGAATCCGGCGATCACTGACTTGGTGGTTGGGACGCAATCGGAGTGGTCTGGACACGTTTTTGCCGATCCAAGGGTCGAACTGGAAACCGCCGAAGCGCGCGCATACCTAGGGCAGCATCAACAAACCTGGGACGTGATTGTGAGCGCCCACACGATTTCGAATTCGGCGTCAGCCAGCGGGGCGATGAATCTTGCGGAGTCCTACACGCTGACGGTGGAGGCGTTTGATTTGTATCTAGAACGGCTTTCGGCCCGAGGCGTGATTTTTATCACCCGACCCGAGACTCAGATTCCTAGGGTGATTGCAAATGCGGCAGCTGCCCTGAGGGTTCGAGGACAGGCACCAGAGGAACGTATTATTGCGGTTCGTTTGCGCAGCAAGGCTCCACCGGGCAAGGAGTTTACAGCTGGAGTGCTGATCGCGCAGAACCCGGAGGTTCTTCGGGGTATCAAGGCCAAGGTCGAGGCGCACGGCGGCGAGATTCTTTGGGGTGACGGCGTTGCCGACCCCATGCTGGCGAGCGCATTTCGACCCGGCACATATCCGTTGGCGACAGATGACCGACCGTTTTTTCAATTCCGCGGAAGCTGGTTTGACCTAACCTGGAGTGATTTCAATCGCGTTTTTTCCGCCGGATCGGAAGGCCGGTTGGCGCTTGAGAACGCGCCGGTAGGCGAAGTATCGCTGCTGGTCTTGTTGTTTGTGGTGGTGCTGTTTTCGGCGGCAGCCATTGCTATCCCATTATGGGTTCGCCGCGAAATTTGGAGCGGTGATGTGCGCTCCTTGTCCCAGGTAGCGGCTTATTTTGCAGCCTTGGGCTTTGGCTACATGTATGCCGAGCTTGGCTTAGTGCACCGTCTGGGTGTGTTCCTGGGGTCGCCGACCGTCACCTTTGGTGTGGTCGTGGCAGGATTATTAATTTGTTCCGGGATAGGTTCGGCGGTGTCGCAGCGCTTGCCGACGCGGTCGGCGCGATGGGTCGTGTTGGCGGCGGGAGCCACATTGCTGGTCCTTGGTCAGATGTCGCATATTGTGGTCCCGATGGCACTTGCTTCGGGGCGCTGGGGCGCATTGTGGGGGTCGTTGATTTTTGTGGTTCCCATCGGCTTTGTGCTCGGGATGCCGTTTCCGATTGGCATGCGGATGTTAAGTGGCCACCGCAGTTCATTGCTGCCCGTCGCCTGGGGGGTCAACGGATTTGCCAGTGTGCTTGCTTCAGCGACCTCGATCCTGATTGCCACAGAACTGGGCTTCGCCGCCCTGCTTGCGGCAGGCGCGCTCGCTTACGTGGTGGCAGCAGTGGCCGTGTCCGACGGTCGCGACTAGCCAACCCCGGCTAGCCCAAGACTAGATTCCAAAGTGGCAAGGTCACGACGGACACAAAGAGTCCAACCACAACCATGCGGCTAGCGAGTTCGGGCTCTAAGCCGGC
The DNA here is from genome assembly GCA_037968515.1 of Bradymonadaceae bacterium. Classification (GTDB taxonomy): domain Bacteria; phylum Myxococcota_A; class Bradymonadia; order Bradymonadales; family Bradymonadaceae; genus JBFFMO01. Next base: position 13,471 of record JBBKVQ010000230.1, read on the forward strand.
AGAGGCTGCGACGATGCCACCAGTGACCATGGGGGCCATGCCGGCCTGCAAAACGGTGGTCTGTGTCCACAGGTCGCCCGTGCCGAGCGCTTGAGCCAGCCCCAACACGCCAAGTGGCGCAAGTATTAGCTTCCAGACCAAGCCAAGCCCGAGTTCGCGGACCTTCACAATTCGCGACAAAGAGGTCGACAAACCGACGGCTAACAACGCGACCGGACTGAGTGTTTTTGACACCAGCGTCAGCGCCGGTAAGGCCGGGGCGATGATTTCCGAATTCAATGCCAACGCCGCGGCGAGCGCGAGCGTCGGGGGGAAGGTGGCCAGCTTTTTAAGCACATTCCACCAATCGACATTTTCCCCCTGACCCCAAGCCACACAAAGTGCCCCACCCACCGCGAGGGGCAAAAACGACCCGACCTGGTCAAAGACCAACGCCGGTCCGATTCCGTGTTCCCCAACCAAAATTCGAATTGCCGGCAGCCCGACAAAACTCGTGTTGCCAAGGCCCGCCGTCAAAATCAAGCACGCGATGGTGGCGCGGGACCATCCAGATAACTTGCCACAGCCCCAGAAAAACACAGCCGCCCCGCAAAAAACCCACAGCCCTCCGAACAGCGCCAACCAAGTGTCTGGGCCGAACTGCATCAACGGGATTTCTTTCAGAATCACAGCCGGAAGCGCGACGTAAATCACCCACGTGCGTGCCACAGACGTGAGCGTCGCTGCCCGAGAATAAAATGCGTTAAGCAGTGCCCCAACAACCAAACAGCCAAATAGAATCAGCAGCATCGACATGACGAGTGTTTCCCTGTCGCGACATCACACATGTTCTGAGGCAAAATGATAAGATAGACCACGATTCGAGGGCACAGAATTGATCAACAAAAAGCTAAGAATTCGGATCGCTCGGGAGTTTTCCGAAGAGGAGCAAATCGTTGCATTTCGGGAACTGGAATCGATCACGCTGCAACATGTGATGGCCGAGTCACAGTACAATCTAGACAACACTTGGGCATCGATCGTTGAGCTGGCTCAAGGTGACTTGGAAGAAGTGAAGATTCTGGTGGAGGCCGCTAAACGAGACTTCAGAGACGTGATTTATTGGGCAGTTTTGAAGAAGCAAGAGTCGACCTAATGCGCTTCTGCTGGGGTTTTCTTGAAGACCTTGCCGACTAGCGTGACCACCCCGACAACGATCCCACCCACGAT